>JAEWCE010000262.1 GCA_023390785.1 Pseudomonadota bacterium
GGCCGGGACCAGCGGCGGCTGACCAGCGCCGCCTGACGAGCCGTTAGCCCTGGCAGATGGCGAGCTGGGTGCTGCCCGGCTGCTGCAGTACGGCCGCGAGCGGCATCTGATTCATGAACGGCATCAGCCGGGTCTGGCCGGGGATGGCGCCGTAGATCGAAACGGTGAGCAGGTTCTTGTCGACCTGCCCGGCACCGCAGAGGTGCGGGACGACGCCGATCTGGATGCTCGACGCGGAGATGCCGCGCGCCTGCGCCGCCTGTTGGGCGGCACGGATCGCCGGCTTGTCGTTCTCGGCGATATTGTAGAGATAGTAGGCGCGGCCGTCGCCCGGCGGCGGCAGGTTGCCGGCCACCTGGTCGGCGTCGGCGGGCACCAGCGACAGGCGCAGATGCTCCTGCGGGCCGCCATTGGCGACGTCGAAGGTGAAGAGCTGACCGGCGGCGTTGTTGGGCCCAAGCCCGCGCGGCAGGTCGAACGCGACCAAGAGGCTCGCCACATCGTCGCGCAGCGGATCGAGCGAGCGTCCGTTGCTGGCAGTGTTGATGCCCACGGTCGAGCAGGCAGCAAGCAGCACGGTCACTGCAACGGTCACGGAAATGGCAATCAATCGGCGCATGGGGCCCTCCGGAGGCCGCTCATAATAGATTCCCGAAGGCGCGGGAATTGTGGCCCCCAGCCTTATTTCCGCCGGCGATCCCCCTCGCCGGGCTGACACAATTGCCAGAATCGGCGGAGCCTCCGGGCATGGAGGACGGCAGCCATCTCAGATATTCGGGCCGCAGTGAGGCAGAGCAGCGCGCCGCGCTCGAAGCGATCATCCGCTCGAGCCCGCTGCTGATGGCTGTCCTCGAGGGCGTGCGCCAGGACGGGTTGCCCGAGCCGCTGCTGGTTGCTGGCGCCATTTATAATCTTGTCTGGAACCGGCTCACCCGCCGGCCCGACCACACCGGCATCAACGACATCGACGTGGTGTACTTCGATGACAGCGATTTGAGCTACGAGGCCGAGGATCACGTGATCAAGCGGCTCGACCGGCGCTTCGCCGGCCTGCCGCTGCCGGTGCAGGTGCGCAACCAGGCGCGCGTCCATCTGTGGTTTCCGCAGAAGTTCGGTGTGCCGTTCGCGCCGCTGACCTCGTCCGCCGAGATGCTCGGCCGCTACGCCAGCAAGACGCATGCGGTGGGGGTTCGGCTCGAGGCTGACGATCGCCTCACCCTGGTCGCGCCGTTCGGGCTCGACGACATCTTCTCGTTCCGCATCGTGCCCAACCCGGTGCTGCGAAACAAACCGGCACACGAGGCGAAGGGTGCCCGCGCCAAGAGCGTGTGGCCTGAGCTCATCGTGGTGCCGTGGGACGAGGCCGGATGACTCTCCATGCGGTGGAGCGCCGCTCTAAAAGGCTTCCGCAGTCGGCGATCCTCTCCTGCGGCGAAGCCGCGGGGGAGGGGGACCGCCGTCAGGCGGTGGAGGGGGCGGCCCCACACTCGGTGCCTGTGGCCGCCCCCTTTCGTCAGCTTCGCTGACACCTTCCCCCGCTGCGCAGGAGAAGGACCCGACTGCAGATCCGTCACCTGGAAATTCGCACCGCCCCTACCCAAACACACTCGCGCCGCGATCCGCCGTTCCCACCCTGGCGCGGAAGCCGGCGAACAGTTCGCGACCCATGCCGTAGTGCTCGTGCCGCTGGTCCTCGGTGGCGGGCGTGCGGGAGAGGAATTCCTTTTCGTCGCCGATGAAGGACAGCGTCCCGGCATCGGCATCGAGGCGGAGCAGGTCGCCGTCCCGGATCTTGGAAATCGGGCCGCCATCGACCGCCTCGGGCGTCACATGGATCGCGGCCGGCACCTTGCCTGACGCGCCCGACATGCGGCCGTCGGTGACCAGTGCCACCTTGAAGCCGCGGCCCTGCAGCACGCCGAGCGCGGGAGTCAGATTGTGCAACTCCGGCATGCCGATGGCCTTGGGGCCGGCAAAGCGCACCACGGCGATCATATCGCCGTTGAGCTCGCCCGCCTTGAATGCGGCCTGGAGCCCCTGCTGACTGTGAAAGACGCGGGCCGGGGCCTCGATGACGCGATGCTCGGGCTTGACGGCGCTGACCTTGATCACCGCCTTTCCCAGATTGCCGCTCAGCAGCTTCAGCCCGCCATTCTTCGAAAATGCCTGCTTGACCGGCACCAGGATCTTGTCATTGCCAGACCGTTCCGGCGAGGGCGTGAAGCTCAGCTTGTCTTCGATCAGCTTCGCCTCGACGGTGTAGCTGGAAAGGCCCTCGCCCCAGACTGTCTTGACGTCCTCGTGCAGATGGCCGCTTTCGAGCAGCTCGCGGATCAGGAACCCCATTCCACCCGCGGCGTGGAAATGGTTCACGTCGGCGACGCCGTTGGGATAGACACGGGCGAGCAGCGGCACGACTTCGCTGAGATCAGCCATGTCCTGCCATGTGACCTTCAGGCCGGCGGCGGCGGCGATGGCAACCAGATGCAGGGTGTGATTGGTCGAGCCGCCCGTCGCATGCAGCCCGACGAGGCCGTTGACGATGGTCTTCTCGCTGATCACGTGACCGACCGGCGTATAGTCGTTGCCTTCCGCCGTCAGCGACAAAGCGCGCTTGGCGGCCTCGCGCGTCAGCGCTTCGCGCAGCGGCGTGCCGGGATTGACGAAACTGGCGCCCGGAAGATGCAGGCCCATGATCTCCATGAGCATCTGGTTTGAGTTGGCGGTGCCGTAGAAGGTGCAGGTGCCCGGGGAATGGTACGATTTGGCCTCGGCCTCGAGCAGCTCGGCGCGGCCGACCTTGCCTTCGGAATAGAGCTGGCGGATGCGCGTCTTCTCGTCGTTGGGCATGCCGGAGGGCATCGGCCCGGCCGGCACGAACACCGCCGGCAGATGCCCGAAGCTCAGGGCCCCGATCAGCAGGCCCGGCACGATCTTGTCGCAGATGCCCAGGAACACCGCGGCATCGAACATGTTGTGGCTGAGCGCAATGGCGGTCGCCATGGCGATGACGTCGCGCGAGAACAGGCTCAGATCCATGCCTGGTTGGCCCTGGGTGACGCCGTCGCACATGGCCGGCACGCCGCCCGCCACCTGCGCCGTGGCGCCGATCGAGCGCGCCGCGTCCTTGATCAGCGTCGGGTACGTCTCGTAGGGCTGATGCGCGCTCAGCATGTCGTTGTAGGACGTGACGATGCCGAGGTTCAGCGCGCGGTTGCCGGCGAGTCTGGCCTTGTCGGCCGGGGCGCAGGCGGCGAAGCCGTGCGCGAGGTTGCCGCAGCTCAGCACCGAGCGGTAGACGCCCGCCTGCCGCGCGTCATCGAGCCGGTTGAGGTAGTCCCGACGCGTGTCGGCGCTGCGTGCCGCGATCCGATCGGTCACGTCCTGAACAGCCTTGAGGACAGACATTTTGGTCTCCTAGGAGCGTTTCCAGGAAGGGGGACCGGTTCTCCGGTGTGGAAACGCGACAAAAACAAGATCAGGAGCGGAGTGCCGATCCTCGGATCGGTGTCCGCTCTAGGGGCACCAGTAGATGGTCAGCGGTGTCTGGGTCTCGCGCAGGATAGCACGCACCGGCATGTCCTCTACGGGACCTTCTGCCTCAGCCTGCTCGAGCGTTGCGAGCTTCCCCTCCCCTTCGATGTGCAGATAGAGCGCGCGGGCCTCGAGAAGCTGACTGAGCGTCAACGTCACCCGCGGTTCGCCGGCGCCCGGCGCGCGGATGGCAACGACCGGCTCCGTCGCGGTCAGCGCCTCGTCGAGCGTATCGCCGCCCGGAAAGAACGAAGCGGTGTGGCCGTCATTGCCCATGCCGAGAATGACGGCATCGAACGGGCGCGGCACGTCGGCCTGCGCCGCGCCGGCCTTTTCGGCATCGGGGGTGTCGCCGCCCTGGTAGAGCGGTACGAAGCGCGCGGCCGCCGCACTGTCCTGCAGCAGGTGCTGGCGCACCAGGCGAGCATTGGACCGATCCGAGGATTCGTCGACCCAGCGCTCATCGACCAGGGTCACGATCACCTTGCCCCAGTCCACGTCCGCGTGCTGAGCCAGCGCCGCAAAGAACATCACCGGCGTCGTGCCGCCGGAAACGGCGAGAGAGGCTGCGCCACGGGCCGCGATACCGGCCGCAAGGTCGGACGCCACCACCGCGGCGAGGGCGTCGGCGAGCTGTTGCTTGGTGCTGAAGGTCCGGCGGCTCGGACTCAATTGCCTTCCTCGTGCCAGGTGCGGCCGTCGCGCTCGATCAGCGCCACGGCGGACGACGGCCCCCAGGTGCCGGCCGCATAAGGTTGCGGCGCGTCGCTGGCGGCATCCCAGGCATTGCGGATGGGGTCGATCCAGTGCCAGGCCGCCTCGAGCTCGTCGCGGCGCATGAACAGCGTTTGCTGGCCTCGAATGACGTCGAGCAACAGCCGCTCATAAGCCTCCGGGGTGCGCTCGTGGAAAGTCTGGGCAAAGCTCAGGTCGAGCGGCGCCTCGCGCAGGCGCATGCCCCCCGGACCCGGATCCTTCATCATCAGGAAGAGCTGCACCGTCTCGTCAGGCTGGATGTTGATGATCAGCCGGTTCGGCTTGGGCGCGCCCTGGGCATGATCGAACATCGAGTGCGGGATATCGCGGAACTGGATGACGATCTCGGAGGAGCGCGACGGCAGGCGCTTGCCCGTGCGGAAGTAGAACGGCACTCCGGCCCAGCGCCAGTTCTCGATCTCGGCCTTGATGGCGACGAAGGTCTCGGTCTTCGACCCCTTCTTGTCCTCGGGCAGCTCATCCTGGTAGCTCGGCACCGCCTGGCCATCGATCGAGCCCGCACGATATTGGCCACGGACGGTCATCTTGCCGACGTCGGCGGCGGTGATCGGCTTCAGCGAGCGCAGCACCTTGAGCTTTTCGTCGCGTAACGCATTGGCGCCGTCGGAAGCCGGCGGCTCCATGGCGACGAGGCACAGCAATTGTGCCAGATGGTTCTGCACCATGTCGCGCAGCGCGCCGCTCTCGTCGTAATAGCCGCGCGTGCCGGCGCCGACGGTTTCAGCCACGGTGATCTGCACATGGTCGATATGCGTCGAGTTCCACACCGGCTCGAACAGGATGTTGGCAAAGCGCAGCGCCAGGAGGTTCTGCACCGTTTCTTTGCCCAGATAGTGGTCGATGCGGTAGACCTGATCCTCCTCGAAGATGCGGCTGACCTCGTCGTTGATGGCGATCGAGGAGGCGAGGTCGTGGCCGAGCGGCTTTTCGATGACCACGCGGGCGTCGCGGCGGTAATACCCCTGCTTCTTGATGTATTCGCAGGTCGGGCCGAACAGGTCGGGGGCAACGGCGAGATAGAAGGCGCGCACCACCTTGGGGTCATCGCGCAGCTTGCCGCTCAGGTCGCCCCATCTGGCCTCGTCGGTGACGTCGTTGACGACGTAGGAGAATGTCGACACGAAGCGGTCGATGATCTTCTCGTCCTGGTAGTCCTTCTCGACGAACTGGGCGATATCGTCGCGCGCCGCCTTCTGGAAATCGGCATCCGACCATTTGGTGCGCGACACGCCGATGATGCGGCTCTGCTCGTCGAACTGGCCGTCGTAGAAGCGGTGATAGAGTGCCGGGATCAGCTTGCGCTTGGTCAGATCGCCGGTCGCGCCGAAGACCACATAGTCAAAGGGCTGGACGGGAATGATGCGGCTGGACACGCTCTTGGTTCTCCGTTCGATGTAGTTCATGCGGCGAAATTCTGCTTTGCGAGGATGACGGCACCCGAGAGATTGTCTCCGAGCGGTTTAACGATGAAGCTGCCATAGCGTTCGACGAGCATGGGGTACAGCCGCTCGCCGACCCCACCGGTGGCGGCCATGCGCGTGGCGCCCCGCGCCTTGAACCAGCGTACGTAGTTGTCGACATAGGTCATTTCGAGGGCGATCAGTTCCCTGGCCACCGGATCGCCGCGCTCGTAGAAGTCGAAGATCAGGCGGCTGAAGCTGCCATAGGCCTGCGGGGCGCGACCGACGGTCACGGGCAATTCGCTGCCGTCCCTGTCCTTGAACTCGACCGGGGTGACGGGCTTGGGGAACGACCAGTCCATGATGGCGTCGTTGCTGCCGCCGAGCTCGGCCAGCAGCGCGTCCGTAAGCGGCGAGCCGCTGACCAGTCCATCGGTCGCTTCGACGGTGCGGCGCACCAGCTCGCGCCCGAGGATGGCGCCGGACATCTGGTCGCCGATATGGAAGCCCCAGCCGCCGCACTGGTGGCGCTTGCCGCCGACGATGGCAAGGGCGGCCGAGCCGGTGCCGGCGATCATCACCGCGCCCTCCTCACCGCCCAGCGCGCCGGCATGGGCCGCGTCGATATCGTCGTAGGCGCGCACCGCGGCGAACGGCCAGGGCCGATTCTGGAAGGCCTCGCGATCGCCGACCGAGCGGCCCCCGGCCATGCAGAAGCAGGCATAGGTCTGGGCGTAGGCCGTGTCGGGCAGGCCGGCGGCGGCAAAAGCCGCCTTGGCCCCGTCGAGAATGGAGCGGTAGGCCGGCTCGCCGTTCTGAATCTGCAGGTTGGAGGGGCCACCACGGCCCTCTCCAAGGGTCACCAAATGCTCGTCGGCGAGGCGGATGCGGCAGTTGGTGCCTCCCCCGTCAACGCCAAGATAGTATCTGGTCACCTGCGGATGCCCTCGGAAATGCGAATGCGCCGGGTTCCGGCGCGGGCGGACCATAATGCCATTGCCGCGGCGGCGAAAGTGGTTTGCGCAATCGATTTCAGCAAGCCCCCGGCCTTGTGGCCGACCTGCCATGCGACCAATCTCCGGCCGCACACGTTGAGCCGAGTCGGAGGAACGACATGGGCGGACATGTTCTGGTTCTGGGCGGGGCGCGGTCGGGCAAGACCGGATTTGCCGAGCGGCTGGCGATGCGCTCGGGCGAGCGCCCGCTGTACCTCGCCACGGCGCAGGCGCTCGACGCCGAGATGGTGGAGCGGGTGCGCCTGCACCAGCAGCAGCGGCACGGCCGGTTTTCGACGCTGGAAGAGCCGATCGCCCTGGCCACCGCGCTGCGGGCCGCGGCGAAGACGCACGACGTGATCCTGGTCGATTGCCTGACGCTATGGATCACCAATCTTCTGGGCGCCAACCGGAATGTGGCGCAGGCGGTGGACGAACTCGTCGCCATGCTGCGCGAGACTGCAGAGGTCCGCGTCATCCTGGTGTCGAACGAGGTGGGGCTGGGCATCGTGCCGGACAATGCCATGGCCCGCACCTTCCGCGACCTCGCCGGCGCGGCGCACCAGCGGCTCGCCGAAATCTGCGCCGAGGTGCACTTCGTCGTCGCCGGCCTGCCGATGACCCTCAAGGGCCCCCGCCTCACCGAAAGCACCACCGAACTGCCGCGCCCGGAATAGCTGGATGTCGAACGCACAGTGCAAGGGTCGTGTCGCTGTCCTCGATCAGGCGGGGATCCGCAGTGCATAGTCGGCGCGCAGGCGTCGCATCTTGTCCCAGTAAGGCTCGGTCGGCGTGCGGCCCGCGAGGCGCGTTGCCAACAGATCAAGATGGTTGTGCCAACTTGCGCCCAGCATCTGCAGAGTGGAGCGATCGGAGACACCAGTATGGATCAGTGTCAGCAACACGTTGGGGCCGCGCTGCTCGATGTCGATCGTCACCTCGCCATGGCTGCCGAAGACAAAGCCGAGGCGACGATGGCGTTCAAGCGCCACGATGCGATTCTCGTTGCTATGCACGCCAGGAAACCCCTCGGGCCGGTTGCCCGGCGGATCGGTCAGGTCGTCATTGCGCCAGACCAGATCGAACGATGCTCCAACCACCAGGTCCATATCCCCCGCAGCGAGCCACCGGCGGCGCAGGTCGCTTACGGTGAGGTGGGCCCAGACCGTCTCTACGGCGGCGGGCAAAAGGCGGCGCACGATCAAGGACGGTGCCTCGGTCAGGGCGACGTAATCGTCGGGTGTTTCGGTTTCGATCATGTGGTTCTACCTCTGTGGATGCTGCATGTAGGCGCGCGCCACCGTGCGTCGTGGCGCGATGAGATTCCGTGCTGCGAAGCCAATTCTGTGGTGTGTCGAGCCGCCTATTGCGGCAACCTCGCGTAAGCGGGCCCAAGCGCCTTCTCGCGAGCCAGTTTCACCTCACGCGGCGTCGCACGACCCTCAATGGCGTCCGGGAGGCCCTCGAGATGGGCGTGCCAACCGGCAAGGACTTTTGCGCCCGGGCCATCCCGTGCGTCGATGCCGGAATGGGTCAGGGTCAACAGGCATCCATGCGCCTCGGGAGCCAGATCGAACTGCACCAGCGTATCGCGCCCGCCCATGGGCCAGAGCCAGGCCAGTCTCCGCGGCGGATCACTTACGGTGATGCGGAAGTCGGCCCAGTCCAGATGGATCGTCCCGCCGGCCCGGAGGTCGATTTCCGCCGCGGCAAACCAGTCCGCCAAGCGCTCGGGAACCGTCAGCGCCGCCCAGACCTTCTCGACGCTGGCGCGCAAATGACGATGAAAAACGACCGTCATCTCGTTTTCGACAATCGTGACTTCGCCCAATCGAGCATCGCTCATCGGACGAGCAGCGGCGTAATTGCTCATTGTTCTTTCTCCAGATGCTCCTCGAGAGCATCGAGGCGGTCGGCCCAGAAGGCTCGAAAGGGTTTGAGCCAGGCGTCGAGCCTCGCCAGTTGAGCGGGTTCGAGTCGGTATAGCCGACGCTGGCCATCGGGTCGGACGCGGACGAGTCCCGCCTCACGCAACAGCCTCAGGTGTTTGGATACGCCGGGTTGGCTAAGGCCGGTGGCTGCGACAAGGTCGCCGGCAGGCAGTTCCCCAGCGCGCAACGCCTCCAGGATTGCGCGGCGGCTCGGTTCGGCAATGGCTTCGAACGGCGTCATGATGATCATATACCCCATCAGACATATAACTGTCTAGAAATATTATCGATGCATCGCGCTTGACGTATCCGTTTATGGGCCTTTACCGTAAACCGCGGTTGACCTTTGGAGGCCTTTGATGACTGAGACAGCTTATTGCGCGACGGTGATCTATCCTTTTACCGAGGGCGTCGAGTTCGACCTGAAGCGATACGCAAGCGACATTGCCCCGCGTTACGCGCGGCTGCTCGGCGACAACTGCCTGGGTTTCGAGGTCCGCGAAGGTCGGACGTCGCCTGGCAGGGCGCATCCGGACCAGATTTGCATCGCGAGCTTCTGGGTCCGCTCCGCAGAAGCGTTCGGGGCGAGCCTCGGGGGCGAGCGGATGAGGGCTCTGATGGCGGAGATCGACGCCTTCAGTCCTATCAAGCCCATGCGGCAGTTCGATATATGTCGCGCGGCGAACTATCCCCGATAGCCGATGACGCGAACCGCACCACGAAAAATGCTGGAGGTTCTGGCCGATCCGACCCGATCGCAGATTTTCGAGATTCTCGGCCGGCGGCCCCTTCCAGTCGGTGAATTGGCGAAGCAGTTGCCGATCAGCCGGCCTGCTGTGTCGTACCACCTCGCAGCGCTGCAGGCCGCGGGGCTGCTTGTTGTCCGACAGGAGGGAACGCGTCGTATCCATGCCATCGACCCGCAGGGTCTGGCAGAGCTTCGGGCATGGTTCGCCGGGTTCTGGTCGGCAAATCTCGAGGAACTCAAGGAGAGAGTGGAAGCTGAGGTCAAGCGTTGAGCCCCGATATTGCCCTCGCACCGGTGCGAGTTTCGATCGCCGTCAAAGGCACGCCGACACAATGTTTCGACGCATTCGTCTCCGGCATGCAACACTGGTGGAATCCTCACCGCCATCTGAGCGCCGGGCCCATCGACCGAATGGTGATTGAGCCGTTTGCCGGGGGCCGATGGTACGAGGCAACGCAAGATGGCCGGGAATCCGATTGGGGACGCGTTGCCGTATGGGCGCCGCCCCATCGGCTCGTGCTGATTTGGCAGGTAACGCCCGAAGGACGGTTCGAAGAGAATTTTCGAAGCGAGGTCAGCGTCACTTTTTCGGTTGTTGCGGACCGGACCCGAATTGATCTCGAACACTCCGGCCTGGAGCACCTCGGCGAGGCCGGAGCGCGGCTGCGGCGCGGCCTCGCCAGTGATGAAGGCTGGCCCGGTTCTCTTTCCCGACTAGGCCGGGAAATGCTCCGGGAATTGCGCGGCTGACAGGCCCGGTGGTCGTTGGCAGCGCCTACCGCGGTGGATCCGCGCCCGGTGACGGCCGTGGGTCAGCATGTCTCGCCTGGCTTAGCATTGGTACCGATGCTCGCCACTTGGTTGAGCGATTGAGTCAACTTCCACTCGCGTCCTCTGCGACGCCATGCGGTCGCAAAGCGGATGGTAAAGGCCATGTCCACGCCAGCGGAGTGCCGCAGCCATTTGGTCTGGAACATCACGGACGCGACCTGGCCATCGGAATCGACGTGTATCCAGTCGATTGGTCCAAACTCCGAGCTATCCCACAAGGCGTAGTCACCTTCGACGATCGCCCGGACGCCCGGGAGGTCGACGGCATGTTCGCCGATGTCTGTGCCGATCATCACGCACCCATCCGGGTCGAGCAATTCCATGAGCCCGTCTAAGTCCTTGGCTGCGTAACGAGCGAGGAGCGTGCGTAACGTCGATGGAAGGTCGTCCTCCTCGGCCCGCAGCGGACCGGCCGCCAGCGCGCCGGCGGCGACGCCCGTGATCAACACCGCGCGACGTGGGATCAGCTCGCTCATGGCTTGTTTCCCGCGGACACGACCTGCTCGAATTCAGTTATTGCCGCTGCGACGATGTCCTCGTCCTGCTCGGGCGTTCCGCCCGAGACGCCGACGCCGCCAGCGAGCGTACTCAAGTGCACGAGGGGAGCCCCACCCGCTACCGCGATCAGGTCAGGCGAGTGCAGCGGGCGGCCATTCAACGACGCGGCGAGCATGCCGGTTGAAACGCCAATGATTGTCGCCGTTCGGGCCTTTCTGGTCGCCAGGTCCGAGCTGAAGCCGCGAGCCCCGTCCATGCGCTCCAGCCGCAGCGGCTGGCCGCTGGAATCGACAACAGCGACCGCGATCGCGACCTTCCTGGTCTCAGCCGCCTGGATGCAGGCGGCCGCAAGAAGCGCAGCCTCCCGGGCCTGTATCGTCATACTTGTTTTCATGATTTGCCATGTCCTCGTTGAGGTGAGCCGCAGGAACACTCACATGGCTTCCCTTTTTACCACCTTTGATGCCGGGGCGTCCAGACTGTCAGGTCTTCGAGAATTGTAGAACGATGTCCTTTGCCGCATGCTGCGCGATGCATCGGCCCCCATGCGTGGCTAGAGGAAACGCCAGAGGGCCAGGGCGATGACGATGGCGAGGCCGAGCAGCAGGTTCATCGCGGCCCAGTACAGCACCAACGACGACAGGATATCGGAGGCGGTGAGGTCGGCGCGGCCGTCGCCGAAGCGCGGTAGATCGTGCAGTTCGCCGGCATAGCTGCGCGGACCACCGAGGGCGATGCCGAGGGCGCCGGCGAACGCCGCCTCGGGCCAGCCAGCATTGGGCGAGGCGTGCTTTCGGGCATCACGCAGCGCCGTCGACCAGGCCGCTTCGGGATCGGTCCGACGCACCAGGAAGGCGGCGCCGGCGACGAGCAGCGCGGTGAGCCGTGCCGGGATCCAGTTGAGGACATCATCGAAGCGGGCGCTTGCCCAACCGAATTCGCGGTAGCGCTCGGACCTGTGGCCGACCATGGAATCGGCGGTGTTGGCAGCCTTATAGAGCACGATGCCAGGCAGGCCGCCGACGAACAGCCAGAACAGCGGCGCGACGATACCGTCGGAGGTGGATTCGGCGAGGCTTTCGACCGCTGCTTTCGCAACGCCGGACTGGTCGAGCACGTGCGGATCGCGGCCGACGATGTGGGCAACGGCGTAGCGGCCGGAGTCGAGGGAGACGGCAAGGCCGTCAGCGACCGCCTTTACGGCGCGGCCGAGCTCCTTCTGGGCGATGAGGCTGGAGGCGAGGACAGCCTCGATCACCCAGCCGAAGGGGAGACTGCGGGTGATCCATGCGATTGCCAGCGAGACTGTCAGGCCGGCGCCGAGCAGCAGCAGCAGCATGACCACGCCCTTGCCACGGCGGTTGCCGCCCGTGTTCAGGCGCGGCTCGAGCCAGCCGATCAACGCGCCCATCCAGGTGACGGGGTGGCCGATGAGGCGGAACAGGACCGGCGGATAGCCGGCGACGCGTTCGATCAGCAAAGCCAGCGGCGCCAGCAGCCAGGCCATTCAGACGTCACCGGCAAGGGTCAGGAGTTGGTCGAGGTCGAGATGGCGTTCGAGGTGGTCGGCAAGGGCATCGAGCGCAGCCTCGACGCCTGCCTCGTAGTCGAGCCGGGGATCGGCAATGCCATGCAAAAATGTATGGCGAAATTCGTCCGATGCAAATATTCCATGCATATATGTTCCGCCGACTCGCCCCTTGAGCACGCCTTCAGGATGGCCGTCGACGGTGGCGAAGGGATGGGCAGTGTCCGGTCCGGTGGTCACGCCCATATGCATGTGATAGCCGTGGATGGGGGCGCCGAAGGCGTGTGCGTTACCCGCGACAACCTGCAACAGTTTCACGGGCGCGAGCGTGGATACGACGTCCAGCAAACCGAGGCCGGGGCTGGTTCCAGGCTCGCCTTCGAGGCCGTTCGGATCGGCGATGGAGCGGCCGAGCATCTGGTAGCCGCCGCAGATCCCGAGCACGGATTTCCCCGCCCGATAGTGGGCCAGGATATCGATGTCCCAGCCCTCCTGCCGGAGCGCGGCGAGGTCGGCGCGGGTTGCCTTGCTGCCCGGGATCAGGATCAGATCGGCATTCTGCGGCAAGGGGTTACCTGGCTCGACCACGATCACGGAAACATTGGGCTCGGCGCGTAGCGGGTCGAGATCGTCGAAATTGGCGATGCGCGGCAGGCGCGGCACGGCGACGAGATACGACCCGGATATTCCCGCCGGTTTCGCGTCGAGCGCCAGCGAATCCTCGGCCGGCAGCCGCGCCGCCTCCAGCAGATACGGCACCGGTCCGAGGCAGGGGACAGCCGTGCGCGCCGCAATCGCCACGAGTCCATGGTGAAACAGCGCCGGATCGCCGCGAAATCTGTTGACCAGCGTCGCCCGGATGAGCGCCCGGTCGGCCGGCTCGAGCACCGCAAACGTCCCCACCAGCGCGGCAATCACCCCGCCCCGATCGATATCGCCGATGACCACAACCGGGGCCTGAACTGCCTGCGCAAAGCCGAAATTGGCGAGGTCGCCAGCGCGCAGATTGATTTCGGAGGCGCTGCCGGCCCCCTCGATCAGCACCAGATCCGCATCGGCCGCCAGTTCGCGAAATGCCGCCACCACGTCGGGCAGCAATTCGCCGCGCCGGGCCCAGTAGTCGCGCGCCGGGAAGGAGCCGACCCGCTGGCCGCGCACAATCAATTGCGCGCCCGACTCGTGTTCGGGCTTGAGCAAGACGGGGTTCATGGCGGTGAGCGGCTCGCGGCGAGCGGCGCGGGCCTGCAGCGCCTGGGCGCGACCGATTTCGCCACCGTCGGCAGTGACCGCCGCATTGTTGGACATGTTCTGCGGCTTGAACGGCGCCACTCGCAGGGCACGGCGGGTATAGGCGCGACAGAGGCCGGCGACGATCAGCGATTTGCCGACGTCGCTGCCGGTGCCCATGAACATCAGCGTTTTCGCCATGGTATTCGCTATGCCACGCCGATCACGTGCGCATAAGACCCCATAACGCGGCCGGCTACCGCGCCCATCGGCGGCAGCGGGGTGCCGACGGCATCAGTGGCCGCAAATAGCGGATCGGCCCCACCGCTGCCGGAAGAATAGTGGAATTCGTGGCCCAGGAGCTGGCGCGGCCAGGGCAACGCACCGGTATGGGCAAGGCGCCGGTAGCCGAGGGCGCGCCTGGGGCGGCTGATGTCGGTGCGAATCGGCAGGAGGCCAGCCATCCGGTGTGTAACCCCCGCGGCGTCGGTCAGCGTTTCACCCAGCACCATGTAGCCTCCGCACTCGCCGTAGATCAGGGCGCCGCGGTCGCGGGCGGCGACGAGACCGGCATGGAAATGGGTGGCGTTGGCGAGCTTGCTGCCATGCAATTCCGGATACCCGCCTGGAACAAATACCGCGTCGCTATTCGTATTCGGAGATTCGTCCGCGAGCGGACTGAAAAAGGAAAGAGTAGCTCCCGCAGCCTGCCAGCCTTGCATAAGGTGCTGATAGATAAAGGCAAACGCGTCATCGCAAGCGATCGCGATGTGCTGGCCGAGCGGTGGCAGCAGTGCGGCGGTTGCGTCAGATTCCCGTACTGGACCAGAGAGGGCAAGCAGTTGGTTAAGGTCGAGATAGGCCTCGATGGCTTCGGCCGCGGCATCGATCGTGCCGGAGAAGGCGGCAATCTCGTCCGGCAGCACGAGACCGAGGTGGCGGGCCGGCAGATGCAGGGAGTCACGACGCGGCAGGGCGCCGAGCACGGGGATTCCGAGCGGCGCCAAGGCATCGCGCAGCAGGCGCTCGTGGCGGGTGGTGGACACGCGGTTGAGGATTACCCCGGCGACGTGCACCTCGTTGCGGAAGCTCGCAAATCCGTGGACCAGGGCCGCAACCGAGTGCGACTGGCTGGTGGCGTCGACAACGAGGATGACGGGCAGATCGAGAGCGGCGGCAAGGTCGGCGGTGGAGCCGCGGCCATCGGCGGCGGCGTCGAACAGCCCCATGACACCCTCGACCAGCACCAGATCGGCGCCCAGGTCGGCGGCCTGAAGATATGCCAGGTTGTTGCTGGTTGCGTTCGACATCGCCCAGGGATCGAGGTTGATCGCGGGGACGCCGGCGACGCGCGACAGGATGGCGGCGTCGATATAGTCGGGCCCGGTCTTGGCAGGAGCAACGACGAGGCCGCGACGGCGAAGCGCCGCGATGAGGCCGAGGGTGACCAGCGTCTTGCCCGAACCCGAGCGCGGCGCGGCGATGACGAGGCCGTTAGCCGAGGCCATTGGACCGTAGCTCCGGCGTGTACCAGTCGAGCACCTCGCGATAGCGGCTGACTGGACCGAGGACAACGAGCGCCGGGGTCTCGAGGCCGGCGAGAGCGCCAGCCTGGCCCAGGCTCGATTCGGTCACAGCCTGGGCCGGGGTGGCGGCGTGGCTGACGATGGCGAGGCGGTCGGCCGGATCGCGGCCGGCGGCCAGCAGGCGCTCGGCGATAGCACCCAGGTGCTTGACCGCCATGAACATGACGATGACCGGCGCGGCGGTGGCGATTGCGGCCCAGTCGACCGATTGCGGCAACTCACCAGTCTCGTCGTGGCCGGTGAGGAAGATCACGGCGTGGTTGGTGTCGCGATGGGTGACCGGAATGCCGGCATAGGCGAGACCGCCGAGCCCGGAGGAAATGCCGGGGACGATACGGAACGGGATGCCGGCGCGGGCGAGCAACGCCGCCTCCTCGCCACCGCGCCCGAACATGAAGGGATCGCCGCCCTTGAGGCGAAGCACGCGCCTGCCGGCCTGCGCCAGCTCGACGAGCCGCAACGAGATGTCGGTCTGCTTCGGGGAAGGCTTGCCGCCGCGCTTGCCGGCATAGAGTCTTTCGGCCGCCGGGCTGGCGAGAGCGAGGAGGCCGTCGCCCACCAACGCGTCATAGACGACCACATCGGCCTGCTGCAGCGCATGATATCCCAGCAGCGAAACGAGCCCGGGCGCACCGGGACCGGCTCCGACCAACCAGACGCTGCCGGGGGCGAAGTGCGGCCAATCGAGGCCGTCGAGGGCGGCAAAGCTCATGCTATAGAGCCTCCATGGATGAGAGCGCCGACCATGTTCCGGACGATCGCCCGCTGCGGCGCGGCTGGACCACGGGCGCGTGCGCCACGGCGGCGACGCGCGCGGCGCTGAGCGCGCTGCTCGGCCGCGGCTTCGAGGACCCTGTGACCATCACCCTGCCCGGCGGGCAGACGCCGAGCTTCGCGCTGGCGCATGAGGCGATGGGCGACGGCTGGGCCGAGGCCGGTATCATCAAGGATGCCGGGGACGACCCGGACGTGACGCATGGGGCGCTGGTGATCGCGCGAGTGGCGCTGGGCAGCGTGGGCAGTGGAGTGACGTTCCATGCTGGAGCTGGCGTCGGCACGGTGACCAAGCCGGGGTTGCCGACCCCGCCGGGCGAGCCGGCGATCAACCCGGTGCCGCGCAAGATGATGTCCGCGGTGGTCGAGACGATGGCGCCGGGGCGCGACGTCGCCATCACGGTGTCGATCCCCAACGGCGCACAACTGGCCGAGAAGACCTGGAACCCACGGCTCGGCATCGTCGGCGGGCTCAGCATCCTGGGCACCACCGGCATCGTGGTGCCCTATTCGTGCGCGGCGTGGATCGCCTCGATCCAGCGCGGCGTGGACGTAGCGCGGGCGCTGGGCCTCAGTCACGTCGTCGGCTCGACCGGCGACGCCAGTGAAAGAGCGGCGATGGTGCGGCTCGGGCTGCCGATCGAGGCCTATCTCGACATGGGAGATTTCGTCGGCGGGCTGCTCAAATACGTCAGGCGCCACCCGGTGGAGCGGGTGACCATCGCCGGGGGCTTCGGCAAGCTCAGCAAACTGGCGCAGGGCGCGATGGACCTGCATTCGAGCCGCAGCCAGGTGGACCTGGCAGCGCTGGCCGCTCTGTTGCCCCCCGATCTGGTGGAGCGGGCCCGGGGCGCCAACACCGCAAGCGAAGTCCTGGGGCTGGGCGGCCCGACGCTGGCTGATGCCGTGGCGCGACTGGCACGCGAGCGGGCGCAGGCCATGGTGGGAGCCGCAGCGCGGATCGACGTGCTGGTGGTGGACCGCAGTGGTCAAATCGTGGGCGAAAGTGGCTGAATGAAGATCCTGATCCTGGGCGGCACCGGGGAGGCGAGGGAACTTGCGGCGCGGCTGGTGGCGCTCGGCCACCAGGTGACCACCTCGCTCGCCGGGAGGACGACCAGCCCCTTGCTGCCCGAGGGTGAGTTGCGCGTTGGCAAGTTCGGTGGCGTTCCGGGGCTGGTGGGGTACCTGCGGGCCATGCGGTTCGACCGGCTGGTGGATGCGACTCATCCCTATGCCGGGCTGATTTCGATCAACGCGGTGGCTGCCGCAGAGCAGACGGGCATTCCACTGATGCGCTGTATGCGGCCGGAATGGACGGAGCCGGAAGATGGCCCCTGGCGGCACGTGCGGGATCTGGCGCAGGCGGCGAACGCACTGCCGCCCCTCGCGATGGTGCTGGTGACGACGGGCCACCAGGGGCTGGAGGTCCTGCTGAAGCGCGACGATTGCCGCTTCGTGGTGCGACTGATCGAGCCGCCGGCCACGCCCCTGCCACGACACGCGCGTCTGCTGCTGGGGCGGCCGCCCTATACACTCGACCAGGAACTGCGGTTGTTCCGCTCCGAGGCGATCACGCATCTGATCAGCAAGAATTCGGGCGGCACCCAGACCGCGTCCAAGCTCGGGGCGGCGCGGCAGAGCGGCGCTGAAGTGATCATGATCGACCGGCCGGCCTACGGGCCGGCGCGTGAGGTGGGGAGCGTGGATGAGGCGGTGGCAGCGATCGTCGGGTAGCGCTGGGTAGACGCCTCCACCGCCGTCGCCGGAGAAGGCCCCGATTGCAACCAATCTCATTCCGGCGCCCTCGACTTCTTCTTCCCCGCATTGCGCAGGACATGGGCGAAGTCGGGGGCGTACAGGCGACTGTCGCGAAATTTGACCTCGCCGAAGACGGGGCCGACAAAGACCAGGGCGGTACGGGTGATCTTTTCCTCGCGTACGCGCGCCCTCATGCCGGCGAGCGTGGTGACGATGATCTCTTCGTCGGGCCAGGTGGCGCGATAGACGATGACGGCCGGGCAGTCGGCGCCGTAGTGCGGCGTGAGCGCCTGCTCGACATAGCCGAGGTTGCGAATGCTGAGATGGATGGCGAGGGTGGCGCCGGACTGGCCCAGGATCTCGAGGCTTTCGCGCGGCGGCATCGGCGAAGCCTTCCCCGACGTGCGCGTCAGGATGATGGTCTGGCTGATCTCGGGCAGCGTGAGTTCGGTGGCCAGACGCGCCGCAGCGCCGGCGAAGGCGGGAACGCCGGGCACCACCTCGTAGGGGATGTCGAGCACATCGAGGCGGCGCATCTGTTCGGCGATGGCCCCGTAAATCGAGGGATCACCAGAGTGCACGCGAGCAACGTCGTATCCGGCGGCGTGTGCGGCTTCGATCTCGGCTACGATCGCGTCGAGGTGCATGGGCGCCGTGTCGAGCACGCGGGCGCCGGGCGGTGCGGAGGCGACGATCTCGGCAGGAACCAGCGATCCAGCAAAGAGGCAGACCGAGCAACGCTCGATGAGACGCTGGCCGCGCAGGGTGATGAGGTCGGACGCACCTGGGCCGGCACCGATGAAATAGACGGTCATGGTCTTGCGCCCAAGGCCGAGGCTCCCTCGTCCGGCTCGGTGACGACCGAGGACTTCGCCGCGTAGCCACGCGGCGTATAGGCCATGGTGCGGCCATCACCGCGGGTGAAGGCACGCGAGGTACTCGACCCGATGAGGACGATGGTCAGCATGTCGACGCTCGTCGGATCGAAGGCAGCAAGGGTGGTGACGGTCACCTGTTCGTCGAGTCGCCCGAGGTTGCGGGCGATGACGACTGGTGTCTTGGACGGCCTGTGCTGGAGAAAGAGCGTCCTGGCCTCCTCGATCAGCGTGGTCCGGCGACCGGAGCGGGGATTGTAGAACGCCGTGACAAAATCGGCTCCCGCCGCGCCGTGTAGGCGTCGTCGGATGTCATCGATCGGGGTCAGCAGATCGCTGAGCGAGATGCAGCAGAAATCATGTCCGATGAGGGCACCGGCGGCGGCGCTGGCGGCCTGCACCGCGGAGATGCCGGGATGCAGTTCCACAGCCACGCGGCGGGCGGCATCGCTCAGCCGGCGCGGGCCGACGGCCTCGAGCAGTTCGAACACCAGCGAGGCCATGGCGTAGATCTGCGCGTCGCCGGAGCAGATCAGAGCGACCGCCCTGCCCTGCCCGGCAAGCTCGAGAGCGTGGCGCACCCGCGCCTCCTCATCGCCAAGCGGAAAGCGGTGCTGCTCCTGCCCGGCGTGCAGGTCGGCAATCAGGTCCAGATAGAGGCCGTACCCTACCCAGTCGCTGGCGCCATCGAGAGCGGCGACGGCTGAGGCGGTCCGGGTCGGGCGATCGCCCGGACCGATGCCGACGACGTGCAGCATGCCTGGCGACCGCCCGAAGGCAAGTGGATCGAGCGGCGCCCGGGCGCGGCCGATGGCGCAGGTGGCGCGCTGCGACTTGCGCTTTTCGACCAGCATCGTGCCGGCCTTGAGAGCAGCGGCCTCGGCGACGCCGGGTGTGCCGGTTTCGGCCTCGACGATCGCGGAGGGATTGTGCAGGCGGTAGCGTTCGCGGTTGAGCTCGGCGGCGGTGAAGACGCGGAGCGGCACGCCGAAGTGCGTTGCCGCCGCGTGAAACGCGGCCTCGTCGGCCTTGATGTCGATGGTGGCAAGTGCGGCGAGAGCAGCAGGAGCAAGGTCGGCGGACGCGAGCGTGCTGTCGATGAGCGCAATCACCTCGTCGGCCGCCACCCCGCGCTCAGCCCCAATGCCGGCGACAAGAGTGCGGGGGTGGTAAAGCAATTCGCGCTCGTGGCGCGCGGCATGCTCGCTCACCCTTACCCTCACCTGCCCCGAGGATGAAAGTGGGTAGCCGGATTCGGCAAGCCACGGGGCATGACCCTCAAGCGCGATCTTGCCACCAATCAGCACCGCCATCATCGCCGGCTTGGCGCTGGCAGGATCGGCCAGCACCCAGCCATCGGGTGGATCGTCGAGGCCGCGGCTGAACTTGCTGTCGGACGCGGTGGTGAGCGCCGCGCTGCCGCCGATGCGGTCGGCGATGTCGCGGGCCAGGCGATTGGCGCCGTGGTGGCCACCGAGCAGTGGCACGACATGGGCACCGTCCTGCGACACGGCGAGCACAGGGGGCTCGGTTGTCTTGTCGCTCAGATGCGGGGCCAGCAGACGAATGAGAATGCCGGCGGCACAGATTCCGACGATCGGGCGGCCGTCGGCGAACAGCCGCGGCAAGAGGATGCTGGCCTTCTCGCCGTTGTAGCCGCAGTGCAGGACATCGCCATCGAGCAACGGGGCGAGGCGTTGGGCCAGCTCGGCGCCGGCGGCGGCGAAGGTGACAATGGCCGGCCTCATCCCCAGGCCTCGTCGCCGCGGTAGCAGAGAATGGTGGAGAAATACGGCCGTTCGCCATAGGCGAAATTGCGGAGCGGCGTAATGCGCTGGCGCAGCGTGGTGGCGTGCTCGACGACGACGGCGTTATCGGCATGGTCCGTCTCGCGCAGCAGATCGCGGATGCGGTCGAAATGGCGGCCAACCTTGATGATGGCGGCAGCCGGGGTGGAGTGCAGCTCGGCGCGGAGAGTGTCGTCGGGTAGCGGCGCCGGCAGCACCTTGAGAATCTCGTTGCGGGCGGCGAGCGGCCGGGCGATGGCAGCGGCCGCGGCTGTGAGCGAGGTGATCCCCGGGACGATTTCGACGCGGGCGGCGCCGTCGAGGCGGGCCAGCAGGTACATGGCCGAGCCGTAGAACAGCGGGTCGCCCTCGCACAGCCAGGCGACATTTCGGTCGTGTGCCAGGTGGCCCAGGATCTGCGTCGCGGCGCCGTCATAGGCGACCTGCGCCGGGCCGCGATCGATGGCCATGGGAATGGTCACCGGCATGAGGATGGCATCGGGCTCGATATAGTCGGCGGCGATCTCGCGGGCGAAGGCCGAGTCCTCGCCGGTGGCGGGGTAGGCGACTACATGCGCGGTGCGCAGCACGCGTACGGCGCGGATGGTCAGCAGGTCCGGATCGCCAGGCCCCACGCCGATCAAATGCAGCGTGCCGCTCATTGTAGCCTCATGGCTTGGTCACCGACCATTGCGTGACGGTGCGCCGCGGGTGGAAGGCAGCATGATCGCCGAGGCGGTCGAGGCTCGCTACATCGAGGCGGACGAGCTCGCCGCCGAGGCGGGCGTGACGTGCGACCAGCGCCTGCTCGCCATCCAGCGTCACGGCGTTGGCAACGAAGCGTCCGCCGGGGCGCAAGGCGGTCCAGACCGAATGAAACAGCGTTTCATTTGCGACGCCGCCGCCGAGGAAGACGGCATCGGGCGTGGGCATGCCAATGAGGCTGTCGGGCGCATCGCCGTTCTCGAGGCGGAGGCCCGGCACGCCGAGACGGTTGGCATTGACAGAAATCATTTCGAGGCGTTCGCCCTCGCGCTCGAAGGCGATCGCCGCCGCGTCGCGGGCAGAGCGCATCCACTCGATGGCGACCGAGCCGCAGCCGGCGCCGACGTCCCAGAGAAGCGCGCCGGTATATGGCATCAGCTTGCCGAGAGTAGCGGCGCGGACTTCGCGTTTGGTGATCTGGCCGTCGGAGACGAAGGCGTCGTCGGGCAGGCCGGGGACCGGCGCGAGCAGAGGTGCGCCCGGATCGGCGGCGCAATCGACGGCGAGGACGTAGAAGTCGCCGGGGGTGAGTGCAAAGCCGGCGGCCTGGGCGGAGTCGATGCGCTCGGTGACCCCGCCCAGATGCTCGAGCACGGTAACAACGCTGCGGCCGTAGCCGCGCTCGGCCAGGAGGCGTGCCACGTGCGAGGCGGTCGTCGCATCGGTGGTCAGTGCCAGGATGCGGTTGCCGGGGGTCACGTGCGGATGGATCAGCTCCGGCGGGCGGGCATGCAGCGACAAGGTGGTTACGTGCTGCAGCGGCCAGCGCAGGCGGGCAGCGGCGAGCTGGAACGACGATGCCGCGGGGGTAACGCTGAACTCGTCCGACGACAGGTGGCGAGCTAAGGTGGCGCCGAAGCCGAACCACAAGGGATCGCCGGAGGCAAGAAGGACCGTGGGCGTACCACGATGTTCGAGGGTCTGCGCCAGCATCGCCTCGAGTCGAGGCGAACGCCAGGACTGGAGCCGGGGGCGACCGCTGCGCGTCTCGTGTCGATCCCCCTCGGCGCGAGGAGCGGCCGAGAGGCGAGAAATCGCACGCTCTGGACCGAGCACGGTGGCGGCCGGTGGCAGCGTGGGCAGCTCGCCCTCGCCGAAGCCGATGATGTGAAGCCAGGGGCTCATGCGGCGATGCCACGGGCGATGGCGTTGAGGGCCGCCGCTGCGATGGCGGACCCGCCACGGCGTCCGAGCAGCGTGATGAACGGCACCCCATGTATGTCGAGCGACAGTTCTGCCTTGGCCTCCTCGGCGCCGACGAATCCGACTGGCGTTGCAATGATGGCAGAGGGCTTGGGGGCGCCGGCGTCGAGCATGTCGAGCAGATGAAAGAGAGCCGTGGGCGCATTGCCGATGATGACGATCGCCCCGGCGAGTCGATCACGCCACAGCTCAACGGCGGCGGCGGAGCGGGTGGTGCGCAATTGCTGCGCCAGCGCCGGAACGCGCGGATCGCCCAACGTCACTACCAACTCATTGCCGTGCAGATATCGCACGATAACGCTGGCGCGCACCGCCTCGCAGTCGCACAGGATCGGCGCCTTCTCGACCAGTGCGAATTCGAGTTTTTCGACCACGTCCTCGCTGCCGCGGATATGCGGGGCGATGTCGACCATGCCGCATGCATGGATCATGCGGATGGCGACGTTCCGCATGTCGTCGCCCAGGCCCGACAGATCGGCCTCGGCGCGGATGATGGCGAAGCTTTGTGCGTAGATGGCATCGGGGTCGCGCAGATAATCGCTCATTCGCGCTCCTTGCGGGCAAGCTTACCGGGGATTTTCGGCAGGGTCACCGGCCCGAGCGGGTGGCTGGCGTGCGGATAAGGATGGTGATGATGATCGTGGGGATGGACGTGGTCGTGCGGCGGGGCCCAGGCCGTGCCGACCTCAATTCTGACTGCTCCCCCCACCCCAGCTTCGCTACGGGCGCCGACTGAGAGTGCGTGGCCGTGATCATGGTCGTGCGTGTGGAACGGCGTGAAGGGCAGATTGTGCGCCTTGCAGAAGGCCTCGTCGCGGCAGGAGCTGTCGCAGTCGCCGCCGCAGGGGCAGTTTTCGAGGCCACCGCCAATGCCTTCGACGTGGTGGTGATGACTCTGCTGGGCGAGGCCGATCTCGGCTTCAAAGCCGAGGACCTGCTCGCGGTATTTGCACATCGCGCAGTTCATCAAATTCTGCCCGACCAGCATCTCGCGGATGCGATCGAGCAAGGTGTCGATGACCAGCGGATGGTCATCGAGATAGGGGGCGCTCAGGATTTCGACGTTCGGGTATCTTGCCTGCGCCTCGTCGGCAGCGTCGTAGATGCGCTTCACCAGCACGCCGGTAAAGAGGAAATAGGGAAAGACGACGATGCGGCGAAAGCCGAGCTTCACCGCATGATCGAGAGCCGGGGCGACCAGCGGAAAGGTGACGCCGGAATAGGCAACTTCACCCCAGCCGAACCCCATGCCTTCCCACAGCATGCGCATGATCTTGGCGACGTTGGAATTGGCGTCGGGATCGGAGGCGCCGCGCCCGACCACGAGCAGCAGCGTCTCGTCGCGGCGGATATCGCGCGGCGAGGTCCGCAGGCCCTCCTCGATACGGTCCGCGGCGGCGCGCAGCATGCGCGTGTCGACACCGAGCTCGCGGCCATAGGTGATCCGCAGGCCGGGGTGTGCGGCCTCGTAGGTCTTGAGCACGGACGGGATGTCGTTCTTGGCGTGTCCGGCGGCAAACAGCATGCCGGGCGCGGCGAGTACGTGCCGTACCCCCTGCTCGCGCAAGCGGTCGAGGCCGCGATGGATCACCGGGTTGGCAAATTCGAGATAGCCGTATTCGACGGGAATTCCGGGCAGGCGAGCCTTGAGGACGTCGGCCAGGGCCGCGAACTCGCCGACGGCCAGCTGGTTACGGCTACCGTGGCCGCACAGCATGATTCCGGTGCCCGCCGGCAACAGGGGCAGATCCATAAAGTCCTCCGCAGCTCCGGACTTGGTCCCCGATTTGGGTCGACCGCACCGGACGTGTGTTTCAGCCCATAGCGGGGCTGCCGCGCATCATGCCGTTGTAGGCGGTGCCAATCCTTGCGGTCAATCAATGGGTTGGCGGCAACCGGAGGGTGCTGCGAATGCTGTTCAAAATCATTCGCAGAAACAAGCACTTGTCGTATGGCACCGCGGCGAGTAAGGCGCACGAACGAACGCCGGACGGGGGCGAATGGCAAACGACTCGACATCGACGGTGGTCCGGCTGGCATTGCTGAGCCTGGGCGTTGGACTGCTGGTGCTGGCGCTCAAGGTGGCTGCGGCATGGCTGACCGGATCGCTGGCACTCTATTCGGATGCGCTCGAAAGCACGGTCAACATCGTCACCGCGGTGGTGGCGCTAGTGGCAGTACGCCTCGCGGCCCGGCCGGCGGATGCCGCCCTGCCCTATGGCTACGGCAAGGCCGAGTACTTTTCGGCGGTGATCATCGGCGTGTTCATCGCGCTGGCGGCGATCTTCATCTTCTATCAGGCGTGGCTGGGGTTCGTCGCACCACGTTCGATTACACCGGACATGGTCGGTATTGCCGTGAGCGTGCTGGCGACGGCGATCAATGCCGGCTGGGCGGTGATCCTGGTCCGGGCTGGGGCACGCGAGCGCTCGCCGTCGCTGTCGGCGGACGGCCGGCACCTGTTCACCGACGTGGTGTCGACGGGGGCGGTGATCATCGGCGTGCTGCTGGCAATCGCCACCGGCTACACGCGGCTCGACGCCATCCTTGCCGCATTCGTCGGCGTCACCATTCTGTGGACGGGCTGGCAGGTGGTGCGCGAGAGCGTGATCGGACTGATGGACGTGGCGGTGGACCCCAAGCGGCTCACGCAAATCCGTGACATCATTGCCGCCAACGCCGAAGGCGCGATCGAGGCGCACGACGTGCGGACCCGACAGGCGGGGCGCTTCATCTTCATCGAATTCCACCTCGTGGTCGCCGGCTCGATGAGTGTGGAGGCGGCGCATGCCATCTGCGACCGGATCGAAGCCAAGCTGCGCGAGGCGGTGGGCGAAGCGCAGATCACCATCCACGTCGAGCCAGAGAACAAGGCCAAGCATTCGGGCATCGTCGTCGTCTAGGGCTGGTCCTTTGCCTCCTGCAGCGCGTCGATGACGCGGTTCAGCATCGACACGAAGCGGGCCGTTTCGTCCTCGCTGAGGGCAGCAGCGGCAGCCTGTTCGGCCTGGGAGCGGCTGGGGCGGCGCTGTCGCGGACGGTGCTGGTCTTTTCGTTCAAGCACCTGCTGGCGGTCGCGAGAGGCCGGGACTGCATCAATCAGGCCGTCGGCGGCGAGGCCTCTCGATCAAGGCATCGATTCTGGCCGAATCAGCTTCCTGCGCGCGCTCTGGCGTCGCGCCGGTGCCGAACATAGTTCGACTAAAACTGGAACTGTTCTGCACGGATTCCCGGTGAATCGAGGCGCTGCGCCGAGACCTCGTGGAACAGACTTGCCACGCGATTGGCCGGATATCCGGGTGCATGCGGGCGGTGCGGGTGCATGGCGGCGAGTCGGGCACAGTGAACAACCCTGTCATTGGCGGCAAAATCGTGGCGGAGCCGGTCATATTGAGGTCAAGTTCGCGGCCGAAGCGTTAATCGTGGGACGGGGGTGAGTGCTGGCCGAGGCGAGTGGCCAGCCTGACCGGGGAGCGTAATTTGGGCAATTCACTCGCGTTGCGGATCGGCGGCAACCTTATTGTCAGAGCCAGCCTGCTGACGGTGCTGATCGTCGGCTTTCTTGGAGTCGCCAGCGGGGTCATCCCCGTGGGCTGCCTGATGACGGGCAGCTGCAAGGCACCCGCCACGCCGGCGGAGGCGGCGGTCGCCAAATTGCAACCGCCAGCGCCAGCCGGCACCGAAGGCGCCGTGCAGATGGTCAAACCGGTGGTGCAGAAGGCGGCGCCGTCGCTGAGCCACAACGACGTGCTGGCCGCAACCTTCGCCCAGCTCAAGGTGGACCTGCAGCCGCCGACGGCGACGACCACACCCAACAGTTCGACAACGACTGTCGCCACGGCCGCGCCGCCCAAGGGCGTGCCGGGGGGCAGCAAGGTCAACCCGGAGTCGGGGCTGACGACGCGCATGGTGCGGGCCGTGACGGTGAACCCCGACGGCACGCCCAACCTCACGGGCATGGCCGAGGCCTATGCCGACTCGAGCAAGCCGATGGTGCCCCGGTCGCCGGCGGTGGAAGCGGCGGCGCGCATCGGCGCCGGGCAGATGCCGGTCATCGAGGCGGAGGCGGTGGCTGAGTTGAAGCCGGCCAAAACCAACGATGCCAAAGCCGCTGCCGGAGCCGGAAACGCGACGGTTCTGGGCGCTGGCGCCAATGTGCGGGTGAGCCCGGGCAAGAGCGGACGCGTGCTGTTCGCGCTCAATGGCGGCGAACGCGTCACCGTACTCGACAGTTCACGCGGCTGGCTCAAGATCAAGGACGACCAGGGCCGCACCGGCTGGATCTTTTCCGACGGCGTGAAGCGGGGCTGAGACCCAGCCTGCACTAGCCATTGTTGGTCGCCCGATCGGACGCAGAACGTTTGATCGTCCAACCGCCTAGTGCTCGCAGCCACACTGCTCGTGATCGCTCAGCACTTCAATGACGCGGCATTCGCCGACGGTGCCGTGGCGGTGGCTGTCGAGCATGGCTGACAGCTCGGCGCGCAGCGCGGTCAGTCGCACGATGCGGTCGTCGACCTCCACCAGGCGGTCGCGGACGAGGGCGTCGAGATCGTCGCAAGGGGCGTCCTTGTGGCCGGCGATCTGCAGCATGGCGCGCAGCGACGGCATCGGAAAACCCATGGCGCGCGCGTGGACGATGAAGCGCAGGCGGTCGCGCGCCGATGCATCGTAGCGCCGCTGGTTGCCCTCGCTGCGGGGCGGGGGCGGCAAGAGGCCTATCCCCTCGTAGTAGCGGATGGTGGGCACCTTGACGCCGGTCTCGGCGCTGAGCTCGCCGATCGAATAATCGGACATGACGACTCCCTTGGCTGTCGCCCTCGCCCACCGGAGGCGAAAAGGGGCTTGAACCTCTAGTGACTAGAGCAATTATGTAGGGGCTCGCGACACCGAATCATAGGGCTCAAAATGGGCGCCGGGCACGAGCACGCCGACAGCTTTGACGGCATGAATGACGACTACAAGCGACGGCTGATGCTGGTCACCGGCATCAACATCGCGATGTTCGTCGTGGAAATGGCAGCGGGCTCGCTGGCCGGGTCGCAGGCGCTGAAGGCGGACGCGCTGGATTTTTTTGCCGACGGCATCACCTACGCGCTGAGCTTTTGGGCGATCGGCCGGCCGGCAGGCGTACGCACGGGGGCGGCGGTGCTGAAGGGCGCGAGCCTGCTGGCGATGGGGCTGTGGATTGCGGTCACCACGCTGTACCAGTTCTTCGTGCATGGGGTGCCGGTGCCGGAGGTTATGGGCAGCATCGGTTTTGTCGCGCTCGCCGCCAATTTGCTCTCGGTATATCTGCTGATGGCCTACAAGGACGGTGACGCCAATGTGCGCTCGGTCTGGCTGTGCTCGCGCAATGACGCCATCGGCAATGTCGCGGTGATGATTTCGGCCGGGTTCGTGGCGCTGCTCAATTCCGGCATGCCTGATCTGATCGTGGCCGGAGTGATGGCGGTGCTGTTCCTGTCGTCGTCGTATCAGATCCTGATGCATTCCTGGCGCGAATGGCAGGAGCCGCTTGGTGCGTCGCCGCATGGCGACCACGAGCATCAGCACGATGGGCACGACCATGACCAGGCGGAGCACGAGACGCATTGATGCGCCTGCTGCTGGCCCTGTTGCTCTTGATGCCCCTGCCCGCTGCGGCGGCGGAGTGGGGCCACTACAGCAACGCCCGCTTTGGCTACGGCATCGATGTGCCGCCCGGGTTCGTTGCACAGGGCGAGCCCGACAATGGCGACGGGCAGGTGTTCCGCACCCCGACCGCAACGCTGACGGTGTTCGGCGGCAACGTCACCGAGGCGGACTTCGAGTCCGAGGTGGCGCAGCGCCAACGCTATGCCGGGCAGGACAAATGGGTGATCACCTACCAGGTGTCGACCCCGCAGGCTGCGAGCTGGTCGGGCAAGCGCGGGGCACGCATTCTCTACGCGCGCATGATCTCGCTGTGCGGCGGGACGCAGTTCGGCAGCTTTGCGCTCGACTATTCGAGCGCCGACCGCAAGCCGTTCGACGCGGTAGTCGACCGGCTAGTGGCATCGTTGCGGAGGGCTGGCGGCTGCTGAGCTACCTGAACGGGCCGTTGAAAATAAGCAACGCGCCCACGCCGATGAGGCCAAACCCGAGCGCGGTGTTGAGGGTGAGTTTTTCGCCCAGAACCACCACCGAAAAGATGACGAAGATGGTGATCGAGACGATCTCCTGGATCGCCTTGAGCTCGGCGCCGCTATAGGTGCCGTAGCCGATGCGGTTGGCGGGGACGGCCAGCCAGTATTCGACCAGCGCCAATCCCCAACTGCCCATCACCGCGATCCACAGCGGCGCGGCGGGGAATTTGAGATGGCCGTACCAGGCGGTGGTCATGAAGACGTTGCTGCCAATCAGCATGAGGATCGGCAAGACAGCTGGACTGAGAAACGGCATTGGAAGGAGACTCGGAGGGGCGCTAGCAAACGCGCAATTCACCCGCCCGTTCCCACGCCGGCAAGTGCCCGGGGCCGCCATGCACGGAAGGATTTTTTTTGCGACAGCGGCGGCGCGGCGAACCTGAGCAGCCGGACGGCGATTGACCGCGGCCGGTGCGGCGCGCGATAGAGGGTGGTGCTGGTTCCTCAGGCCAGGCGGCCACGAGGATCAAAAGGGAACACGGTGAGGCGTACCCATCAGGGACCAAAACCGTGGCTGCCCCCGCAACTGTGAGCGGTGAGTGCACCGGAAAGCCACTGGCGAGTTTCGCCGGGAAGGCCGGAGCGCACAGCGACCCGCGAGCCAGGAGACCTGCCGGCACGCAGACGAGCTCGACGCTCATTCTTCAACGTGCACACGGAGGGTGTCACATGAACAAGATCCCGGTGACGGTGATCACAGGCTTTCTGGGCGCAGGCAAGACGACGCTGGTGAAACACCTGCTCGGCCACGCCAAGGGCAAGCGCATCGCGCTGATCATCAACGAATTTGGCGAGTTGGGCGTCGACCGCGAGGTGATTGCGGCGGACGGCCACGACAATTGCCGCGAGGAGGACATGATCGAGCTCAGCAACGGCTGCATCTGCTGCACCGTGGCGGAAGATTTCATCCCGACGATGGAGACGCTGCTGGGGCGCGACGACAAGCCCGACCACATCGTCATCGAGACCTCGGGCCTAGCGCTGCCGCAGCCGCTGATCCGGGCCTTCAACTGGCCCGAGATCAAGTCGCAGGTGACGGTTGATGGGGTGGTGACGGTGGTGGATGCGGCAGCGCTGAGCGAAGGGCGTTTCGCGGCAGACGAACAGGCGGTGGCCAAACAGCGCGCCGCCGACCAGATGCTGGACCATGCGACGCCACTGGGCGAATTGTTCAAGGACCAATTGGTGGCTGCCGACCTGGTGGTGATCAACAAGACCGACCTGGTGGGCGAGCAAGCGCTGGGAGACGTGGAGGCGCGATTGGGCGCGGAAATCCGGCCGGGCACTGGCGTGATCCGGGCGAAGAACGGCCATGTCGACATCGGCGCGCTGCTGGGCATGGGAATTGCCAGCGAGGACCATCTCGAAGGCCGCGACAGCGCGCACGAGCTCGAGCACGGGGGCGAGGGCCACGAGCACGACGATTTCGATTCCTTCGCGGTGACGCTGCCGGCAGTGGCGAGTCGCGACGAGCTGTTGGGTGTGATCGAAGAGACGATCCGCGCCCACGACGTGCTGCGGCTCAAGGGCTGGGCGTC
>JAEWCE010000268.1 GCA_023390785.1 Pseudomonadota bacterium
GATCTACACTGCCGTCGACACCGAGCGCCTGCTCGATGCCTATCGCGCCGCCCATCCGCGTTCTTGACCGGCATCGGCACGAGGCGTATCCACCCTGCATGGTCGCCCGCATCCTCATTATCGGCAAACTTACGATCGGTTCCTCCGGGACCGGTGCGCGCGTCGTCTGACCTTCACGCAACCGGCCCCGCCTTCAGGCGCGGGCGACCGGTGAGCTGAGGCGGGGCCAAACCCGAGACCCCGATGAGTTCCGACACCACTATTGCCAAGCCTGCCCCCGCCGTCAGCGCGCATGCGCTGGGGATCTTCCTCGCGTTGCTCGGCGCGGCGTTGTTTGCCACCAAGGGCATCATCATCAAGCTGGCGCTGGCCGACGGCATCGACACGCTGACCACGCTCGCCTGGCGGCAGGTCGTCGCCGTACCGGTGTTCGTAACGGTCGGCGTGCTCGGCTATCGTCGCAGATTGCGCGAGGCGCCCGCCGGGGCAGCGCCCGTGCTCGACATCAAAACGCTGTTCCAGGCGCTCGGCGTCGGCGTCCTGGGCTACTATGTCGCGAGTCTGCTCGACTTTTCCGGCCTCGCCTACATCACGGCGCAGCTCGACCGGCTGATCCTGCTGACCTATCCCTTCTTTGTCGTCGCCTTCGGCGTATTGTTCTTTCGCCGCCGTATCACGCCGTTGATGATCGTCTCGCTGCTGGTGAGCTATGCCGGCATCATCATCATCTTCGCCCGCGATTTCTCCGTCGAAGGCGACAATGTTGTGCTCGGCGCACTGCTCGTGTTCGGCTCGGCCCTGGCCTATGCCGGCTACCAGGTGCTGGCCAAGCCGCTGATCGACAAGCTCGGCGCCCAGCTCTTCACCTCGATTGCCATGAGCGGGGCCGGGCCGGCGGTGCTAATTCACTTCCTCGCCACCCATCCGCTCGGCGCCATGGCCATCAATGGCCAGGGCCTGTGGCTGATGCTGGCCATCGGTCTCGTCGCCACGGTCGCGCCCGCCTACTGCATCTCCGCGGGCATCGGCCTGATCGGCCCTGAGCGCACCGCCATCATCGGCAACATCTCGCCGCTGGTGACGGTGGGGCTGTCGATCGGCGTGCTCGGCGAAGCCTTCACCGCCTGGCATGCCGCCGGCACCGCCATGGTACTCCTCGGCGTCTGGCTGTTCGGCCGGAAGGGCAAGCCAAGGCAGGCCCCGTGAAAATTGTACACCAATTCGTGTGCGTGAATTGCCGTGCGACGACGCGGTAGAACTGTGTTCTTACCGGCTCCGCGGTCAGCCCCCAGCGGTTGGCCGATCGGACGCTCTTGCGGCCGATCGGACAGAGCACCTCAGATGTGGATCGCGCCGTCGCCGCACATCAGCGCGGCTTCGCGGATGGCCTCGCTCAGCGTCGGATGCGGCGCGGTGGTGCGCGCCAGGTCTTCGGCCGAGCCGCCGAACTCGAGCAGCACCGTCAGCGCCTCGATCATCTCCGACGCGTTCTTGCCGATGATGTGGGCACCCAGCACGCGATCGGTGGCGACGTCGGCGAGGAGCTTCACGAACCCCTGCGTCGCCAGCATCGCCTTGGCACGCCCATTCGCCGTGAATGGGAACTTGCCAACCTTGTAGTCGATGCCGGCGGCCTTGAGCTCGTCTTCGGTCTTGCCCACCGAGGCGATCTCGGGGCTGGTATAGACCACCGCCGGGATCGCGCCGTAGTTCACATGGCCCGCCTGCCCGGCGATGATTTCGGCCACCGCCATGCCCTCGTCCTCGGCCTTGTGCGCCAGCATCGGCCCGGTGATGACATCGCCGATGGCATAGACGTTTTCGACGCTGGTGCCGTAATGCGGGCTCACCTCGATGCGGCCGCGATTGTCCATTGCGACGCCCGCCTCCTTGAGGCCGAGCCCGTCGGTGTAGGGCTTGCGGCCGATGGCGACCAGCGCCACGTCGGCGTCGACCAGCGCCATGTCACCGCCCGCCGCAGGCTCCAGCCGCACTGTCAGCGAGCCGTCGTCCTGCTTGTCGATGGCGCGCACCTTGGTCGACAGCCGGAACTCGACGCCCTGCTTGGTGAGGATACGCTGGAATTGCCGCGCCACCTCGCTGTCCATGCCGGGCAGGATGCGGTCGAGGAATTCCACCACCGTGACCTTGGCGCCGAGCCGCGCCCAGACCGAGCCGAGCTCGAGCCCGATGACGCCGGCGCCGATCACCAGCAAGCGCTCCGGCACCGCGCCGAGCGCCAGCGCACCGGTGGAGGTGACGATGCGCTCTTCGTCGATCTCGATGCCCGGCAGCGTTGCCGGCACCGAGCCGCTGGCGATCACCACGTTTTTCGTCTCGATCGTCTGCGGCGCGCCGCCCTTGTCGGGCGTCACCAGCACCCGGCCGGTTCCGGCCAGCGCGCCGGTGCCCTGGAACGAGGTGATCTTGTTCTTCTTGAACAGGAACGACACGCCGTTGACATTGGCCGCCACGGTCTCGTCCTTGTGCGCCATCATCTGCGCCAGGTTCACTTGCGGCGCCGGGATGTCGATGCCGAGATGGCTGAAATTGTGCCCCGCTTCCTCGAACAGCTCGGTGGCATGAAGCAGCGCCTTGGACGGGATGCAACCGATATTGAGGCAGGTGCCGCCGAAGGTCGGCAATTTCTCCACCACGGCGACCTTCATGCCGAGCTGTGCGGCGCGGATGGCGCACACATAGCCGCCAGGCCCCGAGCCGATCACCGTAAGGTCGAATTGGTCCGCCATGACATGCCTCTGCTTGGGTTTGCCCTTATGTAGTCGTTGCGCCGCGTGCTGGCTAGAACAGGATGCCCAGGAACATCGCCCCCAGTCCCAGCAGCCCGACGAACCAGGCCGCGCTGCGCAGCCCGAAGACGCCAAAAAGATAGAGCGGTAGATAGACCACCCGCACCGCGAGGTAGACCACCGCCCCCCAGAACACCACGGCGTCGCCCGGGTCGGCCAGGTGCGCCACCAGGGCCATGATGACGAAGGCGAGCCAGGTCTCGTTGAAATTGCGCAGCGCCCGTTCGGCGCGACCCAGCAGATCGCCTTCCGGCTTCGGCGGCTCGTCGCGGGCGCTCGCCGCGAACATCACCCCGAAGCGCCAGCGATAGATCAGCGACTGCGCCCCGAGATAAAGCCCGTAGACGACAAGGCTCCACAGCAGGAGCTGCAGCTCGACACTCATGGCAGGATGGCGCGCCCACCGCTTACCGTCACCGTCGTTCCGGTGGAATAGGAGCTCTCGTCCGACAACAGCCAGAGGACGGCCCGCGCCACTTCCTCGGCCGTGCCGGCGCGCGGTATCGGCAGCTGCGGCGCCAGGCGCGCCACGCGGCCGGCATCGCCGGTCGAGGCGTGGATCTCCGTATCGATCACGCCTGGCCGCACCGCATTGACGCGGATGCCCTCGCCCGCAACTTCGAGCGCCAGCCCGACGGTGAAACTGTCGATGGCGCCCTTGCTTGCCGCATAGTCGACATAGATGCCGGCGCCGCCCAGTTTCGAGGCTGCGGAGGACAGGTTGACGATTCCGCCACCCTTGCCGCCATGGCGCGTCGACATGCGTCGCACCGCCTCGCGGGCACACAGGAACGAGCCGGTGACATTGACCGCCAGCGTGCGCGCCAGGCGCGCCGCGTCCATCTCGTCGACGCGTGCCGCCGGCATGAGCAGGCCGGCATTGTTGACGAGCCCGCCGAGCGGACCCAGCCGATCGGCGGCGCGGAAGATGTGCTCCACGTCCTCGGGCACGCTGACGTCGCCGCGCACCGCCACAGCCTCGCCGCCCTTGCCATGGATGGCCGCGACAACCGCCTCCGCCGCGGTGACGTTGGCGGCATAGTTCACCACCACCGCATAGCCGCGCTCGGCCGCCAGCACCGAGGTGGCCGCACCGATGCCGCGGCTGCCGCCGGTCACGACGAGAACGCCGTTCTTGGCCACGGCGTGTCTCCCGCCTTCAGAGGTCGAGCACCAGGCGCTCCGGCGCCTCGAGGCTTTCCTTGACGCGCACCAGGAAGGTCACCGCTTCCTTGCCGTCGACGATACGGTGGTCGTAGCTCAGCGCCAGGTACATCATCGGCCGCACGACCACCTGGCCGCCGACCACCACGGGCCGATCCTGGATTTTGTGCATGCCCAGAATGCCCGATTGCGGCGCGTTGAGGATCGGCGTCGACATCCGCGAGCCATAGACGCCGCCATTGGAGATGGTGAAGGGGCCGCCCTGCATGTCGGCCATCGACAGTGCGCCGTCGCGGGCGAGCTTGCCCAGCCGGGCAA
>JAEWCE010000294.1 GCA_023390785.1 Pseudomonadota bacterium
GCTTCAGGCTTTGCCGCAGCATCTTGCGGCGCTGGCCGAAGGCCGCGGCGGTGACGGCCGAGAGATCTTGCCTCGAGCAGGGCAGGGGGTCGGGCCGAGGAACCAGCTGGACCACGGAGGATGTCACCTTGGGCGGCGGCGTAAAGGCCGAGGGTGGAACATCGAAGAGGATGCGCGCCTTTGTGCGCCAGCCGCAGAGCACGCCCAGGCGGCCGTAGTCGATGCGGTTGTCCGTGGTCGCCACGATCCGTTCCGCGACCTCGCGCTGGAACATCAGCGTCAGGCTCTCATAGAAGGGGGGCCAGGGCTCGGCTTCCACCCAGTGGGTCAGGAGCAGCGTGCCGATGTTGTAGGGGAGGTTGGCGACGACTCGGACGGGAGAATCCGGCGCTGCCCGATGTTCAGCCGCCAGAGCGTTCCAGTTGGTCTCGAGGGCGTCGCCCGGGATGACCGTGAGCCGCCCGGGGTAGCGGGCTGCGATCGCGGCCAAGGCTGGCAGGCAGCGCTCATCACGCTCGACGGCCACCACCTTGGCGGCGCCGCAGGCCAGCAGGGCGCGCGTGAGGCCGCCGGGGCCCGGGCCCACCTCGAACACGGTGACGCCTTCGAGCGGGCCGGAGGCGCGCGCGATCTTGGACGTGAGATTGAGGTCCAGGAGGAAGTTCTGGCCCAGCGACTTCTTGGCCGCGAGGTCGTGCTCGCGGATCACGTCGCGCAGGGGCGGCAGGTCGTCGATGGCGCTCAAGACTCGGTGGTTTCCGTCAGGCGGCCGGCAAGTTTCAGGGCGGCGATCAGGCTGTCCGGACGAGCCACGCCCTGGCCGGCGATGTCGAAGGCTGTTCCGTGATCCGGCGAGGTGCGGATGAACGGCAAACCCAAAGTGACGTTCACGCCCTCGTCGAAGGCCAGCGCCTTGATGGGGATCAGTGCCTGGTCGTGGTACATGCACAGGGCCACGTCGTAGTTCGCTCGCGCCCGGGCGTGGAACATCGTGTCCGCCGGAAGCGGCCCGACGGCGTCGACGCCCTCAGCCTGCAGGATCTCGACAGCCGGGCGGACCACCGCGTCGTCCTCGGTCCCAAGCGCGCCGCCTTCGCCCGCATGCGGGTTGAGGCCAGAAAGGGCGAGCCGAGGCTTCGCCAGCCCGAAACGCTCGCGCATGTCCCGGTCTGTGATTCGGGCCGTGTCCACGATGAGTTCGGTCGTCAGCAGTTCCGGCACGGACCGCAGCGGAACGTGAATCGTGACCGGGACCACGGCCAGCGTCTCCGACCACAGCATCATGACGGCTCGCGGCTCGGCCCCGCCCCAGAAACGCGCCGAGAGGGCAGCGAGGTATTCGGTGTGGCCTGGGTGGCGGAAACCCGCCTGGTAGAGGACGGACTTCGCGATGGGGTTGGTGACGACGGCTGACGCTCGCCCCTGGCGTACCAGTTCCACGGCCCGGTCGATGGACCCGATGGTAACGCTCGCCGTCGCGGCCGATGGCTTTCCCGGCTCGACATCGATTTCGGGACTGCCGGCCAGAAGGGGCAGGCTCGTCGCAAAGGCGGCCTGAGCGTCCTCGGGCTCCACCTTGGAGAACGGTACGGCCAAACCCAGTTTCCGCGCCACTTTTTCCAGTTGCTCGCGACCCGCCGCGACCGCAAACGGCGGCAAGCCCGAGGCTTCACGGCCGACCCACGCCTTGAGAGCGAGCTCAGGTCCGATTCCGGCCGGCTCTCCAAGTGTCAGGACCAAAGGCCGGGTCATGCAGTCGGGCCTTCTCGTCGGACGGTCTCAATAATGAGTGATGCCGTCTGACGTCTGGATCGTGCTCTGGTTGTACGAGTAGCTTGCCCCACCCAGGGTGCGCAGCTCGAGACGGAGCAGAACCGTCTGAACGCGCTCCTTGGTCCCTTCGGCAAGGCTGCCCTTTGCCGAGTTCTGGTAGACGACCGAGAAGGTCGTGCACTCGTCGTGGTAGCCCGCCCCCAGCGAAATGGCGCCCACGCCCACCGGGTTCGACGCCTGATAGCCCTGGATCTGGTAGAAGCGCTCGGCTGCATGCCGGCTAAGGTCGAGGAGGACGCTTCCGGTCACGTACCAGTTCGGCGTGATGTTGTACCGCACCGAAGTCGAGACGCCCTCGCGCTTCGTGTAGATGCCCAACTCCGGCTGCGGCGCATACCGGGCGTAGATGATGCTGGTGGTCAGGTCGCCGAAGGTCGACTGGGCCTGCATTTCGACTCGCTTGAGCGCGAAGTCTTCCTCGTTGAATCGCGAGCGGGCCGTGAGCACGATGTTGCTGGTGGGAGCGATCTGAATCCGCGAAACGTAATCGGAGCGGGCGGTGTCCAGGCCCGAATTCAGCCCAGTGCGGGTGAGGTCCGGGTTTGCATAGGAGTTGAGGCCCGCAATCTGGTACGACTGTCCGAACAGCGAACTGATGTAGCCGCCGTTCAGCATGGTGAAGGTGTACTGCGCGCCGATATTGGCGCGCGTGCCGCCTTCCATGCGGTCATAGCCCGAGAACTTGGTCGTCGAGAACAGGTTGGTGTCGTCGAACACGAGGCTCTGGGCGTCCTCGTTGACGATCTTGCCGATGTTGGTCTCGTTCGGCCGCGCGATGATCTGGCCGATCGGCTCGATCACATGCGTGCCCCAGCTCGTGTCCGCCACGAACGGATAGCGGTACGTCACGCCGACGGCGGGCATGCCGCGGAACACGACGTCATCATTCGTGTCGAAGAAGTTGGGCAGGTACTGATTGAAAGGCGGCGACAGGTCGGGCGACTTGAACAGCACGTCCCCGCGCGCGGATAGGAACGGCGTCCATGTCTGGCCCAACGGGTCGATGAAGGTGCGGCGCCACGAGACGTCTGCGGTCATGCGCGTGTAGGTGCCTGCGGGGCCGCGCACGTAGCACTTGTCAGGTGTGTAGAACCCCGGCGCGCAGGTGTCGTAGAGGCGCGGATTTGTTCGCGAAAGCGGGTCGTACGCGAGGGGGAACAGGTACCGTCCGGGGGTGACGCCATTCTCCTGGACAAGGCTCTGATAGTCGGTCTGGGACCGGGTCAGGCTCGTCAAGTTCGCGTTGACGCTCAGTTCTCCGCCGATGAACGCAGGCGTGAATCTCCGGTCATAGTCGACCACCGGATGCACGACGGGCTGAACCTTCTGCCAGTCTGCATAGGACAGGCCGCGGAAGTAATAGGCGCGGGCGTCGAACCAGCTGCGCTCACCCTGGCCGGTCAAATAGATCGTCGAAGTGCTTTCACGGAAGCCGATCGTATTGCCGAAGGCGCTGAGGGCGGAGTCGTTCTGGTATCCGCGAAACTTGTAGTTGGAATAGTACCACTTGTCGGTGGATCCGGAGACATCCCAGCCCCAGACCCATTTGTCATTGATCAGGAAGCGCCCGCGCGACTCGACGGCGCCGCGGAAGTCGCGATTGCCCGCGCCGTAAGGCGGCTCCAGGAATGCGCCCGGGTCGGCCTGGAAGATGCCGGAGGCTCGGACCGTGTAGCTGCCGTTGATCAGCCGGTGCCGCCATTCGACATCGCCCAGCACACCCTGCCGGGTGAGGAAAGTGGGAGTAAGCGTCAGATCGTAATTGGGCGCCAAAGCCCAGAAATACGGAACCGAGACGCCGTATCCGATGGCCGACGAAGCGATGTAGCGCGGAGCGAGAAAGCCGCTCTTGCGCTTCACCGTGGAGTCGGGCGCCGAGAAATACGGGATATAGGCGATCGGAACGCCATAGAACTCGAGCGTCGCGTCCTCGTAGTAGACCGTGCGCTCTTCATTCTTGTGGATGATGCGCTTGGCGCGCACCTGCCACAGCGGCGGCTTTGTTGGATCTTCCTTGCAGGCGTCGCAGGCCGTGTAGGTGCCCCGCTCGAAGACGGTCGTCTCGCCCCCGGTGCGCTCGCCTCGGGGGGCGACGAAGTGCGTCTTGTCGATCGTATCGATCCGCAGGGAATCGATAAAGCCGTCCTTGAAGTCGTCCGTGAGTTCGAATCGTGAGCCGTAGACGACCTGGCCATTGGCCTCGGTCATCTTTGCGTTGCCTTCGGCGTAGACGCGGTTGTGCTCGCGATCATAAGTGACTCGATCAGCCTCCAGCACGCGGCCCTGGTAATAGAGGACGGCGTTGCCGACAGCTGAAACGGTATTCTTGTCCTTGTCGTAGACCAGTTCGCGCGATTCGACCGCCAGGCGGTCCTTTGATTGACCGGCCTTCTGCGATTTTTGAGACAGCCGCTCGGTCAACGTCTGAGCGACGGGCGCATCGGTCCACAGGACCGGCCCGACGCTTGCGATGCCGGCGGCCAGAGCCGCAATGTAACGACGCTTCACCATGCCCGAACCAGATCGGCCGAAGAACGCACGGCCCATGATCACCCGTCCTCTTGGTACAACAGAGCGAGCGTTCCGAGCAAACACCCGACAACCGCCGGCGACCATGCCGCGACCGTTGCCGAGAGAAGACCAGCGGCGCCGAGATCCTCGACCAAGTGGGTGACGACATAGAGCACGAACCCAGCCGTCACGCCACCAAGAACCATTTTCGCCACGCCACCAAACCGGAAAAATCTTAACGAAACCGATGCGGCGATGAAAACCATTGCTACGAAGAGTAAGGGACGGGCCAGAAGAGACTGAAATTGCAGCCGATATCTGGTTGCATCCAGGCCCGCGGCTTCAGTCTTTTCGACCAGTCCTGGCAGTTCCCAAAAAGGAACAGAATCCGCTGATGAGAATGAATTGCGCACCTGATCGGGCGTCAAAGCGGTGGCGACATTGTAGGAAGCGAAGCTCTGTGGCTCCATCCCCACACCCGTCAGTCGCGCGTCCTGGAGCTCCCAGAATCCGTCGCGCAGCAGGGCCTCGCGAGCCTCGACTCGGTCCAGAAACGAGCCGTCCTTGTTGAATTCGAAGACGGTGACGCGACTCAACCGCGTTCCGGCCTCCATGGAGCGCTCGGCGCGGATGATTGCCTGGCCGTCGAGGCTGCGCTGACGAATCCACAGCTCCTTTTCGCCAGCCGTCTTGGAGCGGCCGAGCTTGGCCGTCTCGACCTGAATCGCGCGCTCCTTCAGCCGGGCGGAGACCGGGTTGTAGACAGTGGCCGCGAAGAGGCCGATTCCCACCGCGACCAGCAACGGCGTCGCGAGGAACTGCCACACCGACACCCCCGCCGAGCGCATCACCACGAGTTCAAGCTTCCGTGAGAGGTTCAGCAGGGCCGCCATCGAGCCGAACAGCACTGCGAAGGGCAGGATCTGTTCGGCCACGGTGGGCGTGCGGAAGAGAGACAACTCGGCCAGGAGCGGTGTGGAGAGGTCAGCGACGTCGCTGGTGCGACGGACCAGCTCGACGAAGTCCAAGGTGTAGATG
>JAEWCE010000379.1 GCA_023390785.1 Pseudomonadota bacterium
GCTGAGGGTTGCGAGCCCGGCGACGATCCCCGCCGCCAGCGACGCGCCGGTGGATACGGCGACGCGCGCGGCAAAGGTCGACGTGTTGAGCTCGTGGTCGGCCAGGAGCACCAGTGCCCGCCGCAGGGCGTCCGCCGCCCGCGGCCGCTGCCAGCGGCGCGCCAGGCGCTGATGCAAGGGCCCCTCGCCTTTCGCACACAGTGCCCCGGCAAGCACGGTCAGCACCTCGACAGCGTCGGCGCGGAGCACCCTGCCGGATCGTCCCTGACTCGGCGCCATCAGCGGCACCCGCCCGGCGATTTCGGCCAGCGCAGTTGCCAAGCCGGGCGGAGCGTCCGACGAACCGCCGGGCAGGTCCGGTGGTTCTGGCAGCGGCCACAGCAGCCCGGCGATGTCCTCCAGTGTCGCCGTCTCGGCCAAAACGACGGCATCCTGCCCGCGGTACCACAGACGGCCTGCCGTGACAGTCGAGATCGCCGACTCCAATATTGGATCGCCCCAGCGGATCGCCTCGGCGGCGACGGCTTCCGCCCGCCGCCGTCCTGCCGGCCGATGCGCCAGCCGCTCGACATCGGCTCCGTTGTAAAGGCTGCGGCGGGGATCGGCCGGGTCCGGCCGCGCATTGATCCGCCCGCGGCTGACATTGGCATACAGCGTCTGCGGCTTCACCCCCAGCCGCTTCAACGCCTCCTCGGCGCTCAACCACATTGATCAATACCATCAAGATTGACGTCAACATCACCGATCTTATCTTCAGCATCACACGAAGAAAAGGAGCGCCCGATGGCCATCGGTTTGGACGATGTGGTTGCCGCGGAAACCAGCCTATCGGATGTCGACGGCCTCGCAGGCCGGCTTATCATCTGCGGGCATTCGCTGGACGAGCTGGCTGGTCACACCAGCGCCGAGGAGATGCTGGCCATGCTGTTTGCGAACGCCTTCGCGACGCCGGTGACGCCCCGTGCCCTCGGGGCGGCAAGGGCCGAAGTATTCGCCCGGTTGGCACCGAGCCTCCCCACTCTCGCCCGGCTGCCGCTGTTCGATGGCGTTCGCGCCGCCGTGGCGCTGCTCCCTGACGATACCGATCTCGCGACGGCGCTGCTGCTGGTCGCGGCCCCGGCGGCCATCCTTCCCGCTCTGATCCGCCTCAAAGCCCGGGATGAGCCGCTGGCGCCCGATCCAGCGCTGGGGCATGCGGTCGATGTCATCCGCATGCTGTCGGGCGTGGTTGACGCCGCCAGGGGCCGTGCGCTCGAGGCTTATCTCGTCACTGTCGCCGACCACGGCCTCAACGCCTCCACCTTCGCAGCCCGCGTCGTCGCCTCGACGCAGGCGGGCCTGACCTCCGCGGTGCTGGCCGCCTACGGGGCGCTCAAGGGGCCGCTGCACGGAGGCGCGCCGGGCCCGGTGCTTGACATGCTCGATGCCGTCGGCAGGCCGGAAGACGCCGACGCCGTACTGGGCGAGATGCTCGAGCACGGTGACCGGCTGATGGGGTTCGGCCATCGCATCTATCGGGTCCGCGATCCGCGCGCCGACGCACTAAAGGCGGCGCTCGGCAAGCTGCCCCCCTCGCCGCGGCTCGACCTGGCGCTCGCGGTGGAAGCGAGTGCGCTGAAACTGCTCAAGGCGAAAAAGCCCGATCGACCGCTCGAGACCAATGTCGAGTTCTTCACGGCCCTGCTGCTCGACGCGCTCGGCTTTCCGCGCGAGGCTTTTACCGCCGTGTTCGCCATGGGGCGCAGCGCCGGCTGGATCGCGCATGCGCGGGAGCAGGCAATCTCGGGCCGGTTGATCCGGCCAAAATCGCGCTATGTCGGCCCGACGCCGCGCCAGGCAGCCTAGGGCTGCTCGTCCATCGCACCGACGTGGTGGCGGAACACCATCTCGCCGCCCTTCCAGCCGGTGAACAGCAGGATCAGCACCACGACGATCGACAGGCTCACGCCCCAGGGCGTGATGCCGGCACCGCTCGCATCCCGCTTCTACTTGGTCACGTCGATCTTGAGGCCTAGCGCCTTCACGCTTTCGGCCGTGTCGATGATGGTCTGCTTCGCCGGGATGTAGGGGTGGCCCATCAGCCGCTCGCCCTTGGCGCCGTCGAACACCTTCTCGTTGCCGATGTCATTGATGATCTGGCGGATGGGGCCGCCAAAATAGGCGAGCAGGCGAATGATCCAGTCCGGCACGATGCGGGCCGTGATCTTCTGGTCGGGATAGGCCTCGCGCAGCACCTCGCCGACCTTGGGGAACGGCATGTATTCGGCCGTCGCCAGATAGCGCTCGCCGATCGCCTCGGGCTTTTCGAGCGCTGCGACATGCATGTCGGCGACATCACGCACATCGATGATCGAAAAACCGTTCTGCGGCATCGCCGGCGTGGTCCCGTCGAGCAGCGACGATACCATGCCCACCGAAATGCTCGCGTCGCTGTCGAGCGCCGGGCCGATGATGGCGCCGGGATGGATGGTGGTCAGTTCCATGCCGTTGGCTTTGGCGTAGTCCCAGGCGGCGCGCTCGGCCCTGGTTTTGCCGATGCAATAGGCCCAGGTCCAGCGCATGTTGTCGAGGTTGGTAAAATAGCTCTCGTCATAGACCCGCCGGCCGCTCGTCTGGCCGTGTCCATAGCCCACCGTGGCGATCGACGAGGTCAGGATCACGCGCTTGATACCCGCGCCATGGGCGAAGCGGAGCACGCGCTCGGTGCCCTCGACGGCCGGACGGATGACGATGCTCGAATCCTTGGGCTCGTCGCCGCGGATGGCGGTCGCCACGTGCATCACGGCGGTGACGCCATTCATCACGTCGGGCCAGTTGGCATCGCTCAGGATGTCGGCTTCGACCAGTTCGAGTTTGCCGGCAGCTTCGGCGCCGACGACCCTCGCGACGGTTTCGCGGACCTGCGCCGCCTTGGCCGCCGAGCGGATGGTGCCGCGTACGCGATAGCCACGCTCCAGCAGCTTCACGACGCACCATTTGCCGACATAGCCGGACGCGCCGGTGACGAGGATCAAGTCGCTGGCGGTCATGTCTGCCCCCGGAATGAATGTTGCGCGCACTTACCCGTTCACGCCGGCGCGAGCAAGCCGGCAAAGAAAATGGGCGGCCCGGAGATCCGGACCGCCCACAACAATTGGTTCGCCTCGGCCGGCTTATGCGGCTTCGGTTTCCTCGGCGCGCTCCTGCACAGGGCCGGAATCGAGGCCCTTGGCGGAGGTGTCGCGGTCGACCAGTTCGATCACTGCCACGGCAGCGTTGTCGCCGTAGCGGAAGCCGGCCTTGAGGATGCGGGTGTAGCCGCCATTGCGGTCCTTGTAGCGCGGGCCGATGACGCCGAAGAGCTTCTGTACCTGGGTTTCGTCGCGCATCTGCGCCGCGGCCTGGCGCCGCGCATGCAGGTCGCCGCGCTTGCCCAGCGTGATCAGCTTTTCGACGATCGGGCGCAGTTCCTTGGCCTTGGGCAGCGTGGTGACGATCTGCTCGTGCTTGATCAGCGCGGCCGACATGTTGGCGAACATCGCCTTGCGGTGGCTCGCGGTCCGGCTCAGCTTCCGGTTGGTGTTTCCGTGGCGCATTTGTAACTCCCTAGCGGCGGCGTCTCACGACGGGCGTGCGACCAGTTTGGCCGGCTTAATAGTGATCTTCGTAGCGTTTGGCCAGATCGTCGATGTTCTCCGGCGGCCAGTTCGGGACGTCCATGCCCAGATGCAGACCCATCTGCGCCAGGACTTCCTTGATCTCGTTGAGCGACTTGCGGCCGAAGTTCGGGGTGCGGAGCATTTCCGCCTCGGTCTTCTGGATGAGGTCGCCGATGTAGACGATGTTGTCGTTCTTGAGGCAGTTGGCCGAACGTACCGACAGCTCCAGCTCGTCGACCTTCTTGAGCAGCGCCGGGTTGAAGGCGAGCTCGGGCACGCTGTCCTGCGCCTTCTCCTTGGTCGGCTCCTCGAAGTTCACGAACACCGAGAGCTGGTCCTGCAGGATACGGGCGGCGAAGGCCACCGCATCCTCGGGGGTGATGGCGCCGTTGGTCTCGACGGTCAGCGTCAGCTTGTCCTTGTCGAGGCTCTCACCGGCGCGGGTCGCATCGACCTTGTAGGAGACGCGGCGGACCGGGGAGAACAGCGAGTCGACCGGGATGTAGCCGATCGGGGCATCTTCCGGCCGGTTCTTGTCGGCCGAGACATAGCCCTTGCCGGTGTTGACGGTGAATTCGATGTTGATCTCGGCGCCGTCATCGAGATGGCAGATCACCAGTTCCGGGTTCAGCACTTCGATATCGCCGGTGACCTTGATATCGCCCGCGGTCACGGCGCCCGGGCCCTGCTTGTTCAGCGTCAGGCGCTTGGGGCCCTCGGCCTGCATCTTGATGGCGATTTCCTTGACGTTGAGCACGAGGTCGGTGATGTCCTCGCGCACACCCGGCAGCGAGGAGAACTCGTGCAGGATGCCGTCGATCTGGATGGCGGTCACGGCAGCACCCTGCAGCGACGACAGCAGCACGCGACGCAGCGCATTGCCCAGGGTCAGTCCATAGCCGCGCTCGAGCGGCTCGGCCACGACCGAAGCCACGCGCGAATTGTCGCTGCCCGAAACAAATTCCAGCTTGGTCGGCTTAATCAGCTCTTGCCAGTTCCTCTGGATGGTCACGGTAACGTCCTTTCAAAAGTGCGGCGCTCGCCCGCCGCTCGGCCGCAAGTACCAATAGGGCACACCGGCCGCCGGGGGAGGCGCGGCCGGTTGCCAAACCCAATCAGACGCGGCGGCGCTTGCGCGGCCGGCAGCCATTGTGGGGGATCGACGTCACGTCGCGGATCGAGGTGACGTTAAAGCCGGCGGCCTGCAGGGCGCGAAGCGCCGATTCACGGCCCGAGCCCGGCCCGCGGACCTCGACCTCGAGGGTCTTCATGCCGTGTTCCTGGGCCTTCTTGGCCGCATCTTCCGCCGCAACCTGGGCGGCGTACGGGGTCGACTTGCGCGATCCCTTGAAGCCCATGACGCCCGACGACGACCAGGAAATGGTATTGCCCTGGACGTCGGTGATGGTCACCATGGTGTTGTTGAAGCTGGCGTTTACGTGTGCAACGCCCGACGTGATGTTCTTGCGTTCCTTGCGACGAACGCGAGCGACTTCAGCTTTTGCCAATTTACTTCCTTCGTTTCGATATCGGCGCTGCCGTAGTTCCAGCAGCTACATCAAGGACGCATGCCGCGCCCTTATCCAAAAAGGACGCCGAAGCGTCCTTACTTCTTCTTGCCGGCGATCGGCTTGGCCGGGCCCTTGCGGGTGCGCGCATTGGTGTGCGTGCGCTGGCCACGGACCGGCAGGCCACGGCGGTGGCGCAGGCCGCGATAATTGCCGAGGTCCATCAGCCGCTTGATGTTCATCGCCACGTTGCGGCGAAGGTCGCCCTCAACCACATAGTCGCGGTCGATGGTCTCGCGGATCTGGATCACCTCCGCGTCGGTCAACTCGTTGACACGGCGCTCGGGCGGGATACCAACCTTCTTGCAGATATCCTCGGCGAACTTGTCGCCGATGCCGTGGATGTACTGCAGCGCAATAACCACGCGCTTGTTCGTCGGGATATTGACGCCAGCGATACGAGCCACGTCTGCTCTCCTTCATGCCGGCATCCCGTTAGATAGGTGCCGTTCTTGTAACAACAAGGGACCGGTTTCGACCCCTCACCCGTTTCGAGGAACCGAATCCAGCCCAAAAATCCTTGAGACTGGCGCGGTTCTATTGGCCGATTCCGGCAGAGTCAACTGCCGGAGAGCCCGAATTTCGTCCCTGCCCTATGCTCCGAGCGCATGGCGGATGGCCGCCGTGACCTCGTCCACCGGCCGCATGCCGTCGACAGTCTTGAGCATACCCTTGCCCTTGTAGTACGCGACCAGCGGCTCGGTGAGCTCGCGATAGACGTCAAGGCGCTTGCGGATCACCTGGGCATCGTCGTCGGCACGAGCGCCGCCGGTTTCCTTTGCCCGGTTGGCGACACGCGCGACGAGGGTATCGGCATCGGCGGTGATCTCGATCACCGCATCGAGCTTCAGACCCTTCTCCTCAAGCATGGCGCCAAGCGCGTCGGCCTGCGGGATGGTACGCGGGAAGCCGTCGAGGATGAAGCCGTTGGCGCAGTCCGGCTGGTCGATGCGCTCCGACACGATACCGTTGACGATCTCGTCGGACACCAGGTCGCCGCGATCAACGATGGCCTTGGCCTCGACGCCCAGCGGCGTTCTGTTGGCAATCGCCTGGCGCAGGATGTCGCCGGTCGACAGCTGCGGGATGCGCAATTGCTCGACCAGGATCTTGGCCTGGGTGCCCTTGCCGACGCCCGGCGGTCCGAGAAGTATGAGTCTCAACGCTTCCGTCCTCCTAGCCGCGACCGCTTCACCAGGCCCTCATATTGCTGCGCAATCAGGTGGCTCTGGATCTGGCTGATGGTGTCCAGCGTCACCGTCACCATGATCAGCAGCGAGGTGCCGCCGATGAACTGGCTGACGTTGAGCTGGCTGTGGATCACCTCGGGGATGAGGCAGACCACCGTCAGGTAGATCGCGCCGACGACGGTGATGCGGCCGAGCACATAGTCGATGTGCTGGGCGGTGCGCTCACCCGGGCGGATGCCAGGGATGAAGCCGCCCGACCGCTTGAGGTTGTCGGCCGTCTCGGTCGGGTTGAACACGATCGAGGTGTAGAAGAAGCAGAAGAAGATGGTCAAAACGCCATAGGTCAGCAGATAGATCGGCTGGCCGCGGCCGAGCAGCGCCGCGACCACGCCTAGCCATTGCGGCGCGTCGCCACGCGAGGCGAACGAGGCGATCGTTGCCGGCAGCAGCAGCAGCGAGGAGGCGAAGATCGGCGGGATCACGCCCGAGGTGTTGAGCTTGAGCGGCAGGTGCGAGGTGTCGCCCTGGAACATCTTGTTGCCGACCTGGCGCTTCGGATACTGGATCAGCAGCCGTCGCTGCGCCCGCTCGAAGAACACGATGACGGCGATCACCACGATGGCCAGCAGCGGCAGGCCGATGGCCCAGAACCCGGCCAGCGCGCCCTGGCGCAGCAGCTCGAGCGTCTGCACGATGGTGGTGGGCAAATTGGCGACGATGCCCGCGAAGATGATCAGCGAGATGCCGTTACCGACGCCGCGCGAGGTGATCTGCTCGCCAGCCACATCAGGAACATGGTGCCGCCCACCAGGGTGACGATGGTCGAGATGCGGAAGAACCAGCCGGGATTGAGCACCACCCCCTGGCTGCCCTCGAGGCCGACGGCGATGCCGTAAGCCTGGATGGCGCAGAACACCACCGTGAGGTAGCGGGTGTACTGGTTCATCTTGCGGCGGCCGGCCTCACCCTCCTTCTTCAGCGCTTCCAGCCGTGGCGAGGCGGTGGTCAGCACCTGCACCACGATAGAGGCGGTGATGTAGGGAATGAGGTTGAGGGCGAAGATCGCCATGCGGTGAACGGCACCGCCGGCGAACAGGTCGAACATGCCGAAGATGCCGTTCTGGGCCTGCTGGAAGGTCTGCGCATAGGCATCGGGATCGATGCCCGGCACCGGGATGTAGGTGCCCAGCCGATAGACCAGCAGCGCCCCCAGGGTGAACAGGATGCGCTGCTGCAGGACCTTGGCCTTGGCGAAGGTCGAAAAGTTCAGATTTTTGGCAAGCTGCTCGGCTGCGGACGCCATGATCGCCTATTCCCTATTGTGCGTGGCTGAACGGAAACCGATGACCTTCACGCGCCACGCTCTGCGGCCCGGCGCGATCAGGCGTCAGCCTTGGTTTCTTCAGCCTTGGGCATATCGACCTTGCCGCCCAGCGCTTCAATAGCCGCGACGACGCCGGCGGAGGCGTGGGTCACGTTGAAGCTCACCTTCTTGCTGGTGAACTCGGCCGGGCCCTTGACCAGCCGCACGCCGTCACGGGCGCGGCGAATGACGCCGGCCTTGACCAGCGCGGCGGCGTCGATGACGCCCTTGTGGTCGAGCTTGCCGCTGTCGATGTAGGCCTGGATACGGTCGAGGCGCACGGTGTTGTAGCGCTTCACGTTGGGCACGTTGAAGCCGCGCTTGGGCATGCGCATGTGCAGCGGCATCTGGCCGCCCTCGAAGCCACCGATGGCCACGCCCGAGCGCGCCGTCTGGCCCTTGCCGCCGCGGCCGCCGGTCTTGCCGACGCCCGAGCCGATGCCACGGCCGACGCGAACGCGCTTCTTGTTGGCCCCGGCATTGTCACGCAGTTCGTTCAAACGCGCCATGTCAGTCAGTCCTTATTTGCTGTCGCCGACGACGCGGACGAGGTGCGGGATCTTGTTGATCATGCCGCGCACTTCCGGCGTGTCCACGAGGGTCCGCTGCTTGCGGATCTTGTTGAGCCCGAGCCCTACCAGGGTCGCCCGCTGGTCCGCGGTGCGGCGCGACGGGGACGCGATCTGCTCGACGGTTACGGTCTTGTCAGCCATCAGTTCCTCCTCAGGCCTCGACCGCTTCCTGGCCGCGGCGGGCCTGGAGATCGGACACTTTGAGGCCGCGACGGGCCGCGACGGAGCGCGGGCTGTCGACCTGCTTGAGCGCGTCGAAGGTGGCGCGGACCATGTTGTACGGGTTCGAGGTGCCGGTCGACTTGGCGACGATGTCGTTGACGCCCAGCGTCTCGAAGATGGCGCGCATCGGACCGCCGGCGATGATGCCGGTGCCCGGCACGGCCGAGCGAAGCACGACCTTGCCGGCGCCGTGGCGGCCGGTGACGTCGTGGTGCAGGGTCCGCGCCTCGCGCAGCGGCACGCGGATGAGCTGGCGCTTGGCCTGCTCGGTCGCCTTGCGGATGGCTTCTGGAACCTCGCGGGCCTTGCCATGGCCGAAGCCGACGCGGCCCTTCTGGTCGCCCACCACCACCAGCGCGGCAAAGCCGAAGCGCTTACCACCCTTCACCACCTTGGCGACGCGGTTGATGTGGACCAGGCGGTCGATGAATTCGCTTTCGCGCTCTTGAACGTCTCTCATGTCGTCTCTCTCTTTCGCGCGATCAGAACTTGAGGCCGGCTTCGCGGGCGGCATCCGCCAGGGCCTTGACGCGGCCGTGGTAGAGGTAACCGCCGCGGTCGAAGATCACTTCGTCGACCTTGGCCGCCTTGCCGCGCTCGGCGATCAGCTTGCCCACGGCAGTCGCCGCGTCCTGGTTGCCGCCGTTCTTGACCGAGCCCTTGACGTCCTTGTCGAGGGTTGAGGCGGCGGCGAGCGTGCGACCCGACGCGTCGTCGATGATCTGGGCGTAGATGTTCTTGCCCGAGCGGTGCACGCTCAGACGCGGGCGGCCATAGGCACGGGCCCGGATGGCTTTACGAACGCGCGCCTTGCGCCGTTCTGCTCCCTTGTGGCTGATGGGCATGTCTGGCGCTCCTTACTTCTTCTTGCCTTCCTTGCGCGCGACGTACTCGTCGGCGTAGCGGACGCCCTTGCCCTTGTAGGGCTCAGGCTTGCGGAAGGCGCGGATATCGGCGGCCACCTGGCCGACCTGCTGCTTGTCGATGCCCGACACCGTGATCTCGGTCTGCGTCGGGGCGGCCAGCGTGATGCCCTTGGGCGCCGAGAACACGACCTCGTGGCTGAAACCCAGGCTCAGCTTCAGATCCTTGCCGGCCATGGCGGCGCGAAAACCCACGCCCTGGATCTGCAGCTTCTTCTCGAAGCCGTCCTTGACGCCCTTGACCATGTTGGCGATCAGCGCGCGGGTGGTGCCCCAGGCGGCGCGAGCCTCCTTGGTTTCGTTCGCCGGCTCGATGACGATCCCCTCGTCGGTCTGCTTGGCGTTGACGATATCCATTAGGGTCAGGGACGTTTCGCCCTTCGGACCCTTGACGGCGACGGTGCGGTCGTTGATCGCCACCGTGACGCCGCTCACCGGAGCAATGGGCTTCTTGCCTGTACGGGACATTCTATTCTTCCTTTGGAGTCATCATCTGAACCGGGCCTTAGAAGACCCGGCAGACTACCTCGCCACCCAGGTTCTGGGACTTCGCTTCGTGATCGGCCATCACGCCCTTGGGGGTCGACAGGATCGACACGCCGAGGCCGTTCATCACCGACGGGATGTTCTTGACCGATACATAGACGCGGCGGCCGGGACGCGAGACGCGCTCGATCGTCCGGATCACCGGCGTGTTGTCGGCATATTTGAGCTCGATCTCGTATTCGTTGAGGCCGCTCTCGGTCTTCTGCTCGGAGTAACCGCGGATGAAGCCTTCCGACTTCAGCACGTCCAGCACACGGCCGCGCATGGTCGAGGCCGGCGTCAGCACGGTGTCGCGACGACGCATCTGCGCATTGCGGATGCGGGTCAGCATGTCTCCGATCGGATCAGTAAGGCTCATTGATGTGTCTCCTTACCAGCTCGACTTGACCATGCCGGGCACCTGCCCGAAATTTCCCAGCTGACGGAGCGCGATGCGGCTCAGCTTCAGCTTGCGGTAGTAGCCACGGGGACGACCCGAGACTTCGCACCGGTTGCGTACACGGCCCGGAGAAGAGTTGCGCGGCAGCGCAGCGAGCTTGAGCTGCGCGGCGAAACGCTCTTCCATGCTGATCGCCTGGTTCATGGCGATGTCCTTCAGCTTGGCGCGCTTGCCGGCATACTGCTGGCTCAGCTTCTTGCGGCGGTTGTTCTTCTCGATAGAGCTGGTCTTTGCCATTTATCGTCCTCTGCCCCTTCTTACTGCCGGAAGGGGAAATTGAAGGCGCGCAGCAGGGCGCGGGCCTCGTCGTCGGTCTTCGCCGTGGTGCACACCACGATGTCCATGCCCCAGACCTGCTCGATCTGGTCGTAGGAGATCTCCGGGAAGATGATGTGTTCCTTGATGCCCATGGCGTAGTTGCCGCGGCCATCGAAGGCGTTCGGGTTGAGGCCACGGAAGTCGCGCACGCGCGGCAGGGCCACGTTCACCAGGCGGTCGAGGAACTCGTACATGCGCGTCTTGCGCAGCGTCACCTTGACGCCGAGCGGCATGTTCTCGCGGACCTTGAAGCCGGCGATCGACTTGCGCGCATGCGTGATGACGGGCTTCTGGCCGGCGATCTTCTCGAGATCGGCAGCCGCCGCCTTCACCTTCTTGGAGTCATTGACCGCCTCGCCGACGCCCATGTTCAGCACGATCTTGTCGAGCTTGGGCAACTGCATGACGTTCTTGTAGCCGAACTGCTTGAGCAGGTCGGCCTTGATCTGGTCTTCGTACTGCGTGCGCAGACGCGGGACGTAAGCGGTCTCAGCCATCGATCACATCTCCGGTCGAACGGGCGACGCGCACTTTCTTGCCATCGTCCTGAATCTTGAACCCAACACGGGTCGGCTTGCCTGCCGCATCCACGAGCGCGAGGTTGCTCAGGTGGATCGGCGACTCCTTGGTGTAGATGCCGGCATCCTGCGCCGCCGTCTGCTTGGTGTGACGGCGCACGAGGTTGAGGCCCTGCACGGTGGCACGGTTCTCGGTCGGGAACACCTGCAGCACGGTGCCGGTCTTCTTCTTGTCCTTGCCGGTCAGGACGACGACCTTGTCGCCCTTCTTGATCTTGGCGGCCATTACAGCACCTCCGGCGCGAGCGAAATGATCTTCATGTGGTTCTTGCTGCGCAGTTCGCGCGGCACCGGCCCGAAGATGCGCGTGCCGATCGGCTCGGCCTGGTTGTTGATCAGCACCGCGGCGTTCTTGTCGAAGCGGATGATCGAGCCGTCGGTGCGGCGCACCGGGGCCGCGGTCCGCACCACGACGGCCTTCATCACCTGGCCCTTCTTGACGCGGCCGCGCGGGATGGCGTCCTTCACCGACACCACGATGATGTCGCCCACCGAGGCGTACTTGCGGTGCGAGCCGCCGAGCACCTTGATGCACATGACACGACGCGCGCCGGAATTGTCGGCAACGTCGAGATTTGACTGCATCTGGATCATGGCTTGATGCCTTCTCGTTCCATTCGCCACGCCTCACGGCGGGCTGAAATCCTGTTCGTTAAGCGTGCGGGACCAGGGTCCAGCGCTTGTTCTTCGAAATCGGCGGGCACTCTTCGATCCACACCGTGTCGCCGACCTTGGCCGAATTGGCCTCGTCATGCGCATGGTACTTCTTGGACCGCCGCACGGTCTTCTTCATCACCGGGTGGGTAAAGGCGCGATCGACGCGCACCACCACGGTCTTCTCGTTCACGTCGGAGACCACGGTCCCCTGCAAAACGCGCTTGGGCATTCGTCTCTCCTTACTTCGCCGCGGCCTTTTCGCCGAGGATCGTCTTGATCCGGGCGATCTCGCGACGCACTTCCTTGACGCGGCCGGGCTTTTCGAGCTGCTGCGTGGCGCGCTGGAAGCGCAGGTTGAACTGCTCCTTCTTGAGGCCGAGCAGCTGGTCCTTCAGTTCGTCGGGCGTCTTGGCCCTAAGATCGGAGTTCGCCATGGTGTCTCGTCCTTAGTCCGGAATGCGGGTCACGACCCGCGTGATGATCGGAAGCTTCATGGCGCCCAGGCGCAGCGCTTCCTTGGCGACATCGGGCGGAACGCCGTCGATCTCGAAGAGGATACGGCCGGGATGGACGCGTGCCGCCCAGTACTCGACCGAACCCTTGCCCTTGCCCATGCGGACTTCGACCGGCTTCTTGGACACCGGCAGGTCCGGGAAGACGCGGATCCAGACGCGACCGGCGCGCTTCATCTCGCGGGTAATGGCGCGACGGGCCGCCTCGATCTGGCGGGCGGTGACGCGCTCGGGTTCCTGCGACTTCAGGCCGAACTGGCCGAAAGCGAGCTCGGTGCCACCCTTGGCATTGCCATGGATGCGGCCCTTGTGCGCCTTGCGGAACTTGGTTTTCTTTGGCTGCAGCATCTATCCTGCCTTCTCAGTTCGCGGACGCGCCGTCGGTGTCGCCACCGCCGCGACGGCCACGCGGACCACGGTCTTCACGCGACGGACGATCGTCGCGCTCACGGCGCGGCGCGCCCTGGCCGGCACCCTCACCGCCTTCGGTGGCGCGACGCTCATGCGCCATCGGGTCGTGCTCGAGCACTTCGCCCTTGAAGATCCACACCTTGACGCCGATGACGCCATAGGTCGTCTCGGCCTCGGCCACGCCGTAGTCGATGTCGGCGCGCAGCGTATGCAGCGGCACGCGGCCTTCGCGGTACCACTCGGTACGGGCGATGTCGGCCCCGCCGAGGCGGCCGCCGACGTTGACGCGGATGCCGCCGGCGCCCATGCGGATCGCCGTCTGCACGGCGCGCTTCATGGCGCGGCGGAACGCCACGCGGCGCTCGAGCTGCTGGGCGATGCCCTGGGCCACGAGGTTGGCGTCGGTCTCCGGCTTGCGCACTTCAACGATGTTGATGTGCACTTCGCTGTCGGTGAACGACTTCACCTTGGCGCGGATCTTGTCGATGTCGGCGCCCTTCTTGCCGATCACGATGCCCGGGCGGGCAGTGTGGATCGACACGCGGCACTTGCGGTGCGGACGCTCGATGACGACCTTGCTCACCGCGGCCTGCTTGAGGTCCTCGAGCAGGCTGTCGCGGATCTTGATGTCTTCCTGCAGCAGCTTGCCGTATTCGCCCTTGTTGGCGAACCAGCGGCTGTCCCAGGTGCGGTTGATCCCGAGGCGCAGACCGATCGGGTTGATCTTCTGACCCATTATGCGGTCTCCTCAGCTTGGCGAACCACGATGGTGAGGTTCGAGAACGTGTGCTCGAGGCGCGCCGAGTGGCCGCGGCCGCGGGCCATGAAGCGCTTCATCACCAGCGAGTCGCCGACATAGGCCTCGGCCACGACGAGCGCGTCCGGGTCCAGGCCGTGATTGTTCTCGGCATTGGCGATGGCGCTCTCGAGCGTCTTCTTCACCGGGCCAGCGATACGCTTGCGCGAGAAGGTCAGCTCGGCGAGAGCCTTGTCGACCTTCCTGCCGCGGATCATCTGCGCGACGAGGTTCAGCTTCTGCGAGCTGGTGCGCAACAGGCGCAGGACGGCCTTGGCCTCGTTGTCCTTGAGCGCGCGCTTGGTCTTCGGCTTGCCCATGTTACTTCCTCTTGGCCTTCTTGTCGGCCGAGTGCCCGTAATAGGTACGGGTCGGTGCGAACTCGCCGAACTTGTGGCCGATCATTTCCTCGGACACCGAGACCGGGATGTGCTTGTGGCCGTTGTGCACGCCGAAGGTCAGTCCGACGAACTGCGGCAGGATGGTGGAGCGGCGGCTCCACATCTTGATCACTTCGTTGCGGCCGCCGTCGCGAACCTTCTCGGCCTTCTTGAGCAGGTAGCCGTCGACGAACGGACCCTTCCAGATTGAACGAGTCATGGCTTAGCGGCCCTTCTTCACGTGACGGCTGCGGACGATGAACTTGTCCGTCCGCTTGTTGCTTCTGGTCTTCTGGCCCTTGGCGGCACCGCCCCACGGCGTGGTCCAGTGCATGCCGCCCTTGGTGCGGCCGCCATGCGGGTGGTCGACCGGGTTCATGGCGATGCCGCGGGTCTGCGGCTTGATGCCGAGCCAGCGGCTGCGGCCGGCCTTGCCGACCACTGTGTTGGCGTGATCCTGGTTGGACACGGCGCCGACGGTGGCGAGGCACGAGCCATGCACACGCCGCTGCTCGCCCGAGTTGAGGCGGAGGATGGCCCAGCCCGCGTCGCGGCCGACATACTGCGCATAGGCGCCGGCGGAGCGCGCGATCTGGCCGCCCTTGCGCGGCTTCATCTCGACATTGTGGACGATCGTGCCGACCGGCATGCGCTCGAGCGGCATGGCGTTGCCCGGCTTGATGTCGACGGTCGACAGCGACGAGACGACCTTGTCGCCGGCGGCGAGGCGCTGCGGCGCCACGATATAGGCCAGCTCGCCGTCATTGTACTTGATCAGCGCGATCCAGGCGGTGCGGTTGGGATCGTATTCCAGCCGTTCGACCGTCGCGACCTCGTCGAAACGGGTGCGCTTGAAGTCGACCAGGCGGTACGAGCGCTTGTGCCCGCCGCCGCGATGGCGCGAGGTCATGCGGCCGGTGTTGTTGCGGCCGCCCGAGGCGCTGAGGCCCTCGGTCAGCGTCTTGACCGGCTTGCCCTTCCACAGCTCCGACCGGTCGGTCGTGATCAGGAAGCGGCGACCCGGAGACGTCGGATTGTAAGTTACGAGACCCATGGTTCTTCCTCCTCTAGACGCCGGTCGAGATATCGATCGACTGGCCGTCGACGAGGGTTACGATTGCCTTCTTGACGTCGTTGCGCACGCCCTTGGTATTGCGGAAGCGCTTGGTCTTGCCCTTGCGAACCAGGGTGTTGACCGCCTTCACCTTGACCGAGAACAGGCCTTCGACCGCCTGCTTGATCTCGGTCTTGGTGGCGTCGATCGCGACGTCGAACACCACCTGGCCGTGCTCGGAGGCGAGCGTCGACTTTTCGGTCACTACCGGCGAGCGGATGATGTCGTAGTTGCTGTACTTGCTCATGCGAACCGCGCCTCCAGCGCTTCGACGGCAGCCTTGCTCAGGACCAGCCGGTTGCGGCGCAGAATGTCGGCGACGTTGATGCCCTGGATGGGCAGCACGTCGATCTGCGGAATGTTGCGGGCGGCAAGCGCGAAGTTCTGGTCGAGCTCGGCGCCATCGACGATCAGCGCGTTCGACCAGTCGAGCTTGCCGAACGTGGCGCGCAGCGCCGCGGTCTTGGCCTCGGTGGTCTTGAGGCTGTCGACGATCGACAGCTCGCCGGCCTGGGCCTTGGCCGAGAGCGCCAGCTTCAGCGCCAGGGCCCGCACCTTCTTGGGCAGGTCGATGGCGTGGCTGCGCGGGGTCGGGCCAAACGCACGTCCGCCACCACGGAACTGCGGGGCGCGGCGGCTGCCGTGACGGGCGCCGCCCGAACCCTTCTGCTTCACCGACTTCTTGCCGGTACGGGCGATCTCGGCGCGGTTCTTCACGTCATGGGTGCCGGCCATGGCCTTGAGGCCCTGGTAGCGCACCATGCGGTGCAGGATGTCGGCGCGGGGCTGGAGGCCGAAAATCTCGTCCTTGAGGCTCAGCGAGCCGGCGTCCTTGCCGTCGAGGGAAGTGACCTGGATATCCATTATTTGCTCTCCCCGGCGGCGGCCGCGGCGGGCTTGAACGAGCCCGGCGAAACGACGTCCTTGTGTGCCGGCTTCTTGACCGCGTCGCGGATCTGGATCCAGCCGCCCTTGGCGCCCGGAACCGCACCCTCGACCATGATCAGGCCACGCTCGACGTCGGTCTTGACCACGCGCAGGTTCTGCGTGGTGACGCGGCGGTCGCCCATGTGGCCGGCCATCTTCTTGCCCTTGAACACCTTGCCGGGGTCCTGGCGCTGGCCGGTCGAGCCGTGCGAACGGTGCGACACCGACACGCCGTGCGTGGCGCGCAGGCCGCCGAAATTCCAGCGCTTCATGCCGCCGGCGAAACCCTTACCGATCGAGGTGCCGGTTACGTCGACCAACTGGCCCTCGACGAAATGGTCGGCCTGCATCGTGGCGCCCACTTCGATGAGATTGGCCGGGTCGACGCGGAACTCGGTGATCTCGCGCTTCGGCTCCACCTTGGCGACGGCGAACTGCCCGCGGTCGGCCTTGGTGATGTTCTTGGTCTTGACGGTGCCGGCGCCGAGCTGCAGCGCGGTGTAGCCGTCCTTGGCTTCGGTGCGCTGGCCCACCACCTGGCAGTTCTGCAGCCCGAGCACAGTCACGGGGACGTGCGTGCCGTCCGCCTTGAATATGCGGGTCATGCCCAGCTTCTGTGCGATCAAACCAGAACGCATCGATTGTACCCTTTTTCCTAGGCGCTCGGCCGGGTCATTGTTGAAGAGGACCCTGTTGTGCGGCCGGCGCGAAAAACCCGTTTAGAGCTTGATTTCGACGTCGACGCCGGCGGCGAGATCGAGCTTCATCAGCGCATCCACGGTCTGCGGCGTCGGATCGACGATATCGAGCAGGCGCTTGTGGGTGCGGATTTCGAACTGCTCGCGCGACTTCTTGTCGATGTGCGGCGAGCGGTTCACCGTAAATTTCTCAATCCGCGTCGGCAGCGGGATCGGTCCGCGGACCTGCGCGCCCGTCCGCTTGGCGGTGTTGACGATCTCGCGCGTCGAGGTATCGAGCACGCGATGGTCAAACGCCTTGAGGCGGATGCGAATGTTTTGACCGTTCATCTTGCTTTCCCAACCAGAATGGTACGCGGCGCACGCTCATGCGCGCGCCGCGATAGAACCTTATTTCAGGATCTTGGCAACGACGCCCGAACCGACAGTGCGGCCACCCTCACGGATAGCGAAGCGGAGCTTCTCTTCCATGGCGATCGGCACGATCAGTTGCACGGTGATATTCACGTTGTCGCCCGGCATCACCATCTCGGTGCCTTCCGGCAGGGTCACCACACCGGTCACGTCGGTGGTGCGGAAATAGAACTGCGGACGGTAGTTGGCGAAGAACGGAGTGTGGCGGCCGCCCTCTTCCTTGGTCAGGATGTAGGCTTCGGCCACGAACTCGGTGTGCGGGGTCACGGAACCCGGCTTGCACAGCACCTGGCCGCGCTCGACCTGGGTACGCTCGATGCCGCGGATCAGCGCGCCGATGTTGTCGCCGGCCTGGCCCTGGTCGAGCAGCTTGCGGAACATCTCGACGCCGGTGACGGTGGTCTTCTGCGTCGCCTTGATACCGACGATCTCGACTTCCTCGCCCACCTTAACGACGCCGCGCTCGACACGGCCGGTCACCACGGTGCCGCGGCCCGAGATCGAGAACACGTCTTCGATCGGCATCAGGAAGGGCTGGTCGACCGGACGGG
>JAEWCE010000008.1 GCA_023390785.1 Pseudomonadota bacterium
GCAAGGGGGAGGGGGGCGATGGAACCGTTTGCTCGGTGATGCAGTCGGGCTCCCCTCCCCCTCTTGCGGGGAAGGGTCGGGGGTGGGGGCAGCAAGCACCGGATGTGCGTCCGCCTCAAATGTGGGGCGCTCCAGCGACGGCAGCGCGCTACGCCGCGATGCGCTCGCTGACGCCCTCGGGAGTCAATTCCACCACCACGTCGCCGGGTGCGATCACCGTCTTGCGATGCGTGATGGCGAGGATGGTCATCTCGTCGGCGAGCCGGCGGATTTCGCCCATGATCTCGGCTTCGGTGCGCTCGTCGAGCGCCGAGCTGGCCTCGTCGAGGAACAGGATCTGCGGATCGGCGTAGAGCGCGCGGGCGATGGCGACGCGCTGCCGCTCGCCACCCGAAAGCTTCAGCCCGCGCTCACCGATGCGGGTGTCGAATTTCTCCGGCAGCCCGTCGATGAACCGGGCGATCGACGCGCGCTCGACCGCACTGCGCAGCCGCGCCTCGTCGAGCGGACGGCCGAGGATGATATTGGCCGTGATGGTGTCGTTGAGCAGCATGATCTCCTGCGGCACGACCCCGATCACCGAGTACCAGTCGGCCCGCGCGATGTCGCTGAGCGGCACGCCGTCGACGAGGACGCGGCCCTCCCGCGGCTCGAGCGATTTGAGCGCGATCTTGAACAGCGTGGTCTTGCCCGAGCCGGTTTCACCGGTGAGGAAGTTGAGCCGGCCGCGCCGCGCCGTAAAGCTCACGTCGGCGACCGCGGGCTTGTCGCGATAGGCGTAGCCCACATGCTCGAAGCCGATGTTGCCGACGGCCAGCCGGAAGTTCGGATGCGGCGCCACGTCGGGCTCTTCGGGCGCGCCCCACATCTTGGCGAAGGGAACGAAGCGCGAATAGGAGCGCAGTACGTCGTCGATCGACGAGCCGATCGTCTGGAACGGCCGGTTGAGCTGCAGCAGCAGCGAATCGAACAGCACCACGTCGCCGATGGTCAGCTCGCCGGCGCGATAGCGCGGCAGCAGCACGAAATAGGTGATGCCGATCTGCGCCGCCAGCATCGCCCCGAACACCAGCGAATAGAAGATGCGCCGCGTGGCAAAGCTCGCCCAGGAATCGCGGACCTCGCGCGCCTGCTCGGCGAAGCGCCCGGCCACCCACTGGTCGCCGCCGAAATAGCGCAACGTCTCCATGGCGTTGATCGAATTGCCGACGAATTTCGAATTGGCCTGGTCGGCCTTGATGGCCGCGTCGAGATAAGGCCGGGTCCAGCGGTTGGCGAAGAAGGTGAAGGCGATGAACGCCGCGCCGTAGACGAAGACGATGACCACGATCTCGAGATTGATCGACGTGCCGAGCACCAGGAGCGTCAGCGTGATCTGGATGATGCCGGGGATCAGAACGATCAGCCCGAGCTGCACCAGCGTATATACCGCGTTCTGGCCGCGCGACTTCGCCTGCTGGATCTCGGCCGGGTTGTAGTCGATGAAGAAGTTGATGGTCTTCTTCAGCAGCCGCTGGAAGAATGCCGTTCCGGCGATGAAATTGAGGTTCTCGGCGCTCATCATGGCCATGTAGCTGACCATGTTGCTGAGCGCCTGGCTGAGCCCGAACAGCAGCCCGTAGGCAACGAACGCCCAGATGATGGTCTCGCCCCAGCTATCGGCGCGCAGCGTGTCGATGAGGCGCGAGAACACGTAGGGCGCGGCGATCCCGGCGGTCGACGAACACAGCACGATGAACGCGACGCCGCCCAGCAGCAGCTTCGCCTCCTGCCAATAGCGCCGGTAGATGTAGGCCAGCGGCCCCAGCATCTCGGCCCAGCTGGCGTCGAGCTGCTGCTCGTCGGCGGCACCGCCGCGCGGCCGGAAGGCGTTCTTGCCCGCGCGCGGGCGGGAGCTGCTGGAAACGGATGGCATGGTCATCGGACGCCCAGATTTAGGGATGAAGCAGCGGAGCGGCAAGGCACGCACGCAGCGGTGAGGGTGACTGCAGCCGGATCGGCAGCATTGGCGCCGCGTGCCGCGATAAAGCCCGGCACACCTGCGCGCGCCGGGCTTCGACTGACCTGGAGGAGGTCGGTAGTGGTTTTCCTGCGCTCTGGCCGGGTTTTATTCCGCCATGGCGTGGGCGCGTTCGAGGGCGACCTCTTCCTGCGTCTTCGGCTTGGCGTTGGCCGGCGGCTTCTTGGGGCCGCGCAGCATCAGGATCAGCGGGATGGCGCTGAGGCTGAGCAGCATCATCAGCCAGAAATCGTCGAGATAGCTCAGCATGGCCGACTGCTGGGTGACGAGGCCGTTGATGATCGACACGATCTGCGGGTTGCCGCTGAGCAGCGACGGCATCTGCGTGGCGACCGCCTGCGAGGTGGCGGTCAGCCGCTCCCCCAGCTCCTCGTGGTTGACCTGCATCATGTTGGAGAGCACGGCCATGACGATGGAGATGCCGACGCCCTGCCCCATGTTGCGCACCAGGCTGAACATGGCGGTGCCGTCGGTGCGGAACTTCGGCGCGATGGTGGCGAAGGCCATGGTCGAGAGCGGCACGAACACGAAGCCCATGCCAAACCCCTGGATGACCCCGGTCCACACCACCGGCCAGTAGTCCATCTGCAGGTTGAAGCCGGTCATGGCGTATAGCGAATAGACCATGAAGCTGGTGCCGAAGAGCATCATGATGCGCGCGTCGACCTTGCCGGTCAGCCGCCCCACGATCACCATCGACGCCATCGTGGCGAGGCCGCGCGGCGCCATCATGATCGACGACAGGATCACCGGGTAGCCCATCAGGCTCTGCAGCAGCGGCGGCAGCAGCGCCAGGCCCGAGAACAGCGTGATGCCGACCACGAACATGAACAGCGAGCCGAGCACGAAGTTCAGGTCCTTGAAGATCCTGAGGTCGATGAACGGATGCTCGGCGGTGAGCGAGTGGACGATGAACACCCACAGCCCGCTGAGGACGAGGCCGAGCTCGATCCACGTCTCGGTGGCACTGAACCAGCCATTGTCGGCGCCGCGGTCGAGCAGCATCTGCAGCGCACCGACGCCGAGCGCCAGCATGCCGAAGCCGAAGAAGTCGAAGCGCCGGACCTTGATCTCGGTGTCGGGCATGAAGGTCAGCAGCATGAACACGCACAACACGCCAACCGGCAGGTTGATGAGGAACACCCAGCGCCAGTCGAAGCTCTCGGTCAGATAGCCACCCAGCGTCGGCCCGATGATCGGGGCGACCATGATGCCCATGCCGTAGATGGCCATGGCCTGGCCGATCCGCTCCTTGGGATTGATGTTGAGCAATACCGTCTGCGCCAGCGGCGCGATGAAGGCGCCGCAGATGCCCTGGAAGATGCGGAACATCACCATCTCGGGCAGGCTGGTGGCGATGCCGCACAACGCCGAGGCGACGGTGAAGCCGATGATGGCGGTGACGAACAGCCGCTTCTGTCCTACCCGGTCGCTGACCCAGCCGGTGAGCGGCGTGGCGATGGCGGCGGCGACGATATAGGAGGTGAGGACCCAGGTGATCTCGTTCTGCGCCGCACCGAGCGAGGCGGCCATGTGCGGCAGCGCCACGTTGGCGATGGTGGTGTCGAGCACCTGCATGACGGTGCCCAGCATCAGCCCGATGGTCAGCAGGCCCTTGTGCTTGACCACCACGGTGGGCGCGGAAATGTGCTGCGGTGCGGCTTTGGCCATCGAGGGCCTCCGAAACGAATGACGGCGGGCGCGGGAAACCATGTCCCCCCGCCCCGCCGATTACTTGCCCATCAGCTTGTCGAGCGTCGAACGGCCGGTATCGACCGTGACGTTGGCGCTCATGCCGGTCTTCAGCATGGCGACCTGCTCGCTGGGCGGGCACTCGATGCGCACCGGCAGGCGCTGCACCACCTTGACCCAGTTGCCGGTGGCGTTCTGCGCCGGGATCAGCGAGAACTCCGAGCCGGTGGCGGCGCCGATGCTGGCGACGCTGCACTCGAGCTTGTCGCCATAGGCGTCGACCTTGACTTCGGCCGGCTGGCCGACCTTGAGATCGGCGAGCTGGGTTTCCTTGTAATTGGCCTCGATCCAGGTGCCCTTGGCCTCGACCAGCGTGGCGATGGTGGTGCCGGCGGCGACGAACTGGCCGGCGTTGAGGCTCGAGACATTGGCGACGATGCCGTCGGCCGGCGCCTTCACCGAGGTCTTGCCGAGGTTGCGCTCGGCGCTTTCGACCTGCGCCAGCGCGGCGAGCACCGCCGGATGCTGGTCGATGGCGATGTCGGGGTTGCCCGCCAGCGCCGCGGTGGAGGCCGCGACCTGCTGCTTGGCCTGGTCGACCGCCGCCTGCGCCTGCTGCAGCGCCAGTTTCACGTCGTCGAGCGTCGAGTCGGAATTGACCCCGGATTCGACCAGCGACTGCTTGCGGTCGAAGGCGGCCTGCCGGATCACCAGCGTCTGCTGCGCAGCGTTGAGCTGCACCTGCGCAGTGCCGTAGGCGACCTTGAGCTGCTCGACGTTGACGCGCGCCGACGCGAGCGCCGCATTGGCCTGGTCGAGCGCGATCTGGTACGGCTGCGGATCGATGGTGAAGAGCACCGTTCCAGCCGTGACCCGCTGGTTCTCCGCGACATTGACCGCGGTGATGCGGCCGGCGATGTCGGCGCTCAGCGACACCTTGGCCTGCTGCACATAGGCGTTGTCGGTATCTTCGTAGCGGCCGCCGGTCAGCCAGAAATAGCCGCCACCGATGGCGAGGACCAGCGGCACGGCAACCATCAGGATGAGGCGGCGCGAGCCGCCCTTCTTCTTGGGCGCAGCCTCGGGCGCCGCGGCCTGCGGCGGCGGCGGGGACTGCGGTGCGGGAGCCTCGGCCGTGGTCTGCCCCTTCTCGGCGCGAGGCATATTCACGATCGTCGCTTCCCCGGCCTTGGGTTCGGTAACGCGGGCGTTCATTAAACGGCTTCCTTCTCTTCGGCAGTCATATTGTTCAAATTGTTGCGTATGTGGATCAGGCCGTTGGTGATCTCGGCGCGCTGCGCCTCGTCCAGCCCGGCCAGGGCAGTGTCGTAAAGTTCGCGCCCGACATTGCGAGCGGTCCTGACCAGCGTCTCGCCGTCCTCGCTCAGGCGTGCCAGCTTGGCACGGCTGTCGTTAGGATCGGGATAACGCTCGACCAGGCCACGCTTTTCCAGCCGGTCGAGAATGCCGCTCAACGTCATCGGATCGGTGTCGATGCAGCCGGCCAGCGACACCTGCGAGATGCCCTCGTTCTTGTGGATTTGCGCCAGCACCCGCCACTGCGGCAGCGTCACCCCGTGGCTGCGCGCCTCGTCCTCGAAGCGGCGTCGGAACAGGCGTGCCACCTCGTGGACGAGGAAGCCGATCGGCTGATCGTGCGACTTGTTCCGGGCGGGGTCGTGGTGCATCTCTTTCCTATGTGTACTTATGGTAAGCGCACATATGATAAGCCTGCGTAGAAAGTCAATTGCGCCACGGACACGGCTGCCGCGACGATTCTGCATGGGTTAATCGGCCGCTAATTGCCTCGGGCTCCTGCTGTTTCACAGGGCCGTGCGGCCCGCTTCGCACGACTCGTCCTCCGGCATAGGATGGCGCGGCTCACCCTGGGGATGCCTCGATGCTCCGCCTGACCGGACTGATTGCTGCGCTGCTGGCCGCGCTGGTCACCCTGCCGGCCGATGCCATGCAGTTCTCGCTCCTGACCAATGGCGGCAGCCGCATCGTTTCCGCGCATGGCGTTATTGGGCGCGGCGACGCAGGCCGGCTGGCACGAGCCCTCGGCCGCGCCAGTGTCGACAAGCACGGCACGCGCACGCTGTGGCTCGACAGCCCGGGGGGCAGTGTCGTCGACGCCATGGAAATGGCCGACGTGATCGGGGCGCTGGGCGTCACCACCGTGGTTCGGCCGAAGGCGATGTGCGCTTCGGCCTGCGCCAGCGTGGTGTTCGTTGCCGGCAAGTACCGCCGTATCGACAAGGGCGGGCAACTGCTGATCCATTCCTGCTTCGATGCGCGCAATGGCGAGAAGATGGACGCGTGCGACCTCGCCATCTCGCAGCGCGCCGCCGCCAACGGCCTGTCCGGCCGCGCCATGATGGCCTTCCAGGAGGTGGCGCCCGGCCCGCAATACGGCGTGCTGTTCAACGCCGCCGACGCCGCCTGCTTCGGCCTGACGCGGGCGCCCGGCAAGGCCGAGCTCGGCGACAATGCCCCCTGCGTGCGGCAGGTACTGCACGCCGCGCGCAAAAAGACAAAGAAATAGCTACTCGGCGTCGGGAAACGCGTGCTCGCCGCCATTGGGGTCGGTGACGCGGTAGCCGCCGGGCATCGCCTCGACATAGTTCGGACCGATCGGCACCTTGCCGTAGCCACCAGGGATGTCGAGCATGTAGGTCGGCTGGCAGAGGCCGGAGACGCGGCCGCGCAGCTGCCGCACGATCTCCTGCCCGCGTTCGAGCGGCACGCGGAAATGCGACGTGCCCGGGGCGCGGTCGAGATGGTGCAGGTAGTACGGCTTGACGTTGTTGGCGACGAGCGCGCGGAAGAGATCGGCCAGCACCGCCGGGTCGTCGTTGATGCCCTTGAGCAGCACGGTCTGGCTGAGCAGAGTGATGCCGCTGCGCGTCATGGCGCGGAGCGCGGCGACCGCCTCGGCCGTCAGCTCGTCGCGATGGTTGATGTGCACCGCGACATAGCAGGCCGGCCGGCCCGCCAGCGCCGCGAGCATCGCGCCGTCGATGACGGCGGGCAGCACCACCGGCACGCGGCTATGGAAGCGCACCACCTCGACATGCGGCATGGCGCCTATTTCGGCCAGCACCGATTTGAGCTTTTTCGGCGGCAGGTAGAGCGCGTCGCCGCCGCTGAACACCACCTCCCAGATCTCGGGGTGGCTGCGGATATAGGCGAGCGCCACGTCGAGGTCGTCCTTGCCCAGCGCCTCGCCGCCCGGGCCGACCTGCTCGCGCCGAAAGCAGAAGCGGCAATAGACCGGGCACGCATGCGTGAGCTTCAGCAGCACGCGATCCGGATAGCGGTGGACGATGCCGCGCACGGGCGAATGCGCACCGTCGCCGATCGGATCGACGATCTCGTCGGGCAGCGACACGGCTTCCGCCGCCGTGGGGAGATATTGCCGGGCCACCGGCCCATCCGGATCGGCCGCGATCAGCGCCGCAACCGGCTCGGTGATCGCCACGGCGTAGCGCTCGGTGACGCGCTCGAGCTGGGGATCGGCATCGGCGCCGACGAGCCCGCGCTGCTGCAACCCCTTGAGGCCGCGAATCGAGCTGCGCGACGAAATCGAGACCGGCGATGCAGTGCCCATCGGCGCGCTGGCCATGGCGGATGGATCCGGTTGCCTGGTGAAAGGATGGTGGGTGCGACAGGGATTGAACCTGTGACCCCCGCCGTGTGAAGGCGATGCTCTCCCGCTGAGCTACGCACCCATCCTGCAGGAACGCCGAAAGGCGTGTCGTTTCAAAGAGATGGTGGGTGTAACAGGGATTGAACCTGTGACCCCTACCATGTCAAGGTAGTGCTCTCCCGCTGAGCTATACACCCATCTCTCTGGTGCGGCGACGGGGCCGCCGCGGCGCGGATAGACCATAAAAGCCGCGCGACGGTCAAGCGTCAATCCGGCGTTGAACCGGCCCTGGCATGGGCTCGCCACAAATGAAAGACCCGGCACAGGAGGTGGAACTCCGAGCCGGGCCCAACCAGTCAAAGCGGCGAGGCTTCGACCGGCGCGGAGCGAATACGCGTCCATGCCCGCCGATGCAAGCGATGAATCAGATAGGGCCCTACGGGTGGTGGCCCGGCGCCGCGGTCAAGCCGCCAGCAGCCGCTCGACTTCGTTCACCAGATCCTTGAGGTGAAACGGCTTGCTCAGCACCGAGGCATCCTTGGGCGCCTCGCTGTCGGGGTTGAGCGCCACGGCCGCAAAGCCGGTGATGAA
>JAEWCE010000025.1 GCA_023390785.1 Pseudomonadota bacterium
TGACAGGTCCAGGATGGCGCCGGCGTCCAGGGATACGCTGCCTCCGCTGCCGAGATTGGCATCGGCCGAAACCGTGACCGTGGTCAAGGCGCTGACGGTCGTGCCGCCGCTGTAGCTGTTGGTGCCCGACAGCACGAAGGCGTTGCTGGTGCTGCCGTTGGCCAATGTCAGGCTGCGGGCACCGCCGCTTTCCGAAATCGTGCCGGAGAAGGTGACGACGGCGCCGCTGGCGAAGGATTCCGCGTTGTTGAAGGTCGACTGGTCGTCGGTCCCCAGCGTGGCGTTGCCCGCCAGCACGATGTTGTTGCCGATGGTCTTGGTGACGCCGCCGATGTAGAGCTGCGTACCGCCGGACATGGTGATCTGCCCGCTGCCCAGCGTGCTGGACCCCCAGACCCCCAGAATCCCGCTCGTAACGGCGATGTCGCCGGTGAAGCTGCTGGCGTTGTTGAGACGAAGAATGCCGAGGCCGCTCGAGGTCAGCGTCCCGGAGCCGGTCAGCGCCCCGGTGATGACCCATTGGGCGCCGGAAGCGTAAAGGGTGCCGCCGCCCGATCCGATGGCGATGGCGTTGCTGAAGAAGTCGAAGCCGCTGCCGGCACCCCCGTTCACGTCGTTGGCGCCGGCTCCGGTGAGGGAGAGCGTTCCGCCGTTCAGCGTGATGGCGCCGCTGGCGATGTTGGCGTGGCCGTCGATGTTCAGTTCGCCGGCGGTGACGGTCGTGGTCCAGCTTTGCCCGCTGTTGGTTCCCGACAGGATCAGCTTCGCGCTGCCCGCCTTGGTCAGGCTGCCCGTGCCGGTGATGGCGCCGCTGAAGGTCTGGTTGCTCGTCTGGCTGACGGTCAGCGCGTTGGCGCCCAGCGCGACCGTTCCTGCCCCGCTCAGCGTCCCGATGGTCTCGGTCGCCGACAGCAGGCTCAGCGTGGCGCCCGACGATACCGTCACGGCGCTGCTGTCGGCGAGCGCGGTGCCGGCGCTGCTGTTCAGTGCCAGGGTGCCGGCGCTGACGGTGGTGGCGCCGGTATAGCTGTTGGTGCCGGTCAGGGTCAGCGTGCCGCTGCCGGTCTTGGTCAGGGCATGGCTGCCGCTGACCACGCCGCTGATGGTCAGCTCGGTGCCCGACACGCCGATGGTGGTGTTGGCGCCCATGGCGACGGTGCCGCTGATCGTGGCGCTGCCGCTGGTCACCTGCAGGGCGCCGGCCGACGACACGCCGCTGCCGGAGACGGTGAGATTCTCCGCCAGCGTAACGCCGTTGGCGACCGCCAGGGTGGCGCCGCTGGCCACCGTGGTGCTGCCGGCGGTGGTGCCCAGCGCGTTGCTGTGCCCGGCGACCAGCGTGCCGGCGCTGATGGTGGTGGCGCCGGTGTAGCTGTTGTCGCCCGACAGGGTCAGCATGTTGCTGCCGCCCTTGGTCAGGGCGTTGGCGCCGCCGACCACGCCGCTGATGGTCAGGGCGCTGGTGGTGGTGACGGTGGCGTTGGCGTTCAGCGTGACGGTGCCGCTGACCGTGTTGGTGCCGCTGGCGCTGATCAGCGCGCCGCCCGACGACACGCCGCTGCCCGACAGGGTCAGGTTCTCGGCGACGGTGATGCCGCCCGACAGGGCCAGTGCGGCGCCGTCCGCCACCGTGGTGCCGCCGGTGGTGCTGCCCAGCGCGTTGGCGTTGCTGACCGTCACCGTGCCGGCGTTGATGGTGAAGGCGCCGCTGAAGCCGCTGTTGTCGGCCGACAGGGTCAGGTTGCCGCCGGCGGCCTTGGTCAGGGTGCCTGATCCGCTGATGGCGCCGGACAGGGTGAGGTTGCCGCCGCTGGGAGCGACGCTGACCGTGCCGCCGTTGTTGCCGATGGCGACGGCGTTGTCGATGGTGGCGGTGGTGGCGGAGAGCCGCAGCGTGCCGCCGTTCAGCGTCAGGGTGCCGGTGCCCAGGTTGCTGTCGCTGGACACAACCAGCCAACCGTTGGTGACGGTGATGCCGCCGGCGAAGCCGCTGCTGTTGGAGGTGCCGGACAGGGTCAGGTCGCTGCTGATGTTCAGCGTCAGGCTGGACGCCGAGGTGCCGGTGATGGCGCCGCTGAAGGTCTGATTGTTGCTCGTCTGGTTGACGGTCAGCGCGTTGGCGCCCAGCGCCAGGGTGCCGGCCCCGCTCAGCGTCCCGATGGTCTCGGTCGCCGAAGTGAGGCTCAGCGTGGCGCCTGACGCCACCGAAACCGCGCTGCTGTCGGCGAGCGCGGTGCCGCCGCCACTGTTCAGTGCCAGGGTGCCGGCGCTGACGGTGGTGGCGCCGGTGTAGCTGTTGGTGCCGGTCAGGGTCAGGGTGCCGCTGCCAGTCTTGGACAGGCCGCCGGTGCCACTGACGATGCCGTCGAAGCTCGTGCTGGTGTTGTCGCCACCGACGCTCAGCGTGTTGCCGCCCAGCGTGACGCTGCCGCTTCCGGTCAGCGACCCGATGGTCTCGTTGCCGGAGAGATCGAGCGTGGCGCCGCTCGACACCGTCACGGCGCTGCTATCGCCGATGCCGCCGTTGGTCGTCAGCGTGCCGTCGCTGACGGTGGTGGCGCCGCTGTAGTCGTTGCCGCCGGTCAGCGTCAGGGTGCCGGCGCCGGTCTTGGTGACGGCGCCGCTGCCGGTGATCTTGCTGGCGATGGTCAGCGTGTCGCTGCTGCCGTTGGTCAGCGTCAGCGTCTTGCCCGACGACACGGTGATGGTGCCGCCGCTGATGGTCAGGCCGCTGGCGGCGTCGGCGTCGAAGGTTATGTTCTCGCCGATCGCCAGGTCGGAGCCCAGCGAGATGCTGCCGCTGGCAAGCCCACTGCCGAACACGATGGTCTGGGTGCCGGCCTGGCCGTTGGCGATGGTGACCGCCTCGCGCAGGCCGACGCCGTCGGTCACGTCGACGGTGCTGCCGTCGCCCGTGCCGGTGACGTAGATATAGTCGGACGTCACCGTCACGTCGGCCGTGGTGCTGGCGCCGTGGCCGTCGTCCAGGGTGAAGCGGATCGTCGCGTCGCCGGCTGGCGTATCGTTGCGATAGGTGATGCCGCTGAACAGGGACGACACCATGGCCGTGGTCGCCGCGCTGTTCAGCGTGATCGTCAGCACGCCGTTGGCGTTGGTGTAGCTGGCGAAGGACTCGCCAGAGTTCTGGGTGTAGTAGCGGAGCGTTCCGTGGGTCGCGTCCGTCGGCGTGTCGACAAAATAGATGGTGCTGAAAGCGAACACGTCTGCCGACCATGCGCCGCCGGTTGTGCGTTGCACGGTCAAGGACCCGCTGTTCCAATTGGTGGCGTCGTTCTCCGCGTCGCTGACGCTGGCAATGCCCGTGCTGCCGCTGAAGGTGTCAAGGAAAACGGTTCCCCCCACCCCAGCCCAGCTTTTGGTGTCGCCGTTCAGATCGCTGACGACCGGGGCGGAGTTGTGGCCCGACACGGTGATGCCGACGCCGGTGGAATCGGAGATGTCGCCATAGATCGTGCTGTTCCAGTCATCGGCCGAGGCGATCTTGTAGGTGGTGTTGTCGGTGGCGCTGGTGCCGTCCTTGTTCAGCAGGGCGTTGAGATTGGTCTTGTCCGACCCCGTCAGCGTGACGGAGAAGCCGGTGGCGCTGGTGATCTCCACCGCGCCGCTCAGGGAGACGGCGCCGCCCGACCCGCCCTGGCCGGTGATGGTCAGCTTCGACAGGTCGATGTCGTTGGTCGCCCCCGGCTGGTGGACCAGATTGGTGCCGATCACCGTCAGCACGCCGGTCGAGGCGTTGTAGGTGACGGAGGTGATCGCCGGCTTCTGCGTGTTGGACACGGTGATGCCGTTGCCGGTGCTGTCCGCCGCCGCCGACAGCGTGCTGTCCCAGCCCGTCGCCGCCGCCAGATTGTAGGTGGTCGCACCCTGCGAACTGCCGCCGTTCTTGTTCAGCAGCCCCTCCACATAGGCCTGGTCGGTCGACCCCAGCGTGATGGTGAAGCTGTTGGAGCTGGGAGTGGAGGTGAC
>JAEWCE010000382.1 GCA_023390785.1 Pseudomonadota bacterium
GCGGCGCCGGCGACGCCGCGGCCGGCGACCAGCGCGTCGGTGGCGGCGCCCGGCGTCAGGCGGTTGAGGGTGCCGACGAATTCGGCGACGAAACGCGTCTGCGGGTTGCCGTAGATCTGCTGCGGCGTGCCGATCTGCTCGATATGGCCGGCGCTCATCACGCAAATGCGGTCGGAGATGGCGAGCGCCTCCTCTTGGTCGTGCGTGACGTAGATGGTGGCGATGTCGACCTGCTTCTGGATATCGCGGATTTCCTCGCGCAGCTCGATGCGCAGCTTGGCATCGAGGTTGCTGAGCGGCTCGTCCATCAGCAGCAGGCGCGGGTTGATGACCATGGCGCGGGCGAGGCCGATGCGCTGCTGCTGGCCGCCCGACATGGCCGCCGGAAGCCGGTCGGCGAGTTTCTCGAGATGCACGGCGGCGAGCGCCGCGGCGACGCGGGTCCTGATCTCGGCGGCCGGCACCTTGCGCGGCTTCAGGCCGAAGGCGACGTTGTCGAACACGCTGAGGTGCGGAAACACCGCATAATCCTGAAACACCATGCCGATGTCGCGCTGGTGCGGCGGCACGCGGCGCAGGTCGGCGCCGTCGATGGTGATCTCGCCCGAGGTGAGGTCGTTGAAGCCGGCGATGGCGCGCAGCAGCGTGGTCTTGCCGCAGCCCGACGGGCCCAGCAGCGTAAAGAACTCGCCACGCTCGACCGCGACGTCGACACCGCCCAGGGCGGTGAAATTGCCGAAGCTCTTCGTCGCCCGCTTGATCTCGAGATAGGCCAAGTGTCTCCCCCCGCTCGCTGTGCCACCAACATCGTAAGCACAACTTTCGTATTGCAACAATATCGCCGGCTTGCCAGTATCGAATTCGATCATCGAATGATCAAATCCGAACGGGAGGACCTCATGAACATTCGCAAACGGACATTGCTGGCCATGTCCGGCGTGCTGGCAGCCTCGACCATGCTGGGCGGCACGGCCTTCGCCGACGACAAGGTGGTGACCGTCTACACCGCCCACATCTCGGCCATCGTCGACAAGCTCATCCCGCTGTTCGAGAAGGAAACCGGGCTCAAGGCCGAAGTGGTCAAGATGGGCTCGGGCGACGTGGCCAAGCGCGCCAAGGCGGAAGCCGCCAAGCCGGCCGCCGACGTCATCTGGTCGATCTCAGGCAGCGCGCTGACCGAGCTTGCCGACATCCTCGAGCCCTACAAGCCCGCCGATTTCGACAAGATCAATCCCAAGCTGATCGGCAGCCCGGCGTGGACGCCCTATACCGGCGTCGTCTACGTGCTGGCGGTCAACACCAGCCTGCTGCCGCTCGACCAGGCGCCCAAGAGCTGGGCCGAGCTGGCCGATCCGAAGTGGCAGGGCAAGATCGCCTCGGCGCGCGCCGACAATTCCGGCTCGGCCATGCAGCAATTGCAGGGCGTCCTGACGATCTTCGGCGACAAGGGCTGGGACGAGTACGGCCAGATTGCCAAGAACTTCGTTCTGACCGACAGCTCGGGCGCCGTGCCGCGCTACGTCGCCGACGGCGAGACGCCGATGGGCCTGACGCTCGAGGACAATGCGCTGCAATATGTGCAGGGCGGCTCGCCGATGTCGATCGTGCACCTCACCGACGGCACCATCGCCACGCCCGACGGCATCGCGCTGATCAAAGGCGGCCCCAATCCCGAGGGCGGCAAGAAGTTCATCGACTGGGCGCTGTCGAAGTCGACGCAGGAAACGCTGGTCAAGGAAATCGGCCGCCGCTCGGTGCGGACCGACGTGTCCGGCCCGGCCGGCCTGCCCGATCTCGCCGACCTCAACGTCGTGCAGATCAAGTCGCTGGCCGACCTCGGCGGCACCGACGCGATCCTGACCAAGTGGCGCGCGGCGACCGGCCAGTAAGCGAAAACACGACATTGGATGCGGCGGGGTTTTTTGCCTTGCCGCATCGCTTCTGCCTGATGCTGGCGCCGCGCGCGTGTGGCGCCGCCGAATTTGGACCTTTCGATGAAGCAGCTCGAGGCCTTCACGCTGGGCAAGATCGTCGGCCAGCCCGAGGCCAATGAGGACAGCCTGGTGATCGTGCCCGGGCGCGGTTATGCGGTGATCGACGGCGTGACGGCGCGCAACGAAACGCGCTACGGCACGATGCGGCCGGGGCAGTTCGCCTCGCGCACGGTGCAGAAGGCGGCCGAGCTCTACATCCTCGCGCAAGGCGACGCGTCGCAACCGGCGCTGCAGTATCGCGGCGCCGTGCCGTTCATTTCGTATCTGACGCAGGCGCTGCGCGACGCCTACGCGGCGCAGGGCCAGCTCGAGGCGGTCACCGCCGATCCGCGGCTGCGGGGCGGCTGCACGATCATGGCGGCGCTGGTCATCGGCGACCGGCTGGAGATCGCGGCGGTGGGCGATAGCGGCCTGCGCGTCAACGGCACCGAGACGCTGCAGGTGCTGAAGCCGCTCGACGACGTGACGGCGATCCTCAGGCGCGAAGCCTGGCAGTTCTTTGCGGGGCGCGGCGAGAGCGAGGAGGCCTGCAACCGCCAGGCCGGCCTGATGACCTGGCAGGGCACGCGCCACCAGCCGGCCGGCAGCCCGACTGCCGATGCGGCGATCACCGCCGAGATCGAGGCACGGGCGCTGGCCGCCGTGCGCGCGCATCTGCCCGACGCTCCGGCGGACGAGGTGAAGCTCTTGATCGAGGGCGGCATCGCCAACGGCCAGGGCCGCTTCCAGAACATCGTCGGGCCGTATCTGGGCTATGGCGGCATCGATGGCTTCACCATTCCCGAGCGGTATGTGGACAGCCGCAGCTACGCGCTGGCCGGCATCGAGACGGTCGAGCTATTCTCGGACGGCTATTTCAAGCCGGGCGAGGGGTTTGGCGTGGCGGCGTGGGAAGCGGCGTTCGCCGAGGTGGAGGCCGAGGATCCGCACAAGATCGGCCGCTATATGAGCACCAAGGGCACGTCAGCGGCGGTTCTGACGGACGATCGCAGCTATCTGGGCGTGCGCTTCAGATGAGTGGCATCGGCGCGCCGGGGACACTGGCCGAACGGCCGGCAGATGCCGTGCGCGGGCCGCAACGGCAGGCGGCGATCCTCGAGGCGGTGCGCGCCAATGGCGCCGCGTCGGTCGCCGATCTCGCGACGCGCTTCAACGTCACGCATCAGACCATCCGCCGCGATCTGCGGGCGCTCGAAACGCGCGGATTGCTGCAGAAGGCCTTCGGCGGCGCCTTCGCCTCGCCCGGCGTCGCGGCGCATGGCTATGACGAGCGGCACGGCACACTGACCGGCGTCAAGCGCCGCCTGATGCTGGCGCTCGAGGAGTTCCTGACGCCGCAGGCGACGCTGTTCATTGGTCTTGGAACAACATTCGACTCTCTGCATGAGGTGCTGGCGCGACACCCCGGCGTGCTGATCGCGACGCCCAACCTCGAAGTGGCGCATTCGTGCGCGCTGCAGACCGATGCCACCGTCTATATTTATGGCGGCTATGTGCGGAACAAGGACTCGGCGGTGCTGACCATCGCCGACGAGAGCCGCCGGCGCTTCAAGTTCGACGCGGCCGTGATCGGCGCCAGCGCCATCGACCGCGACGGCTCGGTGCTGGAGTTCGATCCGATGGAGGTTGACCTTGTGCGCTCGGTGTTGGAGCAGTCGCGGCGGGTGATCCTCGTGGCGCATGACGAGAAATTCGGCCAGCGCGCCCCGCACGTGGTGACGCGCATGTCGCAGATCGACGTCCTGATCACCAACGGCGACCCCCGCCCGCGCTTCGACGACGCGGCCGCCCTGAAGGACGTGCGCATCATCTCGGTGGATTAGCCCACATCGGCCAGTGCTCCTCCACCATGTTCCGCATGGTTCCTGGCGAACAGGAAGTGGTCCCGGCCGGCGGAACTCGTGCGGAAGGCCGACGTTTCGACCGGCAGTCATAGTCTCGTAGCCAAGCCATTTTCATGCAGTACGCCTTTGGTCCGCTCATCGACGATACCGGCATTCGCTTTCGGCTCTGGGCTCCCTCGCAATCGCATGTCGACCTGCTGCTGCCCGATCGTGCGCCGCTTGCCATGCAGCGCGCCGATGACGGCTTCTGGAACGTGCATGTCGACGGAGTGGCGGCGGGGACGCGTTATCGCTTCCGGGCGAACGGCCACGACTTTGCCGATCCCGCCTCGCGTCGGCAGGAGCGCGACGTCACGGGCTGGAGCGTGGTCTGGCCCGGGCTCGGACGGAGGCCCCGGCCGTCGCCGCTACGTCCCTGGTACGAAACGATCCTGTGCGAGGTGCATGTGGGGACGGCGTCGCCGGAGGGCACGTTCCTGGGGCTGGCCGACCGGCTCGAGCATTTCCGCGACGCCGGCTACACGGCGCTCGAACTGATGCCGATCAACGATTTCCCCGGCCAGCGTGGCTGGGGCTATGATGGCGTCCTGCCCTTCGCGCCCGATGGTGCCTATGGCACCCCCGAGGATTTGCGCAGGCTGGTGGACCGCGCCCACGAGCTGGGGATCGGCATGGTGCTCGACGTGGTTTACAACCATTTCGGCAAGGTTGGGAACACCATTCCACTCTACGCGCCAGAGTGGTTTGCGGACGACGTCGAGACGCCCTGGGGTCCTGGCGTCGACTTCCGGCAGGCGGCGGTGCGGCGCTTTTATTGCGAAAACGCACAATGGTGGCTGGGCGAGCTCGACTTCGACGGCTTGCGCTTCGATTCGGTGCATGAAATGCATACGGAGGCGCGCGATCTGTTCCTCGGCGAGCTGGCCAGGGCTTGCCGGGAGGTCAAGCCGGATGCGGCGCTGGTGATCGAGAACGTCACTAACCAGATGCACTGGCTGACGCGGACCGGCGATGGCCGACCGGTCGACTTCACGGCGCAGTGGAACGACGATTTCCACCACGTGCTGCAGTTCCTCGTCACTGGCGAGCGTATCGGCGGCTACGAGGACGAAAGGCGCGACCCGGTGGCCGATTTGGAAAAGTCGCTCGCCGATGGCTTCGTGCACGACGGCGATGCCGACGGCGACAGCGACGGACGCACGCGCAACGAGCCGGCGAGTGCCCTGCCCATGCAGGCGTTCGTCTCCTTCCTGCACAATCATGACCAGATCGGCAACCGGCCGGACGGCCAGCGCATCGTCGAGCGGGTAGACGCCGGGCGCCTCGACTTCGCGCATTTCGTGCTGCTGCTGTCGCCGCAGATCCCGCTGTTCTTCATGGGCGAGGAAGCGCATCTGCGCGGCCCGTTCCTGTTCTTCTTCGACCTGCCTGAGCCCGAGCAATCCGAGCTTCGCGACAACCGGTACTGGCAGATGGAGAACGTGTTCCACACCGAGGTGGAGCCGGGCAGTCTGCCGGACCCGCAGGACGTCGAAACCTTCGAGCGCTCGAAACTGGACTGGCAGGCCTATGGCGAGCGGCAGCACCGCGAGGCGCTCGACCGCTTCAAGGAACTGGTCGAGTTGCGCCGCGACCTGGTCTGGCCGCTGGCGACGAGCAAATGCCTCGAGTCGCGCTCGGCGCGGCAGGGCAATGGCATCATCGTGACATGGGCATACGAGGCCGGCACCTACACCATGATGCTTAACCCGACGGGGGAGATGACCATGATGGAGGTCGAACTCAACCAGCCGGTGGCGTCCACCGGGCGGTTCGAGTTTCACAATGGACGGATCAGGGTGTGGCCGTGGTCGGCGCTGGTGTGGAGAAGTTGAGGGGAAAAACCGTCCCCTAAAGCCATGTTTTGGGGCCGCCGGAGCGCTTTTGGGCCCTCCGGCGGGCGTAACGCTAGGCCGCTTTCCGGTTGGCCTCGCCGATGGCGACCTGGCTCAAGGTCTTGTCGGCGTTGATCTCTTCCTTCTCGGTGGCTTCGAGCAGCTTGACCACGTCGGCGCGGCCCATCTGCCTCGCCCAGGTCTTGAGCGTGCCGTAGCGGGCGATCTCGTAGTGCTCGACGGCCTGCGCGGCCGAGACGAGGCCGGCGTCGAGGGCCGGCGTATCCTTGAACTCTTCCATGATCGACTTGCCCTCCTCGATGATGCCGAGGATGGCCTCGCAGGTCTTGCCGCGAGCCGGGGCGCCGATGATGTCGAAGATCTGCTCGAGCCGCTCGACGTGGCCCTCGGTTTCCTGCAGGTGCTTTTCGAAACCGGCCTTGAGATCGGGCGATTGCGCCGCCTTGGCCATCTTGGGCAGCGTCTTCACGATCTGCTTTTCGGCGTAATAGATGTCCTTGAGCGTATCGAGGAACAGGTCGTCGAGGGTCTTTTGTTCGGCCATGACAATACTCCGGGTAAAAGGGGGGTGCGGAGGCAATTCCGCCTCGACTCCGTAATGCCGGGGCCCCGAAGCGGTTCCCCCGCTGGCGATTGGTGCTTCCGCGCGGCCGATGCTAAGCACAGCGCAGACGATCCAGGACGTGCCGTATGACCACCGAACTCACCCTTCGCCGCCCCGACGACTGGCACCTGCATCTACGCGACGGCGCCATGCTCGCCGCCGTGCTGCCGGCCTCTGCCCGCGATTTCGGCCGGGCGATCGTGATGCCCAACCTGGTGCCGCCGGTGGTGACCGGGGCGCAGGCCGCAAGCTATCGCGAGCGCATCCTCGCCGCACTACCCGAAGGCGCGGGCTTCCAGCCGCTGATGACCCTCTATCTGACCGAGGCGACAGACCCCGGGGACGTGGCGCAGGCCGCGGCCAGCGGGCTTGTCTTTGCCGTCAAGCTCTACCCGGCCGGGGCGACGACCAATTCGCAGTCGGGGGTGCGCGATTTCGGCAAGGTCGACGCGGTGCTGGCGCGCATGGCCGAGATCGGCCTGCCGCTATGCGTCCACGGTGAGGTGACCGATCCAGCGGTCGACATCTTCGACCGCGAGGCGGTGTTCATCGACCGGGTGCTGGAGCCGCTGCGCCGGCGGCACCCTGGCCTGCGCGTGGTGATGGAGCACGTGACGACGCGCGACGGCGTGGATTATGTGCGGGCCGGCGACGGCACCATCGCCGCGACGCTGACGGTCCACCATCTGATCATCAACCGCAACAGCCTGCTGGTGGGGGGCATCCGGCCGCACTACTACTGCCTGCCGATCGCCAAGCGCGAGGAGCACCGCCTCGCGCTGCTCGACGCCGCAACCTCGGGCGACGCCAAGTTCTTCCTCGGCACCGATTCCGCCCCGCATCCGGACCACGACAAGGAATGCGCCTGCGGCTGCGCCGGCTGCTACACCGCGCCAGTGGCGCTCGCCTGCCTCGCCGAAATGTTCGAGCGGGCGGGGGCGCTGTCGCGGCTCGAGGCCTTTACCTCGCGCAATGGCGCGGATTTCTACCGGCTGCCGCACAACAGCGGGATCGTCACGCTGCAAAAGCGGGACGAGCCGGTCGCGATCCCGCCTAAGCTCGAGGTCGCGGGGGGCAGCGTGACGGTGTTCGACCCAGGCTTCCCGCTCCACTGGCAGGTGGTGTGACGCGCGCATTTCCGGACCAGAAGCGGCCAAAACCGGATGTGCAAACGTTTAAAATCGCGATAGTCGGAGGTTCAGGGAGAATTTCCATGCCACCGCTCGCGCTGCTGCTCACCGGCCCACGCACACTGTCGTTCGAGCCCTTGGACCTCAAGCCGCTCGGTCCCCGCGAGGTGCGGCTGCGCACCCTGTTCTCCGGCATCAGCGCCGGCACCGAGCTGACGCAATATCGCGGGACGTCGGCTTACATGAACCGGCGGTGGGACGAAAAGCTGAGGCTTTTCAAGGAGTCCGACATACCGAGCTGGACCTATCCCATCCCCAACCTTGGCTACGAGGAGGTCGGCGAAATCGTCGAGCTGGGCGCCGAGGTGAGCGGCCTCCGGCCGGGACAGCGGGTGTTCGGCACCTGGTGGCACCGCACGCACCACACCATGACAGACTCCGACGTTATCGCGCGCTTATTGCCCAAGGGCGCCGATCCGCGCATCGGCATCTTCTCGCATATCGGCGCGGTGGCCCTCAACGGCGTGCATGACGCGCGCATTCGGATGGGCGATCTGGTGGTGGTGTTCGGCCTGGGCGTGCCGGGGCAGATCGTGGCGCAGATGGCGCGCGCCTCGGGCGCCACGGTGATCGGCGTCGATCCGGTGCCAGCGCGGCGGGCGATGGCGGAGCGGCTGGGGGCGGCGCGCACGCTCGATCCGGCGGCCGGCTCGGTGGCCGAGACCGTCAAGAGCGAAACCGGCGGCCGCGGCGCCGACATCTGCATCGAGGTGTCGGGCGCCGCCCCGGCGCTGGCCGAGGCCATGCGCACGGTGGCCTATGCCAGCCGCGTGGTGGCGATGGGGGCCTTCCAGGGCGAAGCGCGCGGACTGTTCCTCGGCGACGAGTTCCACCACAACCGCATCGAGGTGATCTCGAGCCAGATTTCGGGCGTGGCGCCCGATGGCAGCCATCGCTGGACGCGGCTGAGGCTTTGGCAGACGGCGATCGCCCTGCAACACGAGGGACGGATCGATCTGTTGCCGCTGATCACCGATACCGTGCCGTTCAGCGAGGCGCCGGCCATGTTTGCGCGGCTCGACGCGGGCGATCCCGCAATCCTGCAGGCGGTGCTGGATTTCGGCGCATGACCCTGCGCGTCGGACTGCTGGGCTGCGGCGGCATCGGGGCGCGGCACGCAGGAGCGATCCAGGCCGTGGACGGGCTCGATCTCGTCGCCTGCTGCGGCGCGACGCGCAGCGCACGGCAGACTTTGCAGCGAAGTTCGGCGGTACTGCATACACCGATTTCGCGCGCATGCTGGATGAAGCGCGACTGGATCTGCTGGTGGTCGCGCTCCCTCCTTACGCCCATGCGGGCGAGGTGGAATTGGCCGCCGCCCGCGGTGTGAACCTCCTGGTCGAAAAGCCGATCGCGCTGACGCTCGACCGCGCCGAAAGCATGGTCGCCGCCACGCAGGGCGTCGTCGCGGCGTGCGGCTTCATGTACCGGTTCGGCGCCGCGGTGGAACGCTGGGACGCCCTCTCAGCAGCAGGCGCGACCGGTGCCGTAGGGCATTTTTCAGGCTCTTTCCACAGCAACGCGCTGCACGCGCCGTGGTGGCGCGCGCGCGACAAATCCGGCGGGCAGATGGTGGAGCAGTTGATCCACATCGTCGATCTGGCGCGGCAGAATTTGGGAATGCCGCAGGCGGTCTATGCCCGGGCCGGCAATGTGTTCCACCGCGGTGTGCCCGGTTACACGGCGGAAGACGTGAGCGCGTTGGTGCTCGGCTATGACGATGGGCGCGTCGGCGTACTACACGCCTCGAACGGGGCGGTGCCCGGGCGGTGGATGAAGGGCTGGCAGATCGTCGCCGCGCGGGCAACCGGGTTGTTCGCCGATTGGAACCACGCCGAGATCGTCCGTACCGGTGGCGAGGTGCAGAGCGAGACGATCGCCGGCACGATCGATCCGTTCGTGGCCCAGCTCGCCGATCTGCGCGATGCCATCGCCAAACGCCGGGCGCCGCGCGTGCCGCTGGCGGACGGGCTCGCGACACTCAGGATCGTTCTGGCGGCGCAGCGCTCGGCGGAGACGCATGCCGAAATTATGCCCTGATCAGCGGTTGCGGGCGAGGAACTCCACCACCATTGCCGCCGTCCAGGTGAAGCGGCCGCCACCGCAGGGCTCCCCGGTCAGCGGGTCGTAATATTCGGCAAAGCCGGATTGGGTGATGAGTTCGAGGCTCGAGTGCACGATGTGGTCGGCGACCGCCGCTTCGCCGGCGGCGCCCAGGCCGTCGGCGATCATGTAGTTCATCACCAGCCAGGCCGGACCGCGCCAGTAGCGCTTGGCCTCGAAGCGAGGATCGGCGGGATCGTGCGAGGCGACGATGAAGCGCAGCTTCTCGGCGCGGCGCTCGATGGTACGGGCGATGTCGTGGGCCCGGGTGTGCGGGATGGCGGCAAACACCGGCAGGATACCGCCGATCGAGGCGCTGTCGATCAGCTTGCCGGTGGTGCGGTCCTGGCACAGGTACTGACCATGCGCCTCGCTCCACAGCGCCTCGAGGGCGCCGAGGCCGCGCGCGGCGCGGGCGCGGTTGGCCGCCGCGATATGGGCGTCACCCAAGGCGTCGGCGAGGTCGGCAAGGTCGAGGCACGACCGAATGAGGATGGCGTTGAAGCCTGGATCGACGACACGGAAAGGCGAGGCATCGTGCAGCTTGCTGTTGTCCCAGCCCAGCGCGCGGAAATGCTGCACCAGCCAGAGATAGCGGTCGTACTGCGCCTTCGTCGGGCGGTGTGCCGGGTCGGCGTGCTGGGTGTCGCGGCGGGTGTAGGTACCGACCCCTTCGGTCGGCACGCGCTCGAACGCGTCGTCCCAATCGATGGAGTTGTCACGCCCCGATTCCCAGGGATGGAGAATGGCGACTAGGCCTTCGCCGTGCGGATCACGCATGTCGTAGAACCAGCGATGCCAGGCATCGACCTTTGGCAGGAGCGCCGTGGCGCGGGTATGCGCCAGCGTCTTGTCCTTTGCGGCATCGAACAGGCGCTTGACGGCAAAGCCTGCCACCGCGGGCTGGGTGATGCCCGAGGTCGGCGTTGGCCGGTTGGTGGCCCAGACGTCGGGCCCGGGGAAATAGCCGTCGGAATGCACGTGGAAGACGATGTGCGGCACCATGCCGTCGGGCCATTGGTGCTGGAACAGCGTTTCGATTTCGGTCCAGGCACGTGCCTCGTCGAAATGCCGCTGGCCGAGCGCGGTGAGGCAGGAATCCCAGTTCCACTGGAAGGGGTAAAGCCCCTTGGTCGGAACGGTGTAGCTGCCGCGGTCGTTTTCGCGCAGCACCTCGGCGGCAAGCTGGTAGAGATCGGCGGGATCGGAGGTGGTCATGGGGGGAACTCTGCTGGTCAAGTCTGAGGTAGCCGCGTGGCCTCCGCAAAAGTCGAGGCGATGACGGCATGGCCATTGGCGTTGGGATGTACGTGGTCGGGCAGGATCAGCGCGTCGCCGCCGGCTTCGGCCATGCGTTCATTGACCGGCGCGTAGTAGGTACCGGTTACCTGGGCGATGGATTTCACCGCGTCGGCGTAGCGCTGGAATTCGGCGCGGCTTTGGCCGGCGAAGCCGTCCGCGGCGCCCACGGTGAAGCCGGCGTCAGGCAGGGGCCGTGGGCTGCCGATGACGATGGCGTCGGCGGCGTAGCCGGCTGCCAACAGGCCGGTGAGGATTTCACCAAAGTCGCGTACGAAATTGGCCAGGCTGAAGCTCTGCGGCGCGGCGGTGTAGCGTGCGTCGTTGGTGCCGTAGAGGATAGCGATCACATCGGCCCGCTCCCGGCCGAGCAGGGCTGCCTCATAGCGCTGGCGGCCGTTGCCGGGACGCGGCAGGCCGCCCGCATCGGGCGAGGACTGAAGCACCGTGCCGCTGAGACCACGATTGTCGAGCCGGGCGCCCAAAAGTCGCGCCAGACGATTGGGCGAGCGCGCCTCGGCGTCGGCAATGTGCAGCGCCTGCGTGATGGAATCGCCGAAAGCGGCGAGCGAGCGGGCGCGGCCGCGCCAGCGCATCAGAAAGCTGGTCATCTGACGGGCTCCACGAATTCGAGCACGATGGCGGCTGTCCAGCTGAAGTGGCCGCCGCCGAGCGGAGCCCCGTCGGTCGGATCGTAGTATTCGGCAAAGGCGCTGCGTTCGATCAATGCCAGGCTGTCGGCGACGATGCGATCGGCGAGGCCGGCCATGCCGGCGCGCCGGAGCCCGTCGACAATGAGGTAGTTGCAGACGTGCCAGACGGGGCCGCGCCAATAGCGGCGGACGTCGAAATTGCCGTCCCGCGGATCGTGGCTGGGAACGAGATAACGCACGCGCTCGCCGATGGCCCGCAGGGTGTCGCCCAGCGTGGCAGCGCGGTCCGGTGGGATAGGTGCAAAGAGCGGAATCAGGCCGCCGAGCGAGGGGCTCTGCACCTGCCTGCCGGCGATGCGATCGAGCGGCAGGTATTGGCCCGCCGCCTCGCTCCAGCACGCCTCGAGGCCAGCGAGGCCGCGCGCCGCCCAGCGACGGTTGCGCGTGGCGATGGCGGGCTCGCCCAGCGCGTCGGCGAGATGGGCCGTCTCGAGGCAGGAGCGGATGAGGATGGCGTTGAGGCCGGGGTCGACGATCCGGAACGGTGAGGCGGCGTAGGTACGCGCGGAGTCCCAGCCGAGCGCACGGAAGTGCTGCACCAACCAAAGGTAGCGGTCGTACTGCTCCTTGGTCGGGCGGGTCACGGGATCGGCGTGCCTGGTGTCGTTGCGGACATAGGGGGCGATGCCGTCGGTGGGTACGCGGGCGAAACCCTCGTCCCAGTCGACGGAATTGTCGCGCGACTCCCAGGGATGGATGATGGCGACCAGTCCCTCGTCGTGCGGATCGCGGGTACGATAGAACCAGTCGTGGTAGCGATCGAGCTTTGGCAGCAAGGCGCGGGCGCGCGCGGTATCACCGCTGCGGCGATAGAGCTGGCGCACGGCAAAGCCGGCGATCGGCGGCTGGGTGATGCCCGAGGTGGGCGGGGTGCGGCCGGTTCCCCACACATCGGGACCGGGAAAATAGCCGGGCGCCGCCTCGTGGAACACCATATGCGGCAGCATGCCGTCATCCCATTGGTGCTGGAACAGCGTTTCGATCTCGGTCCAGGCGCGGCCCATGTCGTAATGGCTGATGCCGAGCGCGGTGAAGCAGGAATCCCAGTTCCACTGGAAGGGATAGAGACCCTTGGTGGGCACGGTGTAGCTGCCACGATCGTTGTCGCGCAGCACCGCGATGGCGGCCTCGGCATCGGGCGAACGGGCGGCGGGCGTGGTCATGCGGCGAGGCTCGTTTCGGCATCGAACCAGCGGATGCGGTCGGGCTTGGGCACGAGGCTGAGCTGGTCGCCGGGATTGATGCGGACGTCGGAATCGAGCACGGCACGGAACAGTACGCCGTCGACCTCGGCGGTGACGAGGGTGTGAGCGCCGAGCGGCTCGACGACACGGGCGATGGCAGCGAAGCCTCCCGGCGCCAGCGCCAGATCCTCGGGGCGGATGGCGAATTCGAGCGTGCCGGCGGCGGCTTCCGGGCCATTGAGCGTGATACCTGCGACAGACCATCTGCCGTCGGCCGTGCGCGTGGCGGGCAGGAAGTTCATCGGCGGGTTGCCGATGAAGCTGCCCACGAAGCGCGCCGCCGGGTTGCGGTAAACCTCCACCGGCGAGGCTGCCTGCACGATGCGGCCGGCGTTCATCACCGAGATGCGGTCGGCGAGACTCATCGCCTCCACCTGGTCGTGCGTCACGTAGATCGTGGTGGTCTTGCTGCCGGCCAGCACGCCTTTGAGCTCGGCGCGCATCTCGAGGCGAAGCAGCGCGTCGAGGTTGGAGAGCGGCTCGTCCATCAGGATGACGTCGGGCTCCATGGCGAGCGCCCGCGCCACCGCGACGCGCTGGCGCTGGCCGCCCGAGAGCTGGCCGGAATAGCGAGCGAGCAATTGGTCGATATGCATCAGTTCGGCGGTGCGCTTGACACGGCGGTCGATCTCGGGCTGCGGCAGCTTCTTCATGCGCAGCCCGAAGGCAATGTTCTCGAACACGGTCAGGTGCGGGAACACCGCATAGTTCTGGAACACCATGGCGATGCCGCGTTCGCGCGGCGGCAGGCGGTCGACCCGACGGCCGCCGATCCACACCTCACCCTGGGTCGGAGTCTCCAGGCCGGCGATGATGCGCAAGAGCGTGGTCTTGCCGCAGCCCGAGGCGCCGAGCAACACCATGAATTCCTGGTCGGCGATGGTCAGATCGATCGAATGCAGGGCCCGGAAGGCGCCGAAGCTCTTGGCGATACCCTTGATGACGATCTCGGCCATGGTGGTTTCCCCTAACGGTTGGCAATGCCCCACATCGCAAACATGTATTTGCGAACGGCGAAGATGAAGACGAGCGCCGGGATCACCAGCGCGGCGCCGCCGGCATAGCGCAGATGCAGCGGCGAGACGTTGAGGCTCTGCAGCAGGAATGCGGTGAGGGTGCGGTTCTGCACGGTGAGCACGGCGGCGGCGAACACCTCGTTCCACGAGATGGTGAAGGCAAAGATCGCCGAGGCGGTGATGCCGGGGAGCACCAGCGGCAGCACCACCTTGCGGAATGCCTGCCAGCGGTTGCAGCCGAGGGTCCAGGCCGCTTCCTCGAGTTCGACCGGCACGCCGGCAAAGATCGAGAAGGTGATGAGCACGGCGAACGGAATGGCGAGCGTGGTGTGGACCAGCGCCAGGCCGATCTGCGTGTCGTCGAGGCCGACGCGGATGAACATCACGGCGATGGGCAACGCCAGAAGCGGCAGCGGGAAGGCGCGCGTCATCAGCACCAGCAGCCGGAACGCATCCTTGCCCCAGAAGTCGAAGCGCGACAGGGCGTAGCCGGCGGGGGCGCCGAAGCCGATCGACAGGATCATGGTGAGCACGGCCACGATCACCGAGTTCATCAGTGCCTTCAGCACGCCGCTGAAGCTCAAAAAGAACTGCAGCGACCCCATGTCGAAGGATGGCACCCAGCTTTTGGGAAAGCTCGTCACCTGCGCCGGCGAAGACAGGGCGTTGATGAGGAGGAAGTAGATGGGCACCAGCACCCAGGCGCAGAGCAGCCCGATGCCCGCCCAGTAGAGCACCTTGCCGGCGCGAGTCACTTCCGACACGGGGCGCGGAATGTCGGCGATGGCGGCGTCGGTCATAACGTCGCCCCCTCGGGGGTGCGCAGGACACGCAGGAAGAACACGGTACAGGCGATGGAAATGGCAAGCACGACGAGCGCCATGGCGGCGGCGACGCCGGTCTGCTGCTGGGTGAACTGCCAGTCGTAGATCTGTCCGACGAGCACGGGCAGCGAGGTGCCACCCAGTGCCTGGGCGACGGCGAACACTTCGAAGGCAGCGATGGTGCGCAGGATGAGGGCGGTTTGCAGGCTGGGCCTCAGCATCGGCAGGGTCACCTTGAGGAAGCGCTTCCACGGCCCGGCGCCGAACACTTCGGCAGCCTCGTAGTACTCCTTGGGGATGAGGCCCATGCCGGCAACGAGGATGACCATGACGATGGCCGTGGCGCGCCAGAGTTCGGCCAGCAGTACGGCGACGAAGATCACGCCGGCATTCTGGTAGGTCAGGAACTGGATCGGCTTGTCGACGACGCCCAGCGACACCAGCATGGAATTGAGGAAGCCCGATTGCTGGAAGATGGCGAGCCAGATGATGCCGGCGGCGAGATCGGAAAGGCCGAGCGGAATGGTGAAGATGTAGAGGATGGTATTGCGCGCCGATTTGAGGTTGGCGACGATCGACGCCATGATCAGCGCCATCACCAGTTGCAGCGGCACGACGATGGCGGCAAGCAGAACGGTGTTCCGGACCGACGGCCAGAAGCGGAAATTCTTCACCATGGTCTGGACATTGTCGGTGGTGAAGCCACCGGGGCCGACGAACGCCTGCACCGCGACCTGGACGAACGGGTAAACGAAGAACACCAGCAGGAACAACGTTGCCGGCAGCAGCAGCAGGTAGGGCAGCGCCTTGTTCATCGAAACCGATCTCCGGCAGGGAGCCACCCGGCACACCGGAGTGCGCCAGGCGGCGGGAGGAAGGCTTAATCCACCGGGCAGGGCTGGCCCTTGGAATCGGCGTCGGGCAGCCAACACGGGGCCTTGGCGGCGACCAGCAACTGACGCAGCGTATCGGCCTCGGAATCGAGCACGGTCTTGATGTCCTCGTTGTTGAGGATGATGCGCTCGAAGGTATCGATGTAGACCTGGTTGAACTGGCCGCCCTTGTCGCCGAGGCCGACCGGCAGCAGCGCCGGCAGGGCATCGGGCGAGCTCGTCTGAGCGGCGACGGCCGGCCCAAGGGCCCGCGCCGCGGCCGGCAAATCGGCCGGCAGCTTGGCGTCGGTCACCGGGAAGAAGGTCGTCGCGAGCAGCGTTGGGACCTGCTGCTCGGGCTGCATCATGTACTTCACCAGCTCCTTGGACTTGGC
>JAEWCE010000132.1 GCA_023390785.1 Pseudomonadota bacterium
CCTCCCCCTTGCGGGGAGGGGTTGGGGGTGGGGGCCACGAGCACTGATGATTCCGCTCTCCAGTGAACCGCTTTAAGCTGTTGCGCTCTGGCCGATCGGCCGCAAGAGCGTCCGCTCGGCCAGCCGCCGTTAGAGCTGCCCCAGCAGCATCAGCACCGGGGTCGCCGCCAGGGTGCCGACGAGAACATAGAGCCAGATGGTCTGGGCGACCTGGGGCATGCACCTATCCCTTTGTGGAATATGGTGATTGTGGCGGCCTATGGTGAATGGAAGGTTAAGATCGCGCGGCGCGGCTAGTGCAGGCTGTCGCCCGGTTCGAGCCGCTCCAGCAGATGCGGCTGGCCGCCGCGCCAGACGACGATGTCCACGACGTCGCCGCTCCGGCTCAGCAGGCCCGCCACGTGTTCGGCGTCGCGTACCGCCTCTTCGAGCTCGGGATAGGGCGGCCCGACGGCCCCGCCCATCGCGATGCTCCAGCCGCCGCTTTGCGGGATGATGTCATAGCGAATGTGCGTCATTGCCGATGCCGGGTGTCCGATCGATCTCGACGCTTTCGCGATGCTAATGCGTTGATCGCGCGGCCGGTTTCACCTCGGTTTCACAATATTTTCGGCGGCATGTCTTTTATTAGTGACGCCCCTGGGGGCCGATGCGAGACTCCATGCCTAGAGACCGGTTCGAGCCACTGTCCTGCGGGCAGTACGTCCAAAGGCTGTGAGCCGGGCGGCACCATCGCAATTCCATGACCTTCAAGAAGATTGCGCCATGGCAACCCTGTTTTCCCTGCGCCGCGTACTTGTCGTCGAAGACGAAGCGCTGATCCTGCTCGATATCGAGCAGACGCTGCGCGAGGCCGGCGTCGAGCAGGTGTTCACCGCCTCCAGCAGCCAGGAGGCACTCGCCATCATCGCGATGACGCCGCTCGATGTGGCGGTGCTCGACCTCAGGCTCGGCCGCGGCGATCGCAGCGACGAGGTCGCCCGCCGGCTGCGGCAGAATAACGTTCCATTCGTCTTTCTCTCGGGCAGCGGCGAAGTCGTCGACGGCTTCGACGACGCGCCGCTGGTCAACAAGCCGTTCTCGTCCGAGCAGCTGGTTGCGGCGCTGGAGCCGCTCTCGCCTGACAGCGGGGTCGTGGCCGCCTGATTGCCGTCCGGCGAAACTTTGTGCTTGCCAAGCCGGGCGTTTGCCTGCACCTTCAGACTCGAGTTCAACAGCGAGAGGAGGTGATCCAGTGCATCAGAAATCGAAGGTTTCCGTTGGTCTTGGGTCGTTGCGCTTGTTTATGGAGCAGCCTCTGTAGTCGTCGCAGCGGTCCGGCAGTTCGCTCTGCAAAAGGCCGCGGAAGACCATGCGAGATCGGGAAGGGCCGTCGTGAGACGGCCCTTTTCGTTTGCGCCGGCGAAATGCGGCGAGTCCGTGGCCGTGAAGTGAAGCGGGCATGAACGGAACGAACTGGGCAGGTTCAGGCTTAGGGAGCGAGAGTACCCCCTCACAGCGTCAGCATGCCCACATCAAGAAGACCACGAAGGAGACACCCCATGTCACGCTTCCCCAAACTCTCCACCCTCGTCAAATCTGCAGCGGTCGCGCTCGTGCTCGGCGGCGCCACCCTCGCCACCGCCATGCCGGCGCAGGCGGCCTCGCCGCAGTTCAGCTTCAGCTTCGGCATCGGTAACGGCGGCTACTGGTCCGGCCCGTCGCACCGCTACTGCTACAGCGACCGCCAGGTGCGCCATTTCCTGCAGCGGCAGGGCTACGACCACATCCGCTATATCGACCGCAAGGGCCGTATCGTCGGTGTCCGCGCGGAGCGGCACAACCGGGACTACCGCGTGTGGGTCGATACCTGCCGGCTCCGCATCGTGGATGTGGAGCGCCTGCGCCGCCGCTAAAGAAGATCGAACTTCCGCGAAGGGCCGCCACCGGGCGGCCCTTTCATTTGCGCACGGCTTGCCTCGCCCCACCGGGGGCGATAGACCGCAGCGCCATGAACGCCCTGACGCAAACCGCCGCCGCCACGCGGCTCATGCCCTACCAGTCGCGCCGGACCTTTGCGATCATCTCGCACCCGGACGCGGGCAAGACCACGCTCACCGAAAAGCTGCTGGCCGCCTCCGGCGCCATCAACCAGGCCGGCGTCGTGCGCGGCCGCGCCAACCAGCGCTCAACCCGTTCGGACTGGATGGAGATCGAGCAGCAGCGCGGCATCTCCATTACCTCCTCGGTAATGACCTTCGAGCACGACGGGCTGACCTTCAACCTGCTCGATACTCCGGGTCACTCCGACTTCTCGGAAGACACCTATCGCACGCTCACGGCGGTCGATGCCGCGGTGATGGTGATCGACGTCGCCAAGGGCATCGAGGCGCAGACGCTGAAGCTGTTCGAAGTGTGCCGGCTGCGCGACATCCCGATCATCACCTTCGCCAACAAGGTCGACCGCGAGGGCAAGGACCCGATCGCTATCCTCGACGAGATCGCCGACACGCTGGCGCTCGACGTGACGCCGGTGGTGTGGCCGCTTGGGCAGGGGGTGGATTTCAAGGGCACCGTCGATCTCGTGGGCAAGCGTATCCTCGCGCCCTCGGGCGCCGTGCTCAAGCAGTTCGAGGATACCGACACGCTGCTCAATGATGCCGCGCTCACCGCCGATCCGGTGATCAAGGCGTCGCTCGAGGCGCTGGAGCTGGCGCGCATCGGCTATCCCGAATTCGACCTCGAGACCTATCGCGCCGGGCATTTGACACCGGTGGTCTTCGGCTCGGCGCTGAAAACCGTGTCGGTGGCCGAGCTGCTGCGCGCGCTCGGCACCTGGGCGCCCGAGCCGCGGCCGCAGCCGGCCGAGCCGGCGCCGATCAATCCCGGCGAGCCCAAGGTCACCGGCTTCGTGTTCAAGGTGCAGGCCAACATGGACGCGCATCACCGCGACCGCGTCGCTTTCGTCCGGCTGAGCTCGGGCACCTTCCAGCGCGGCATGAAGCTTCGCAACGTGCGCACCGGCAAGGACCTCGCCGTCGCCAACCCGATGTTCTTTCTCGGCCACGACCGCGAGCTAGCGGAAGAGGCGGTGGCCGGCGACATCGTCGGCATCCCCAATCACGGCACGCTCAGTGTCGGCGACACGCTCACCGAAGGGGCGCAGATCAAGGTCACGGGCATCCCCAATTTCGCCCCGGAAATCATCCGCCGCGTGCGCCTCACCGATCCGATCAAGGCCAAGCAATTGGGCAAGGCGCTTTCCGATCTCGCCGAAGAGGGCGTGGCGCAGGTGTTCCGCCGCATGATCGGCGGCGACTACGTCGTCGGCGTCGTCGGCCAGCTGCAGCTCGAAGTGCTGCAGGCGCGCATCCTCAAGGAATACAACGTGCCCATCTCGTTCGAGAGCATCAATTTCGAGATGGCGCGCTGGGTCCGCTCCGACGACAAGGCCGCGCTCGACAAGTTCATCAGCGCGCAGAAGCTCGAATTCGCCGAGGACAAGGACGGCGACCCGGTCTACCTGGCGCAATCCGCCTGGTGGCTCGGCCGCGCCCAGCGCGACAACCCCAAGATCGAGTTCCTGTCGACCAAGGAACGGCATTGAGGCGCTGTCGGGCGCCGCTCGCTTCGCTGACGAAACCAGACCACTGAGCAAACGGAGTTCCAGATGACCATCACCCGCCTGCAGCCGGGCAAACGCATGAGCCAGGCCGTCAAGCACGGCAACACCGTCTATCTCGCCGGCCAGGTCGCCAACGACCCGAACGGCCCCATCGAGCAGCAGACGCGCGAAGTGCTGGCGGCAATTGACAAGCTGCTGGCCGAAGCGGGCACCAGCAAGTCGAAACTGCTGAGCTGCCAGGTGATCCTCAACAATATCGGTGACTTCGCGGCCATGAATTCGGTCTATGATGCCTGGATCGATCCGGCCAATCCGCCGGCCCGCGCCTGCATCGAGGCGCGCCTCGCCGCGCCGGCGCTCAAGGTCGAGATCATCGCCACCGCGGCTCTGGACTGAGCCACCGATCGAGGGAGGGGAACATGAGCAGCGAAACGATCGGCTTCATCGGCCTGGGCCTGATGGGCCACGGCATGGCCAGGAACATCGTCGAAAAGGGCTTTCCCCTCACTGTGACCGCGCACCGCAACCGAGCGCCGATCGAGGATCTGGTCAAGCGCGGTGCGGTCGAGGCGGCTTCGGCGCGGGCCGTGGCCGAGCGCTCGAGCATCGTGCTGCTCTGCGTCACCGGCTCGCGCGAAGTCGAAGCGGTCATCCGCGGCAAGGATGGCCTCAAGGCCGGCCTCAAGCCCGGCTCGGTGATCATCGACTGCTCGACGGCCGATCCCACCTCCACCGTGGTGCTGGCTGAAGAGCTGGCCGCGGCCGGCATCGATTATGCCGATGCTCCGCTGTCGCGCACGCCGAAGGAAGCGTGGGAGGGCAAGCTCGACACCATGGTCGGATCCACCGACGCGGTGTTCGCCCGCATCCGGCCGGTGCTCGAGACCTGGGCCGGCAAGATCGTCCACATCGGCGGCGTCGGCGATGGCCACCGCATGAAGCTGCTCAACAATTTCGTGTCGCTCGGCTACGCGGCGATCTACGCCGAGGCGCTGGCCCTTGCCAACAAGGTGGGCATCTCGTCCGAGCGCTTCGACAGCGTCATCCGCGGCGGCCGCATGGACAATGGCTTCTACCAGACCTTCATGGGCTACACGATCGAGGGCAATCGCGAGGCGCACAAATTCACCATCGCCAACGCCTTCAAGGACCTGACGTACCTCGAGTCGATGGCGGACTCGGTCAAGCTCGCCAATCCGGTCGGCAATGTGGTGAAGAATGCCTTCGCGCAGGCGTTCAACGCCGGGGGCGACGGCCCCGAGAACTATGTGCCGCATCTGCCCGAATATGTCGGCCGTGCCAACGGCATCGACCTCACGCCCAAAAAACTCAGGACCTGACCATGAACACGCGCACCCTCGGCAAGACCGGCTATGTCGTCGGCGAAATCGGGCTGGGCTGCTGGCAGCTGGGCGGCGATTTCGGACCGGTGGGCGACGACACGGCGCGCGACATCCTGAAGACGGCGCGGTCGCTCGACGTCAATTTCTGGGATACCGCCGATGTCTATGGCGGCGGCCAGTCGGAGAGCCGCATCGGCGCCTTCAAGGACAAGAAGGGCGTTCTGGTGGCGACCAAGCTCGGGCGCGGCCCCGAATTCGACGGCATGACGCGCTATACCCGCGAGCGGGTCAAGCAGAGCCTCGCCGGCTCGATCAAGCGGCTCGGGGTCGAGACGCTGGATCTGGCGCAGCTCCATTGCATCCCCATCGACGTGTTGCGCGACGGCGAAATCTTCACCTGGCTCGACGACATGCGCACGGCCGGCATGATCCGGCACTGGGGTGCCAGCGTGCAGACGGTGGAAGAGGGGATGCTGGCCCTGCGGGCCGAGACCTGCGCGGCGCTGCAGACCATCTTCAACCTGTTCCGGCAGGACGCCATCGACAGCCTGTTTCCGGCCGCGCAGAAGGCCAATGCCGGCATCATCGTGCGCCTGCCGCTCGCCTCGGGCCTGCTGTCGGGCAGGATGAGCCCGACCACGCAGTTCACCGCGCAGGACCACCGCAACTACAATCGCGACGGCCAGGCCTTCTATGTCGGCGAAACCTTCTCGGGCCTGCCGTTCGAGCGCGGTGTCGCCTTCGCCGACGAGATCAAGCACTGGCTCCCCGCCGGCATGAGCCTGCCGCACCTGGCGCTGCGCTGGATACTGGACCAGCCGGCGGTCTCGACCGTCATCGCCGGCGTCACCCGGCCGGCGCAGCTCGAGGACAATGCCGCGGTGTCGCGGATGGACCCGCTGCCCGAGGAGCTGGTGCACAAGCTCAAGGACTTCTATCTCGAGAAGGTCCGGCCCGAAGTTCGCGGCGGCATCTGATGCTGATCCGCCCGGCCACGGCGAGCGACGACGCGGCGATCTGGGCCATCCTCGAGCCGATGATCCGGGCTGGTGAGACGTACGCGCTCGACCGCGACATGAGCCGGGCCGACGCGCTCGCCTACTGGACCGGCGGTGACCACGAGGCGTTCGTGGCCGAAGACGGGGGCCGCCTCGTGGGCACGTATTATGTCAGGCCCAACCAGTCGGGCGGTGGCCGCCACGTCTGCAATTGCGGTTACGTCACGGCAGCCGACAGCGCCGGCAAGGGCGTCGCCCGCGCCATGCACGAGCATTCGCTGCAGCGCGCCCGCGAACGCGGCTTTCGCGCCATGCAGTTCAACTTCGTGATCTCGAGCAATGAACGTGCCGTGCGCCTCTGGCAATCGCTCGGATTTGACACAATCGGACGGCTGCCCGGCGCCTTCCTCTCCCCCGGCAGGGGCTATGTTGACGCGCTCGTGATGTACCGGACGCTCTGAGGCGGCGCCCTGCACTTTTGGCGGGGGTTTCAAAGCCCTGCCGCAGAACCTAGATTGGGCTCCACCCTCCGCTCGAGTGCTCCACATGTCCGTGCATGCCGCCTTCGACCTCGTCCGCGACGAGACGATCCCCGAAATCGCTTCCGAGGTCCGGCTCTATCGCCACAGGAAGACCGGCGCCGAGGTGCTGAGCTTCGTCAATGACGACGAGAACAAGGTGTTCGGCATCACCTTCAAGACGCCGCCCGAGGATTCGACGGGCGTAGCGCACATCCTCGAGCACTCGGTGCTGTGCGGCAGCCGCAAATACCCGGTGAAGAAGCCGTTCGTCGAGCTCCTCAAGAGCTCGATGCAGACCTTCCTCAACGCCATGACCTTCCCCGACAAGACCGCCTATCCGGTGGCCTCGCAGAACCTGCAGGACTTCTACAACCTCGTCGACGTCTACCTCGATTCCGTGTTCTTCCCGCTGCTGTCGGAGGACACCTTCCGGCAGGAGGGCTGGCACTACGAGGCCGAGGGCACGCAGATGCCGCTCAGCTTCAAGGGCATCGTGTTCAACGAGATGAAGGGCGCCTATTCCTCGCCCGCCGCCGTGCTGGGCAAGCTCAGCCAGCAGGCGCTGTTTCCGGACAACGTCTATGGCGTCAATTCCGGCGGCGACCCCAAGGCAATCCCCGACCTCACCTACAGCTATTTCAAGAATTTCCACCGGCGCTTCTACCATCCGTCGAACAGCAAAATCGTGTTCTACGGCGACGACCCGGCGGACCGGCGGCTGGAGCTGCTCGACGGCTACCTCAGCCAGTTCGAGGCCGCGCCGATCGATGCCGAGGTGCGGCTGCAGCCGCGCTGGAGCGCGCCGCGTCATCTCGAATCCACCTATGCGGCCAGCGATACCGAGCCCGGCAAGAAGACCGGCATGGTGCAGGTCAACTGGATGCTCGATGAGCTCGCGAGTCCGGAAACCGTCATCGCGCTCAGCGTGCTCGAGCACATCCTGCTCGGCACTCCGGCCTCGCCGCTGCGCAAGGCGCTGACCGAATCCGGGCTGGGCGAGGGCCTCACCGGCTCGGGCCTCGCCGACGATCTGCGCCAGCCCTATTTCACCGTCGGCATGAAGGGAATCGACGAGGCCGACGGCGGCAAGGTCGAGGCGCTGGTGCTCGACACCCTCGCGGCGCTCGCCCGCGACGGGCTCGACCCGCTCACCGTCGAAGCGTCGATGAACTCGTTCGAGTTCGCGCTGCGCGAGAACAATACCGGCTCGTTCCCGCGCGGTATGGCGCTGATGTTCCGCACCATGCGCAACTGGCTGCACGGCGGCGATCCGTTCGAGGCGCTGAGCTACGAGACGCCGCTGGCGGCGGTAAAGGCCAGGGTCGCGGCCGGCGAGCGGCTGTTCGAAACGCTGATCCAGCATCATCTGGTCGACAACCGCCACCGCATCACCGTGCTGCTCAAGGCCGACCCGGAGCTCGCCGCCCGCGAAGTCGCCGAGGAGCGCGCCCGGCTCGATATCGCCGCCGCCGACATGGAGGACGAAGAGCGCGAGGACGTGGTCGCCATGACGGCGCGGCTCAGGGCGCTGCAGGAAGAGCCAGATCCGCCGGCGGCGCTGGCCAAGATCCCCTCGCTCGGCCTCAAGGACCTCGACCGCAGCAACAAGCCGATCCCGATCGAGCGCGGCAGCCTCGCCGGGGCGCGGCTCTACACGCATTTCCTGCCGGCCAACGGCGTCATCTACCTCGATCTCGGATTCGACCTGCGCCGCATCCCGGCCGAGCTCGTGCCGTATCTGTCGATCTTTTCGCGCGCGCTGTTCCAGACCGGCACGGCCAGGGAGGATTTCGTGTCGCTGACGCAGCGCATCGGCCGGTCCACCGGCGGTGTCGGCGCCAGCCGCTCCATCGGCACCATGCGTGACACCAGGACCACCAGTGCGTGGTTCTTCATCCGCGGCAAGGCGGTGCCCGACAAGGCACAGGAGCTGCTCGACATCATCACCGACGTGCTCACCAGCGCCCGGCTGGACAACCGCGAGCGCATCAAGCAGATGCTGCTCGAGGAAAAGGCCGGGTTCGAATCCTCGCTCGCCGGGCGCGGCAACGGCCTTGCGGCATCGCGGCTCGGCGCGGCGATGAACCCGGCAGCGTGGGCCAACGAGGCTGCGGGCGGCATCACCTACCTGTTCTTCCTGCGCGAGCTGATCCAGCGCGTCGACAGCGACTGGCCGTCGGTTGAAGCGGCGCTCTACCGGCTGCGCGACCTGTTGATCGATCGCGGCTCGATGGTGGTCAACGTCACCACCGATGCCGGCATCTGGGCCGGGCTCGAGCCGAAGCTCGCCGCCTTTGTCGCCGGCTTGCCGGCGGCCCCGGCCGCGCTCCAGGCCTGGCCGGTGGCGACGCCGAAATCGGAGGGGCTCACCTTCCCCGGGCAGGTGAACTTCGTCGCCAAGGGCGCCAATCTCTACGATCTCGGTTACGTCCATAGCGGCGCCACCTCGGTGGCGCTGCGCCACCTCAACACCACCTACCTGTGGGACAAGGTGCGGGTGCAGGGCGGCGCCTATGGCGGCGGCTCGAGCTTCGATCCGTTCTCGGGCGGCTTCGCCTTCACCTCGTACCGCGACCCGAACCTGCTTTCGACGCTCGACGCCTACGACCAGGCGGCTGCGTTCCTCAAGGCGGGCATCGGCGAGCAGGATCTGGTGCGCTCGATCATCGGCGCCATCGGTGCCATCGACACCTACCGGCTGCCCGACGCCAAGGGGTACATCTCCCTGATGTGGGAGCTGAGCGACAACACCGACGCCAACCGCCAGCAGCGCCGCGACGAAATCCTCGGCGCCACCGCCGCCGACTTGAAGCGCTTCGGCGACGTGCTCGCCGACGTCGCCCGCCAGGGCCACGTCGCCGTCCTCGGCTCCGCCGCCGCCATCAAAGCCGCCAACGACGAACGCGCCGGCTTCCTCAGCGTGACCAAGGTGCTGTAACCGGCCCCAAGCACCAGCGCCCGCAGTCGGGCCTACGGCGGAGCCGTGGGGGAGGTGGTGCCGAAGGCGTCGGAGAGGGTGGCCC
>JAEWCE010000133.1 GCA_023390785.1 Pseudomonadota bacterium
GGGCGGCCCCGCACGCCGGTGCTTGTGGCCGCCCTCTCCACCGCCTGACGGCGGTCCCCCTCCCCCGCAAGCGGGAGAGGAGTCCCGACTGCTGACTAGGCGAAACTCAGCACGTTGGCGTGGGTGACGCCGGGAAGCGCCGCGATCTGCTTGAGCTGGGCGTCGGTCACCGTGCCGTCGATCGACAGCAGCGCGATGGCGTCGCCGCCAACGTCGGCACGGCCGAGGTTGAAATTGGCGATGTTGATGCCGAGGCTGCCCAGCAGCGTGCCCAGCCGGCCGATATGACCCGGCTTGTCCTCGTTGGTGACATACAGCATGGACGGCGTCAGCTCGGCCTCCATGTTGATGTTCTTGACCTGGATGATGCGCGGCTTGCCGCTGGCGAACACCGTTCCAGCCACCGCCCGCTCCTGCTTGTCGGTAAGGATGGTGAGGCGGACATAGCCTTCATAGGCGCCCTGCTGGTCGCGCGTCGTGATCTCGACATTGATGCCGCGATCCTTGGCGATCTGCGGCGCCGAGACCATGTTGACCTCCTGCATCTGCGGCTTCAGCACGCCGTTGAGCGCGGCGGCAGTCATCGGCCGGGTATTGAGCTGGGCGACGTTGCCCTCGTACTCGATGCGGATGCCCTTGATCGCTTCCTGCGTCAGTTGCCCGGCGAACGAGCCGAGCGCTTCGGCGAGCTTGACCCACGGCGTGAGGCGCGGCGCTTCCTCGGCGGTGATCGAGGGGAAGTTGAGGGCGTTGGTGATTTCGCCGCTCATCAGATAAGCGGAAATCTGCTCGGCCACCTGCAGCGCCACATTCTCCTGGGCCTCGGTCGTCGACGCGCCCAGATGCGGCGTGGCAACGAAATTCGGCAATTCGAACAGCGGATTGTTCTGCGCCGGCTCCTGGACGAAGACGTCGAATGCGGCGCCGGCCACCTTGCCCGACTTCAACGCCTCGTAGAGCGCCTGCTCGTCGACGAGGCCGCCGCGGGCACAGTTGATGATGCGCACACCGTCCTTCATCTTGGCGATGGCCTTGGCGTCGATGATGTTGCGGGTGGCATCGATCAGCGGCGTGTGAAGCGTGATGAAATCGGCGCGCTTCAGCAACTCGTCGAGCTCGACCTTCTCGACGCCCAGCGCCTGCGCCCGCTCGGCGGTGAGGAACGGATCGTAGGCGATGACCTTCATCTTGAGGCCCTGCGCCCGGTCGGCGACGATCGAGCCGATATTGCCGGCGCCGATGAGGCCGAGGATCTTGTTGGTCACCTCGACGCCCATGAAGCGGTTCTTCTCCCACTTGCTGGCCTTGGTCGAAGCGTCGGCTTCGGGCAGTTGCCGGGCGAGCGCGAACATCAGCGCGATGGCGTGCTCGGCGGTGGTGATCGAATTGCCGAAGGGCGTGTTCATCACGATGATGCCCTTCTTGGTCGCCGCCGGGATGTCGACATTGTCGACGCCGATGCCGGCGCGGCCGATGACCTTCAGGTTCCTGGCGGCGGCGATGATCTTCTCGGTGACCTTGGTGGCCGAGCGGATGGCGAGGCCGTCATACTGGCCGATCACCTCGAGCAGCTTGTCCTTGTCCTTGCCGAGGTCCGGCAGGTAGTCGACGTCGACGCCGTTGTCCTTGAAGATCTGGACGGCGGTCTTGCTGAGTTTGTCCGAAACGAGAACTTTGGGCACGTGTGCCTCCAAGAGAGCGAATAGTGAGTAGCGAATGGCGAGTAGGGGGAAGCGAACCGCGAGCGTAGCGAGCAGCCCTATTCGCTACTCGCCAGCTCGCTGTTCGCTTGCTTAAGCGGCCGCCTTCAGCGCGGCTTTCTCGGCCGCGAAGGCCCAGTCGAGCCAGCCGGTGAGCGCCTCGAGATTGGCGGCCTCGACCGTGGAGCCGGCCCAGATCCTGAGGCCCGTGGGAGCGTCGCGATAACCGCCGATGTCGTAGGCGGCGCCGGCCTTGTCGAGGCGCGAGACGATGGCTTTGGCGAAGGCGGCCTGGCCGTCGGCGTCGAGAAGCTTTACCGCCGGATCGACGATCGTAAAGCAGACCGACGTATTGGAACGGGTTTCCGGAATCTGTGCCAGGAAGTCGATCCAGTCGGTCTTGGCCACCCAGTCGGCCAGCACCTTGAAATTGGCGTCGGCACGCGCCTGCATGCCCTTGAGCCCGCCGACGGACTTGCCCCACTCCATCGCATCGATCGCATCCTCGATGCACAGCATCGACACGGTGTTGATGGTGGCGCCCTGGAAGATGTCTTCCATCAGCTTGCCGCCCTTGGTGAGGCGGAAGATTTTCGGCAGCGGCCGGTCGGGCTTGTAGGTCTCGAGTCGTTCGACGGCGCGCGGGCTGAGGATCAGCACGCCGTGGGCCGCCTCGCCGCCCAGCGCCTTCTGCCAGGAGAAGGTGACGACGTCGAGCTTGGCGAAATCGAGGTTCTGCGCGAACGCCGCCGAGGTGGCGTCGCAGATGGTGAGGCCCTTGCGGTCGGCCGGGATCCAGTCGGCGTTGGGCACGCGCACACCCGAGGTGGTGCCGTTCCAGGTGAACACCACGTCGTTGTCGAAATTCACCTGCTTGAGATCGGGCAGATAGCCGTAATCGGCCTTGAGCACGCGCACATTGTCGAGCTTGAGCTGCTTCTGGACGTCGGTCACCCAGCCTTCGCCGAACGATTCCCAGGCCAGCATGTCGACGCCGCGGGCGCCCAGCGCGCTCCACAGGAACATCTCGACCGCGCCGGTGTCGGACGCCGGGACGATGCCGATGCGGTAGTCAGCCGGCACTTCGAGCAGGTCGCGGGTCAGCGCGATGGCTTTCTCGATCCGCGCCTTGGCCGGCTTGGCGCGATGCGAGCGCCCGACCAGTGCGGATTTGAGCGCATCGGTCGTCCAGCCTGGACGCTTTGCACACGGACCCGATGAAAAGTTTGGATTGGCCGGTTTCACCGCCGGCGCGGTCAGGGGCATATCAGCCATGGCGACCCTCCCAGGTCGAAAGTCTTGCGTTAGGGCAAGATGTCCTGAGGCGGCTGATACTCCCGCGCACAACTGCGCGTCAATGGGGAACGAGTGCGCGCAGCGCAGGTTTGGGAAACGAAGCCTCAACATGGAGACCCGCCATGCGCACCCCCCTGCTGCTTGCCTCGTCGATGCTTGTCCTGCTGCCGGGCGGCCCTGCCCTGGCGCAGGGTGGCGAGGATGCCCTGCCCGTCGCCTCGCTCACCTGCGCCGATATCGCCAAGGTGCCGGCGGACTACCAGGCGGCGCTGATCTACTATGCCGCAGGCTATCGCGACGGCCTCGACTACGCCCGCGCCAGCCTGACGGTGCCCACGCAGGCCAGCAAGCTGCCGCTCGAAATCACGGCACCGGCGTCATCGAGCGCCAGCAGCAGCGAGGTGCCGCCGGCATCGAGCGCCAACGCCGCCGCCGCCTCGAGCGCCGAGGGCGATGGCAACGGCGGTGGCGAGGTGGTCGCCGGCCTCACGCTGCAATCGGCGGACATCGTGACCGCCTGCGCTGCGGCACCGCATGCCTTCCTCACCGACATCATCTCCGACCATGGCGGGGCGCGCGGCCTGATCGGCGCCACGACCCCCGCCCCACAGACCTTCACCACCCCGGCACCCGCGAACGGTGCCGCCGGCACGACGCCGCCGGCGAACGGAACGGCGTCCCAGCCGGCGGCCACCGACAATTCCGGCGCCGCGGCCGTGTCATCCGACCTCGGCGCCGCCGGACAGCAATTGCAGCAGAACACGGGCGGCATGGTGACGCCGCAGCCGATTCCCGGCGCCAGCCCGCCGACTGCGACCGGGGCCGGCGCCGGTGCAACCTCGCCGTAAACATGCGGCACCTTTGCGCTGGATCGACGGCCGGCCGCGCCCTACATAGGCGCCATGACCGAAACGCCGCTGACCGACACGCCGCTGCATCGCATGACTCCCACCGGTCAGGTGATCCCGGAGGGACTCGATGAGGCGCTGGTCAGCCAAGTGGTGTCGGCGTTCTATGCCAAGGCCCGCTACGACGACGTCATCGGCCCGGTGTTCAACCGCGTGATCCCCGCTGACCACTGGCCCCAGCACATCCAGACCATCACCGATTTCTGGTCGTCGATGCTGCTCGGCACGCGCCGCTATACCGGCCGGCCAATGCCCAAGCACCTCGCCATCCCCGAGCTCAACGACAGCCATTTCCAGCGCTGGCTGACGCTGTTCAAGCAGACCGCCGAGGAATTGTGCCCGCCCCACATCGCCGCGATCTTCGTCGATCGGGCCGAGCGCATCGGCTACAGCTTCCGCATCCGCATCGCCCAGTTCCGCGGCGAGGATTCGCTGGCGGTGCGGCTGATGCGGGCGTGAGACCTGCCGAGCTTTTCGCAATGGAAGGGCGGTGGATTTTGCCCCCACCCCCAACCCCTCCCCGCAAGGGGGAGG
>JAEWCE010000135.1 GCA_023390785.1 Pseudomonadota bacterium
GGTGGTGGCCAAGGCGGAGCCGGCCGGGCTGGCGGCGCTGGCGCCGCTGGGCGTGGCGCTGATCGCCATGCTGGAGAGTCCGGCGGCGATTCTCGAGGCACGGGGCTGCGCGGCGCTGCCGGCGGTCATCGGGCTCATGGTGGGGGGCGAGGACCTGGCGACGGCTTTGGGTGCGCAACCCACGCCGGAGGTGCTGCGGCTGCCCAAGCTGCTCGCGCATTACGCGGCGCGGGCCGAGGGCAAGCTCAGCTTCGGGCTGCTGCGCTCGGTGGCGGACTATAGTGATCTCGCTGCGTTGCGGGCGGCGGCGGAAGAGGCCCGCATGCATGGCTTCGACGGTGCGAGCTGCGTGCATCCGTCGGCGGTGCCGATCCTCAATGCGGCGTTCGCACCGTCGGCAGAGGAGATAGACTGGGCGCGGCGGGTGGTAGCGGCAGCGGCGCACGAGGACGCGGCGTTCAGCCTCGACGGGCGGATGGTGGACAAGCCGGTGGTGGAGCGGGCGCGGCAGATATTGGCGCGGGTGTAGCGAGTTGTTCTAACGCGATGGTGCCGTCGAATCCTTCTCCCGCGTGCGGGGGAAGGTGGCGGCGAAGCCGCGGAAGCGGCCGCCCCACGCGCCGGTCCCTGTGGCCGCCCCCTCCACCGCGCTGCGCGTGGTCCCCCTCCCCCGCAAGCGGGAGAGGAGTCCCGACTGCAGTCATGCGGTCGGGCGGCGGCCCTGGGCGAGGCGCAGGGGGTAGCGGGCGGGGTGGTGGAGGGAACGGGTGGCGTTGATGGGGCTGCCGTCGCGGGCGTGGGCGATCTGGTCGACGGTGAGGATGGCGGCGGGGCGGCGAAGGTCGAGCAGGCGGGCCTCCTCGGCGGTAGCGAGGCGCGAGGAGAGCACGGTCTCGCCGACTTCGGGGTTGAGGCCGTAGCGGCCACGCAATTCGTCGTAGAGCGAACGGTTGCCGCCGGCCCAGTCGAGGGCCAGCAGGCCGGGGGTCTTGCGCGCCTCGATCCAGTCCTCGGCGATGGCGACCGGTTCGCCGTCGAGGAGGCGCAGGCGTTTCAGGGCGATCACCGGCTCGCCGATGCGCACATGGAGCGAGGCGGCGAGCCGGTCGTCGGCGGGGATGGTCCTGCCTGAGAGCAGGCGGGCGCCGGGGGTGAGGCCATGCTGCAGCGCGGTGGCGGTGAAGCTGCGCAGCAGCTCGAGCTCGAAGGCTTCGGTGCTGGAGCGGCCGGTGGCGTAAAAGCCCTTGCCGGGATGGCTGCGCAGATGGCCCTCGGCCACCAGCTCGCGCATGGCCTGGCGCACGGTGATGCGGCTGACCCCATAGCGCTCGACCAGCTCGCGTTCGGAGGCGAGCTTGCCCATGGGCGGCACGCTGCCATCGGCCAGCAGCTCGAGCAGGCGGTCCTTCACCTGCTTGTAGAGCGGTCGCATGTCCTCGCGGCTGACGCTGTTCATCGGGCGCCGACGGTCCTCCGTTTCGAAGTTGCATAGCATCGCGGCGGCGTGGGGAGGCGCAAAATTCGTCCGCAATCGACCACGAAAACCACGCTTGCACTCTATACCAACTCGATATGACTGGATATAACCAGTTGCAGGGAGAGAGCGACGATGAAGCTTGCGATCATCGGCGGAGGAGGGGTGAGGGCGCCGCTGTTCGTGCAGTCGGCGCTGAAGCGTGCGGCACGGCTGCAGCTCACCGAAATCGCCCTGATGGATACCGATGCGGCGCAGCTCGAGCTGATCGGGGCGCTGTGCGCGGAGCTGGCGCGGCGCGACGGCTCGGGCGTTCGGATCACCACCACGACATCGGCGGACGAGGCCTTTGCGGGGGTCAGCCACGTGGTGACGACGGTGCGGCCCGGCGGGGCCGAGGGGCGCGTCACCGACGAGAAAATTGCGCATAAACATGGCGTACTGGGACAGGAAACGACCGGTGCCTGCGGCTTCGCCATGGCGCTGCGCTCGATCCCGACGATCCTCGCTTACGCGCGCCGGCTCAGGCAGATCAGCCCGGATGCCTGGCTGTTCAATTTCACCAACCCCGCCGGGCTGGTGAGCCAGGCGCTGAGCGATGCCGGGATCACGCGCTGCGTCGGCATCTGCGACAGCGCCAACGGGGCGCAGAAGGGGGGCGCCCACCGCCTCGGCCTGGACCCGCGGGCGGTCGAGGCCGACCTGTTCGGGCTCAACCATCTGTCGTTCACGCGCGAGGCGCGGGTGGACGGCGTCGACCGGCTGGCCGAGGCGCTGGCGGACGATGCGTTCCTCGCCGGCACCAACCTCAGGGTGTTCGAGCCGCGCGTGGTGCGCCGGCAGGGCATGTGGATCAACGAATACCTCTATTACTACTACTACATCGACAAGGCGCTGAGCGGGCACGGCAACGGGCCGACGCGCGGCGAAGAGGTGCTGGAGCTCAACCGGCAATTGCTCGCGGAGCTTGGTCGGATCGACGCGCGCCGGCACCCGGACCAGGCGCTGAAGGCGTATTTCGATTACGAGCACCGCCGCTCGGGCAGCTACATGGCGCATGCGACGCAGATCGCGGCGGCGGAGGAAGAACTGCCGGCGGCGGCCGACGACGGCGAGGGCTATGCCGGCGTGGCGCTGAGCCTGATGGAGGCGCTCGAAGGCAATGGCCGCATCCGCACCGGGCTAAACGTCGTCAACCGCGGGGCCATCGCCGACCTCGAGGACGACGACGTGGTGGAGGTGAGCTGCATCGTCGACAAGGACGGCATCGTGCCGGTGCCGGTGGGTATGCTGCCGGACGCGCAATCGTACCTGATCCAGAGCGTCAAGCATTACGAGCGGCTGGCGGCCAGGGCGATCCTGACGCGCGATCGGCTGCTGGCGGTCGATGCGCTGGTGGCGCATCCGCTGGTGCTGTCGTACTCGCTGGCCGAGGCGCTGGTCGACGATTTCATCGCCGCCTACCCCCGCTACACGGAGGGCTGGGCATGAGCCGCTACGACGTGCTGGTGGCCGGCGAAGCCTATTGCGACCTGATCTTCGCCGGGCTGGACGACATGCCGGCGCTGGGGCGCGAGGTGATCGCCAGCGGCCTCACGACGCGGCCGGGCGGCTGCTACAACATGGCGCTGGGGCTGACGCGCCTCGGCGCGAAAACGGCGTGGGCGTGCGATTTCGGCACTGACCTGTTCAGCCGTGTCGTGCTGGACATGGCGGCGGAGGAGGGGCTCGATCCGGTGGCGTTCCGCCAGCTCGGCCGCCCCGCGGCGATGGTGACGGCGGCGTTCGCCGACAGCGAGGAGCGCGGCTTCATCACCTATCGCGGCGCCGAGGTGGTGCCGCCGGACGACGAACTGATTGCGCGACTCAGGCCGCGCTGGCTGCTGCAGAGCTTTCGCACCACGCCGGACTGGCTGCGCTTCATTCACGCGGCCAAGGATTGCGGGGCGCAGGTGTTCGGCGATTGCAATGGCGATGCAGTGACGCTCGACACGCCCGGCGTGCGCGCCTTCATCGGGATGTGCGACGTTTTCTCGCCCAACGAGGCCGAGGCGATGCGCCTCACCCGCACGGACACTGCCGAGGCGGCGCTGGCGGTGTTGGCGGAAATGGCGCCGGCGGTGCTGATCAAGCGCGGCGCCAATGGCGTGTCGGCATGGATGGCGGGGCGGCGCTATGACGAGACGGCGCCGCGCGTTGCAGTGATCGACACGGTGGGCGCGGGCGATGCCTTCGCCGCCGGCTATCTGGCGGCCGCCCTTGCGGATCTGCCGGTGGCGGCGCGGCTGCGCCAGGCGGTCGCCTGCGGAACGCTGTCGACGATGGGCGCGGGCAGCAGCGGCAACCCGACCGCCGCGGCGCTCGAGGCGTTCGTGACGCAGTGGTTTCAACCAGGATCGGGCGGCGTGAGCCCGATGCACGTAGCATGAAGAAGGGAGAACTATCATGAAGAGACTTTGGTCTGCCGTGCTGGGACTTGCGCTCAGCGCCGCGACGCCGGCCTTCGCCGACACCAACCTGGTGTTCGCATTCTGGGGCGACCCGCCGGAGGTCCCGCCGTTCGAGAAGATCGCCAACGACTACATGGCCAAGCATCCGGACGTGCATATCGAGCTGCAGAATGCGCCGTGGTCGGGCTATTTCACCAAGCTCGACGCGCAGCTTGCCGCCGGGGGCGGGCCGGACGTGTTCTTCATCACCAACGTGCCGAGCTATGCCGCACGCAATACGCTTGAAGACCTGGGGCCGTGGATCGAAAAGAGCAAGTTCCCGATCGACCAGTACGTCAAGGATTCACTCAGAATCCACTCGCTCAACGGCAAGCTCTATTCGATCCCGCGCGATAACGCGACCAACGTGCTCTACTACAACAAGGACGATTTCGACAAAGCCGGGATCAAATATCCGGACGGCAACTGGAAGTGGGCAGACCTCGAGGATGCCGCCAAGAAGCTGACGGTGACCGATGGCGGCCGCGTGACACGCTATGGAATCGTGCTCGAATCCAATGCCTGGCCGATGTGGGTGTACCAGAACGGCGGCGCCGTGTTCGACGACCCGGTGCAGCCGACGACGTTCACGCTGGCCGACGACAAGGGCGTGGCGGCGATCCAGTTCCTGGGCGACCTCATCAACAAGGACAAGGTGACGCCGAACTTCCAGGAGGCCGACCAGATGGGCGGCACCGCCTCGATGTTCACCGCAGACCAGGCTTCGATGGCGATCACCAATGCCTCGCGGCTGGGCAGCTACGACAAGGCGTCGTTCAAATGGGCGGTGGCGCCGCTGCCGGCCGGGCCGACGGGCATCCATGCCAATGAAGCGGGCGGCGCGGGCTTTGCCATGAATGCCAATTCCAAGATCAAGGACGCCGCCTGGGAGTTCATGCAGTATCTGTGCGGACCCGAGGGGCAGATCGCCTTCACCTCGGCCGGCGGTTCGCCGGCGGTGCCCGCGATGATCGGCAACGATGCGGTGAAGGCCTCGTTCAAGGCGCCGTTCGCCGACGTGTTCCTGTCCGAGACCGAGGCCGGCAAGGTGTTCCCGCAGTTCCCGACCTATGTCGACATCACCAACAAGCTGATCCAGCCGGCGCTGGACAAGGTGTGGAACGGTGAAGCCACGGCGGCGGATGCGCTGGGCGCCATCAAGGATCAGGTCAACGCCGCGCTGAAGGCGAAGTAAGGGTTTCCTCCCGAACGCCGGGACGGCCGCGCCAGCGGTTGCCCCGGCGAACGCAGGGGACGTGAGTTGCGGGCCGCGGTGCGCGTGGCCCCCACCCCCGGCCCCTCCCCGCAAGGGGGAGG
>JAEWCE010000148.1 GCA_023390785.1 Pseudomonadota bacterium
CCTCCCCCTTGCGGGGAGGGGACGGGGGTGGGGGCCGCAAGCCCCGGTGATTCTATTCTGAACCGATTTAGTTGGTGACGGTGACGGTCGGCATCACCTTGCCGGCGAGGTCGGTGCTGGTGGTGCCGGCGTCGGCGGGCAGGCTCCAGAAGATGAACTGCGTCGAGCCCAGCCCCTGCTCGGAATAGTAGTAGTTGAGGAACTCGAGCTCCTGGTCCTGCACCTTGACGTTGTAGTGCATGCTGCCCCAGTCCTTGCCGTTGATGGTGGTCGTCGTCTCGTCGAACGCCTTGACCGGGTCGGCGGCGCCCGACTGCTTGGTGGCGAACTGCAGGATGGCGTCGTGATAGGCCTTGAGGTCGACCGAGGGTTCCTCGGTGACGATGGCGAAGCCGGCCTTGCCGTCCTTGGAGAAATACACGAATTCCTGGTCGCCGGTGCCCTGCCCGGCCTCCCAGACGGCCGGATCGACGCAGGCCTCGATCTTGAGCTTGGCGCTCTTGATCAGGTTGGCCGAGCCGCAATCGGGGTCGGCGGCGACCGCCGGCAGCGACATCAGCGCCAGGCCGAACGCGGCGCCGACGAACAGTGATTTGGTGAACATCAAAGACTTCCTTTGCACGGGGATCATGCGGCATCCGCCCCGCTGACGACGGGACCGGATGCCGGCATGCCGGTATGATACGTTACCCGCCGATCTTGACGGTCGACGCGAAGACGCCCGCCTTGTAGGCGGCGGCAGTGGAGTCTGTAGTGAGGCTATACGACAGAATCTGGACCGACCCGAACCCCGGCTGCGAATAGTAGAAGTTCTGGAACAGGATGGGGTTGCCGCCGTTGGCGACCTCGTACTCGATGACGTTGAACGGCTTGCCGTCGATGTTTTCGATGCGCTCGGAGGCGATCGAGACATCGTCCTTCTTGTCGCCGACGCCGTGGATGGCGTTGGCGATGATGGCGTCGCGGAACTTGGCGATGGGGAAGGTTTCGGCCTCGGTGATGACCATCAGGCCGAAATTGCCGTCGGCGGTGGAATAGACGAATTCCTGCGCCCCGGTGCCCTCGCCCGCCTTCCACTCCTCGTCGACGCAGGCATTGAGCTTGACGGTCTTGCTGGAAATGTCGGTGCAGGCCCAGGCCGGCGTGCTGATGGCCAGCGCCAGGACGGCGCCGGCGATGATGGATTTACGCATGATGATGAGACCCCCGGACGGACGAAATAGCCGGACCGGAATGGGGCACGACCGCGGCGCCGGCGCAAGGGGAAACATGCAGCCCGGCGGGCGCCGCTCACACGCCGCAATGCGGCCGGAAAGCGGCGGGAATCGGACGTCTAGCGGACCGCGACGATGAACAGGCGGGGGAAGCGCAGCAGCACCTTGCCGTCGATGGTGGCCGGATAGGCGCGAGCGATGCGGGCGGTGTAGTCGGCAAGGAACGCGGTGCGCTCGTCGGGCGCCAGCGGCTCGAGGAAGGGCCTCAGGCCGGTCGACTTCACCCACTCGACGATGGCCGCCGCGTCGGCCAGAACGTGGTTATAGATGCTGTGCCAGAGCTCGACGCGGCGCGCGAACGGCTTCAGCGCGTCGTAGTAGACGTGCGGCGCCGGCAGTGGCAGGCGCGCGGCATCCTTGAGACGCTCGGCCCACGGACGGTCGGCCGCCACCTCGCGCATCAGCCGGTGGGTCGGCTCGGCGAGATTGTCGGGCATCTGCACCGCAAGGCACGCCCCCTCGCCCAGCGCCGCCAGCACCGCGGGCAGCACGTCGAGATGGTTGGGCAGCCATTGGTAGATGGCGTTGGCGAAAACGAGGTCGGTGCCCGGCTCGGGCCGCCAGGTGTTGGCGTCCGCAAGCGCGAAGCTCGCCTGCGGCAGCCGCTTGCGCGCCTCATCCAGCATGGCCGGCGAAGTGTCGAGGCCGACGGTCGCCGCCTCCGGCCAGCGTGCGACCAGGAGTTCGGTGGAATTGCCCGGTCCGCATCCCATGTCGACGATGCGCCGCGCCGTGTGCAGCGGCACCTGCGCCACCAGATCACGCGCCGGACGCGTGCGCTCGTCCTCGAAGCGGGCATAGAGGGAGGGAGACCAGTCGGACATGAGCAGCACTCGCGAAATGATGGCGGGTGGTAGGCGCCGACCGCAGGGGCGTCAAGAACGCGAGGCGCACCCGATCCTGACCGGCGCGTTCACACAGCGTTCAGAGCGGCGCCACTAGAGGCGCGGCCCTTCGCAAATACGGGTTTCCGACATGGACAAGATTTTTCCGCTCGCCGACCAGATCGAGATGCTGGGCACGGCGCTCAAGGGCCGGGTTATCGGCACCGCGCATCCCGACTACGAGGCGCTGCGTAGCGTCGTGAATGGCAAGTACGACCGTCGCCCGGCGGCCATCATCCGGCCGGCCAACGCCGCCGACGTCGCAGCCGCGATCAATTTCGCCCAGGCCACCGACCTCGAGCTGGCGATCCGCAGCGGCGGCCATTCCATCACCGGCGCCAGCGGCTCCGATGGTGGGCTGGTGCTCGACCTGCGTGAGCTCAACGGCATCGACATCGACGCCGAGGCGCGCACCGCCTGGGTCGGCGCCGGGCTGAGCTGCGGCGAGATCACCCGCGCCGTCGAAGCGCAGGGGCTGATCGTCGGCTTCGGCGACAGCCCCTCGGTCGGCGTCGGCGGCCTGACGCTGGGCGGCGGCATCGGCTATCTGGTGCGCAAGCACGGCCTCACCATCGACTCGCTGCTGGCGCTCGAGATCGTGACCGCGGCGGGCGACATCCTGATCGCCGACGAGACGCACCATCCCGACCTGTTCTGGGCGCTGCGCGGCGGCGGCGGCAATTTCGGCGTTGCCACGCGCTTCAGGTTCCGCCTCCATCCGCTGCCCGCCTTCACCGGCGGCGCGCTGGCGCTGCCGGCGACGCCGGAGGTACTCGCCGGTTTTGCGGTGGCCGCCGAAGCGGCGCCCGAGGAGCTGTCGAGCATCGTGCTGGTGATGCCGGCGCCGCCCCTGCCCGTGTTGCCCGCCGAGGTGCACGGCAAGCTGATCGTCGTCGCCCTCATGGCATTTGCCGGCGAACCGGCCGCAGCGCAGGCGGCACTGGCGCCGTTCCGCGCCCTGGCGACGCCGCTCGCCGATCTGGTGCAGCCGGCCCCCTATTCGAGCCTTTACGAGCTGGCCCCGCCCGAAGTGGGACGACCGGCGGTGACCATGCGCAGCCGCCTCGTCGACGGCCTCAGCCTCGAGCAGGCGCACGAGATGATTGCAGCGCTCGAGCGCTGCACGGCGCCGATGAAGATGGCGCAGTTGCGCGTGCTCGGCGGCGCGGCGTCGCGTGTACCGGTCGGGGCCACGGCGTTCGCGCACCGGCAGAGCCGCATGCTGGTGGCGTTCCTGTCGATGTATGGCGGAAGCCCGGACCTGGTAGCCGAGCAGGAGGCCTGGGCCGACGCGGCGATGGCGTCGTTCCGCGGCCACGAGACTGGCGCCTATGTGAACTTCCTCGGGCCGGAGGGTACATCGGGACTGGGCATTGCCTATCCCCCGGCGACGCTGGCGCGGCTGCGCGAAGTCAAGCGCCGCTATGACCCCGAGAACCTGTTCCACCTCAACCAGAACATCGTTCCATAACGCGCAGGCGGGCGGTCCGGTGGACCGCCCGCCAGCCGCCGGTCAGGCCCCTGCGGGCGGCACGGTCTTGCGCACGACCCATTTGTTCTTGCCGATCCGCCGCTCGATGGCGAAGCCGGCGCTTTCGAACATCGCCAATGTTCCGGCGTGGAGAAAGGTCGGCGATACCATCCTGCCGTCGGTGTTTTCGGGGTAGGCTTCGACCACGCCGCCGCCCAGTTGCGCAATCTGCTGCAGAGCGCCGCCAAGCGCCGCTGCGGCAACGCCCTGTTTGCGGAAATGCCGATCGACGAAAAAGCAGGTGAGGCGCCACGACGGAAGCGTCGTGAGCTCCGCCTCGTAGGCCTTCCGGTTCTTGATGCGCGGCAGCTCTTCGGGACTGCCGAACTGCGCCCAGCCAACGCACCGATCGCCGTCGAAGACCAGCGCGGCGTGGGCGCGGCCGGCGCGAACGCGGGCCTGCTTGGCGGCAGCCCGCTCGGCAACGGTGAGCGTGTTCGGCTTGCCTTCGGCGTGAAAGCCGAGGCACCAGCAGCCGCCGAACACACCATCATGCCGCTCGATCAGCGCAGCATAGGCCGGCCATGTGGCCAGGGTCAGCGACTTGACGGCGTAGCCGGGCACGCTCAGCGCCAGCCGAGCCCCGGCGCCACCAGCTTCACCACCGACTCGATCACGTGGGCGTTGTAATCGACGCCGAGCTGGTTGGGCACGGTGAGCAGCAGCGTATCGGCCTCCTGGATGCCCTCGTCGCCGCGCAATTGCTCCACCAGCCGGTCGGGCGTGTCGGCATAGGAGCGGCCGAAGGCGGCGCGCTTGGTCGGCTCGATATAACCGAAATGGTCCTCGCTGGTGTCCCGGCCGAAATAAGCGTGGTCGAGATCGTTGACCAGCGGGAAGATGGATCGGCTGACCGAGACGCGCGGCGTGCGCGTATGGCCGGCTTCCTTCCACGCGGCCTTGTAGGCGCGGATCTGCTCGGCCTGCTGCACGTGGAACGGCTTTCCGGTCTCGTCGAACACCAGCGTCGAGCTTTGCAGGTTCATGCCCATCTTGGCCGCCCACTGCGCCGTGGGGGTGCTGGCTGCGCCCCACCAGATGCGCTCGCGCAGGCCTTCCGAGAACGGCTCGAGCCGGAGCAGGCCCGGCGGATTGGGGAACATCGGTCGCGGATTGGGCTGGGCGAAGCCCTGCCCGCGCAGCACGTCGAGGAACACTTCGGCGTGGCCGCGCGCCATGTCGGCATCGGTCTGTCCCTCGGCCGGCACGTAGCCAAAATGCCGAAAGCCGTCGATCACCTGCTCGGGCGAGCCGCGCGAGATGCCGAGCTGCAGCCGTCCGCCGGAAATGAGGTCGGCCGCGCCGGCATCCTCGGCCATGTAGAGCGGGTTCTCGTAGCGCATGTCGATGACGGCGGTGCCGATCTCGATGGTCTTGGTACGCGCGCCGACCGCGGCCAGCAGCGGGAACGGCGAGCCGAGCTGGCGGGCGAAATGGTGCACGCGGAAATAGGCGCCGTCGGCCCCCACCTCCTCGGCGGCGATGGCGAGGTCGATCGACTGCAGCAGCGCATCGGACGCGGTGCGCGTGCCCGAATGCGGCGACGGATTCCAGTGGCCGAAGGAGAGAAAACCGATGGACTTCATGTGGGCGATTCCCGTGTGACGACTGCGTTATAGCGGCAGGTGGGACCACGGGGGCGATTTTTCGAGGCGCGACGGCACGACCGATTGTTCACGCTTGTCGAACGGCCGGGCAGAACGGCGTGGATCAGCCGCCGTCGCGGATGACGCGGCAGGTCTCGATGTCGAAGCTGACGGCGCCCAGGGTCAACGCGGTCTGGTCGCGGAAGCGGCCGGCGAAATCGAGGAAGCGCTCGACATCGGCGAAATTGCTGATGGCGCCGAGCGACACGCGGATGGCGCCGGCGCTCTTGCCGCGATGCTGCACTATGGTGAGGAAGCGCGGCAGCGTCATGTCGATGCCCTGCGCCTCTCCGGCCAGCATGTCGTCCTCGGTGAGCCCCTCGGCGGTTTCGCCGGCGCCCGGATTGCAGAAGCAGCCGGTGCGCAGCGAGATGCCCTCGGCGCCCGCCAGCTCGTCGATGCGGCGATAGTCGAGCAGACGGCCGGCGGGATCGTAGAAATTCATTGTCACCGTGCCGCCCCGCATGTCGCTGCTGGCGGGGCCATAGAGCCTGATCATCGGCCGGCCGTTGCTGTGCCGCAGCTCGAGCAGCCGGCCGATCAGCCACTCGGTAAGGCAGGCGATGCGCGTCTGGATGGTCTCCATGCCCATGTCGCCGAGCCGGCGCAGGCCGATCTCGACGGCGGGGATGGACAGGAAGTTGAGCGTGCCGTCCTCGAACGCCGCCTCGCGCGGCGCCAGGATGTGGCGGCGGCCCTGCACGGTGGCGAAATTCACCGTGCCGCCGGCGAACCACGGCCGCGCCAGCAGCGGCAGCACGTCGTTGCGGATGAGCAGGCAGCCGACGCCCGTGGGGTAGCCGAACATCTTGTAGAACGAGATGGCGACGAACTCGGGCGACACCGCCTGCAAATCGAGCCGGTTGCTGGGGACGAACGCCGCCGCATCGAGCAGCACATGCCAGCCGCGCGCCTGCGCCGCCTCGACCAGCGCCAACGGGTGCTTGACGCCGGAGAAATTCGACTGCGCCGGGAAGGCGAAGAGGCTCGGACCGCTACCGGGGCGATCGAGCGCGGCCAGCAGCGCCGGTTGGTCGATGCGTAGCTCGGGCACGGTGAGCGGCGCGTACTCGACGGCGGCGCCCTTCCCGGCTGCGAACTCGCGGATGCCGTTGACCGAATTGTGGTTGTCGGCAGTGAGCAGATAGCGCCCGCCCGGGCCGAACGGATAGGCCTCGCCCACCAGCTTCAACGCATTGGAGGCGTTGAGCGTGAACACGCAGGTGTAGGCGCCGGTGCCGTTGAACCAGTCGAGCACCCGCGCCCGCGTGCGCTCCACGGCGGCTGTGCTCGCCGACGAGCTGGGGCTGGCCGAATGCGGATTGCCGAACACCGAGCCGGCCAGGTGCTCGGCGTGCTCGCGCATGTGCGAGGCGGCCGGCAGGCCGGCGCCGGTGAAGTCGAGATAGACGGAATTGCCGGCGTCGAGCCGGGCGAAATCGCTGGCGCGCAGGGCATCGAGCGCGGCGGTGCGGGCATAGGCGGGATGGGCCGCGAGAAAGCGGTCGTAGGAGGACACGGCGGGGGCGACGTCGAGATCCAAAGCCATTGCGCAACGCTAGGCGATTTTGGAACAAATGTCCATTGCTTTCACATTTGTTAGCACATGGTTGCGCAGCGAATTGATAGTACGCAACTTTGTTGCGAGTGACTGCGGAGGCGCCCTATTTCGCGGCCAGCACGGCGCGGCATTGTTTCGGCAGGTCGGCCAGCGTCAGCGGTGGCGCCGGGGGCGTGGTGCTCGGCTTGTAGGGCGCGTCGGTGAACCAGTAGTCGAGCTCGGCGCCGCAGCCGTCACCCGCGGGCGGCGGGTCCTGGTCCTCGCAGAACTGCGCGCCGGGCGGGCACGCGAGCCGCACGTGGAAATGGTCGTCGTGCCCGTACCAGGGGCGCAGCTTGCCCAGCACGCTGCGGTCGCGCCAATTGATGCCGCACATCGCCCGCTTGATGCCGGGGGCGACAAAGATGCGCGCGACGCCCGGGAGCTGCGCGGCGCGATAGAGCAGCAGGCGCTGCGCCTCGCCGAAGCGTTTGGGATCGACGTCGCGCGTGCCCTTTTTCAGCACCGAGCTGGCGGACAGGGTTTCGCGTTCCTTGGCGCTGAGCGTGTGGCCGGGCATAGGCTTCAGCCAGATGTCGACGTCGAGCCCGATCTGGTGCGAGGCGTGGCCGCTCGGCATCGGCCCGCCGCGCGCCCCGCCCATGTCGCCCACCAGCAGCCCCGGCCAGCCATCCTGCGCCGCCGATGCCGCGAGGGATTCGATGTAGCCCACCAGCTCCGGCGTGCCCCAGCGCCGATCCCGCGACAGCCGCATCGCCTGCCAATGCGGCCCATCGGCGGGAAGCTGCACCGCGCCGGCGAGGCAGCCCTTGGCGTAGGAGCCAATGGAGATGGCGGGGCCCCCGGTGGGCGTGTGCACGGCGCCGAAGAGGTCACGCGCGGGGGGATCGGCGAGCGCGGGGGTGATGAGCGCGAGGGCAAGTAGCGCGCCGGCGACGATGCGGAACATGTGACGCATCATGCGATGAGTCGCCTGCTGATCCTACGGAGCATCGGCAGGGACCAGCGCGGCCGCCTCCGGTTGCCGCAGCATCTTAACGATAGATTTCGCGCCGGTTGCCGATTTGCACGAGATGATCAGTTGCTCGGCAGAGGGTTGTCGGCCGATAGCCCTTTTCGGCGCGCCGTTCGAACTCAAGCGCCCAGCGCGCTATTCAACCGCCCGTCATCGTCGAAGTATTCGCCCTCACCTCGGCCCACGAAGTCGTCGTGCCATCGCTGTTCCGGGGGCGTTGCTCCGGAAGGTAAAGGTCTAGAGGTCGTCGATATGCTTGATAATCGCCTCGCGGGCGTAGAGGCTCTTCGTCCGGACGGTTTTCTTGCCAGGGCGTCGAGGCAGGCTTCAAGGTCAGGCGGTAGACGAACAGTATGCGACGCAAGTCTCCATTACCCAGTTGAGCATCATACGAACCAGCTCGCTGTTGCTGGACCGCAAACGAACTTTATCCTCACCCCATTTGCCTCAAGAACTTCGCGGTGCTCAACCCAATCTGTATCGACAGCGGTTGCAACGCTGGCCGCGCCCTTAATGGCCAATGCGACCCATTTCCGATCAGAGGGATCAAAGCCTGCGTCAATGATTGGCTGGGGCACGTCTGCCAGTTCTCCATCAGGGCGCCTGGCAAGCTCTAACCTCACAACACGATCGGGGTGACTTCCCAACATCACTTGGTAGAAGCGATCCCCGACGCCCGGCTGTCCGGACGGACGAAGATATGTCCGATATTCTTCTTGGGCCATACCCGAGAGGTCGAGAAGCACTATGTGAGACTTAAGTACACCGACAAGAAACTCAACGCAGGCCAAGCGACAGCCGACAGCGATGCCCTCTTGTCCATTCGCGACAATCGGAACGTTAGTGTCGATTGCGTACTTCACCATTAGCCCTTCATTCGTCTTAGCCTCGCGAGTTCAGCTTTCGCAGTCTCGCCGAAGGCATCACCCATGAAATTGGCGGGCCAGTTGGCAATATTGCCAAACATGTCCAACTCTAGACGACTCAGGTTGGAAAGGCCCTTCGGGGCGTCACAAAAATACAGGGCTATGTCATCTGCCGACACTGCCTCTTCGGCAATGCGCCGCTGGAGCCGAAGTAAAAGATGCTCGGAGTGACTCTCGACAATTACTTGAATGCGTCTGTGATCGGCTGCCTGAATGATCACATCGGCTAGAGCTGATTGGGCAAGCGGATGAAGGTGTATCTCCGGTTGCTCCAAAATAACCGTCGAGCCTTCGGCTACGTATTGAAGCAGCGTGATAACGGGGAGAACCTGCGAGACGCCGAAACCCACATCGGTAAGGAGAACCTCGTCCGCGCCGCGCTTTGTCCGCACCCGCGCCTGCCACCTATTCGAACCCGGCGCGATCTCCTCAACGCGAAACTCCTCAATGAGGCCCATCTCGCGCAACCAGTACGCAATCATCTCTTGGAAGGGCATCCTAGGCGCCTTCCATTTCAGGTTCCGCTTTTCGCCACGATCGGTGGCAGAAAGGATGGCCTCTATGGCCTTCTCACCCCGTCGCCCGACATCCGTCGGACGCGAATGCGCCCATAGGTAGTCACGTTGCGGAAACTCACGAAGCGGGCCGAGGTAATACGTCTTGTCGAGCTGCTCCTCGTATGATGCTTCGATGTCTGCCAAGAACCCAGCGTTTTGGAAATATGTTCGAGCCTGGTCCGGGAACGCATAACTCTTCACAGGGCCCGGAAGTTGCCACGGGCGCCCGGTTGTCCGAACGAAGCGGAAGTCGCTCTTCGTTTCACCGATCGCGCGTGCGCTAAGGTCAAACTCCGTGGCCTCGGCGCGCCTTGGAGCCAGTCCAAACTGCATGCCACCGAGGGTGTATCTCAATGCCGTTGAAGTTAGCACTTTCTGCCTAACCCCAACGTTGCCAAAAAGCTCGAGGTCTTTGCCTCGAGCAACGGTCGACGTTCGCTTTTGACTGGGGTCGATCAGCGATAGCTCGGCGTCCAAAGAGAAGGAGACGTCAAATCGTATCGCGAGCGCCTCATCGTGGTGGTGGATAGCGTCCTGCACCGTACCCAGCTGGACATAGTCGCCATTCAGTTCGAGAGATACCTGCCGATCAGTTGCGTCCTTGGTCTGTTTGAGTAACAGAAGGAACTGAATGAGGCTGGTCTTACCGGAAGAATTGGTGCCGAAGATGCCTGTGATCCTGCGGCACTTTAGATCGGCCTTCTTCCAAGACTTGAAATTTGTGAATTCCAGCGAGCGCAGCATACTTGCAACTTAGCCAATGAATCGGAGCTAGGCTATCTCGGGACGACGCTCTCCACCGCTTCTACCGCTCCAGCGGCTTGTACGTCACCTTCTTCGGGTTCACGCTGTCCGGCCCCAATCTCCGCACCTTGTCCGCCTCATAGTCCGCGAAATTGCCCTCGAACCACTCGACGTGGCTGTTCCCCTCGAACGCCAGCATGTGGGTGGCGAGGCGGTCGAGGAACATGCGGTCGTGGCTGATGATCACGGCGCAGCCGGCGAATTCTTCGAGGGCCTCTTCCAGCGCTGCCAACGTTTCGGTGTCGAGGTCGTTGGTGGGCTCGTCCAATAGAAGGACGTTCGCGCCGCTCTTCAGCATCTTGGCGAGGTGCACGCGGTTGCGCTGGCCGCCCGAGAGGTTGCCGACCTTCTGCTGCTGGTCGGCGCCCTTGAAGTTGAAGGCCGAGGTGTAGGCGCGCGAGTTCATCTCGCGCTTTCCAAGCATCAGGATGTCGTTGCCGCCCGAGATTTCTTCCCACACCGTCTTGTTGGGGTTGAGGCTGTCGCGGCTCTGGTCGACGTAGCCGAGATGCACGTTGTCGGCCACGGTGATCTTGCCCTTGTCGGGCTTCTCCTGGCCGGTGAGCATGCGGAACAGCGTGGTCTTGCCGACGCCGTTGGGGCCGATGACGCCGACGATACCGCCCGGCGGCAGCCTGAAGCTGAGGTTGTCGATCAGCAGGCGGTCGCCATAAGACTTGCTGATGGCCTCGATGTCGATGACGTTCTGGCCCAGCCGCTCGCCGGGTGGAATGATGATCTGCGCGGTGTTGGACTGGGTGCGCGCCTCGTTGATCTTGACCAGCTCGTCATAGGCCCTGATGCGTGCCTTGGACTTGGCCTGCCGCGCCTGCGGCGATTGCCCCATCCAGTCCTTTTCCTTCTGCAGCACCTTGAGCCGCGCCGCGTCCTCGCGCTCTTCCTGCGCGAAGCGCTTGGCCTTGGCGTCGAGATAGGCCGAGTAATTGCCCTCGTAGGGCACGCCGCGGCCGCGGTCGAGCTCGAGGATCCAGCCGGTGACGTTGTCGAGGAAATAGCGGTCGTGGGTGATGATCAGCACCGCGCCCGGGAATTCGCGCAGATGCTTTTCGAGCCAAGCGGTGGTCTCGGCGTCGAGATGGTTGGTCGGCTCGTCGAGCAGCAGCAGGTCGGGCTTCGACAGCAGCAGCGCACACAGCGCCACGCGGCGCTTCTCGCCGCCCGAGAGCTTGTCGACCGAGGCATCGCCCGGCGGGCAGCCCAGCGCCTCCATGGCGACGCCGACCTGCGCCTCGAGGTCCCACAGGTTCTGCGAATCGATGAGGTCCTGCAGCCTGGTCGCCTCGTCGGCGGTTTCGTCGGAATAGTTCATCATCAGCTCGTTGTAGCGGTCGACGATGTCCTTCTTTTCCTTGACGCCGGTCATGACGTTGCCGAGCACGTCGAGCGCCGGATCGAGCTGCGGCTCCTGCGGCAGGTAGCCGACCCTGGCGCCCTCGGCCGCCCAGGCCTCGCCGGTGAAATCGGTGTCGATGCCGGCCATGATGCGCAGCAGCGTCGACTTGCCCGAGCCGTTGGGGCCGAGCACGCCGATCTTGGCGTCCGGGTAGAAACTGAGATGGATGTTGTCGAGGACCTTCTTGCCGCCGGCATAGGCCTTACTCATTCCATGCATGTGATAAATGAACTGGCGCGCCATCTCAGTCTCGGGTTTGGGCTGGAAATCGGGGCCGTATGTAGGGCATGGCCCCGATGGGGGCAACAGCCGGCGACGGTTTGAAGCGGGGCGCGGGCAATCAGCCCGAGACTTCCTCGAGCAGCCATTGGCCGAGGGGCCACATCTTGCGGTAGTGGGCGGCGAGCAGCGTGACGAGGCCGGGGTCGGTGGCCGTTTCGGGCGGCAGGCGGAGGCTGGTGTAGAGGCCGTCGTGCAGCAGGTAGTCGGCGCGGTCGGGCTCCGTGGAAAAGCCGCGCGGCGGCAGCTTGCGGGTGCGGCCGCCGAGCTCGTAGTCGCCCGCCTTGCCGACCCTGGCGACGGCGGCGAGCAGCGCCCTGCCCGAGCGCGGATGGATGACCGACTGGCGGAAGCTGTCGAGCTGGTCCTTGCCGAAGCTGTGCATGCCGACGCCGAGGTGCAGGCCCTCGCGGCCAAGGCTGAACCAGAAGCCGGGCGAGGCCCAGCCCTTGCGCTCCCCATGCCAGAACCAGAGATTGAGGTGTTCCTTGTAGGGCCGCTTGTCCTTGGAAAAGCGGACGTCGCGATTGATGCGCTGCAGCGAGCCGTTGACCCTGGGCGCGAACTGCACCGTGGGCGAGACCTTGCGCAGCTCGGGACCGAGCGCCTCGACCAGCGCCCGCGCCGGCGCCACGTAGCCGGCCTCGTAGAGATCGCGATGCGCGTCGAACCAGGCCTTGTCGTTGTGCGCGGCGATGCCGTCGAGAAAGCTCAGCGTGTCCGTGGGAAAGCCGGCGAAGCCCATGATGCGCCCGTTGCGAAAGCGGGCGCACAATACCCAAGCGGCGGGCAAAGGAAAGCGGCGCGGAGCGTACCTCCGCGCCGCCTGCGCTCAAGGGCGCGGGGCTACATCACATAGACGACCAGCGTACCGCCGGACTTGTCGACCGCCACCACCTCGCTGGCGGAGTGACCGGCCCGGGCGAGGCCCGCCTTCAGTGTCGCGTTGGTGTCGATATAGGCCTGCAGCCGGCCGATATTGGGTCGTGCGGCGAGGCCGGGCGCCGCCGCCGGACAGACGCCGATATCGACGATCTTCAGATTGGCGACGCCCCGCCAACTGGCGAAGGTCTGCGCGTCGTAATTGTGGCGCGACGCCAGCCTTGCCGCCTGCGTGGCGTCGGGCGTGAAGCAGGCGCCGGTCGCCTTGTCGATCGAGGCGACCTGCAGATGGGCGCCGTCGCTGCCGCCCGCCAGCCGACCATTGCCGCCGAGGCCGGTCCCGGTCGTCCCGCCACCCGAGACACCGGTCCCATTCCCACCACCGGTTCCCGAACCGCCGCCGGGCCCGAACAGGTCGAGCAGCACGTCGCCATTGCCGCCGCTGCCGCCACCGAGCAGGTTGAGCCCGGCAACGCCGGTGCCGCCGTTGCTGCCCAGCGTCACGCTCGCATTGGGATTGTCGACGCCGCCGGCCGGCCCGAACAGGTCGAGCAGGACATTGCCGTTGGTGCCGCCGCTGCCGTCGCCCAGGTTGAGAGTAGCGGTGGTCGGGTCGTCACCCGGGCCGAAAAGACCGAGCAGATTGCGGTTGCCGCCGCTGCCGCCGAGATCGACGGTGGCGGTCGAGCCATTGCTGCCGCCCAGCAGGTCGGTGTTGACGACGGCGTCGGTGCCGCCACTGCCGGTCCCGGCCGCGCCACTGTTGATGGTGGCATTGGTGGTCGATCCGGCGCCGCCAAGTCCGAGCAGGCCGCCACTACCGCCCAGAAGGCCATCGTCGCCGCCAAGGTTGAGGGTGAGCGCCGACGCCGGAGCCGTCGCCAGCATTGCCGCAATTACGGCGATCGCCGAAATTCTGAAACCAGTTCTCACTTGCTTCTCCTCTATTTGGAGTCGCTGTGACGCTCGGATTGTTGCTTTAATGATGCGCCGCAAAGCGACTATGAGGACTTCAACAGTCGAGCCTGTTGTTTGTTTCTGCCCGCGCGCCGCTACGGTTTCCATGCGGTGAAGGGGGACAGCGCAATTTGCGCCGTCCCCCTTCTCTCGCGGGGCCTTGGAAACTCAGAGCATGTAGAGAACGGGCGTGCCGTTGCGTGCGATGTCGATGCCGATCACGCGGTTGAGGTCGCGCACATTGAGCGCCTGCCGCTGCGAGCTGGCCCGGCAATTGGCGAGGAGTTGACGCAGCGTCGCGATGTCCTGAGCATATTGCGGCAGGGCGGCGTTGAGCCCGGCCCAGTCGCGCCGCGGCAGCATGCTCGAAATTTCCGCGGTGCCGAAATTGGCAAGGCAGATCGCCCGTCCGTTGACCATGCGGATCCAGTCGCGCTGCGCCAGCACGGCGAGGATGGAGCGCAGCCGGCTCGAGGCATTGGACGGGATCACGACGCCGCCATTGCTGCCGCCAAAGCCGTTGGTCCCATTGAAGCCGTTGAAGCCGTTGCCGCCGCCGAAGCCGGTGAAGCCGGGGGCGCCGCCACCACCGGGGAGGCCAGGCGTGCCCGGCGCACCGGGAGCGCCCGGTGCTCCCGGGGTGCCGGATGAACCGCCGAGCCCGCCGAGGCCGGGCAGCGACACGCTGAGGCCACCGCCATTGCCCAACAGGCCAAGCGGGTTGGTGGAGAGCGTACCGCCACCGCCGCCGAGCAGCGACACGCCTACCTGGCCACCACCGCTGCCCGAGCTGGTCGAGACGTCGGCAACGCCCGGCACGCCGATATTGCCGCTGCCGCCGGTGAGGCCGCCGACCGTGCCGCCGAGGCCGCCGTCGCCACCCGTGAGACTGCCGATCAGACCGCCGCCGCCGGAGCCACCGTCGGAGCCGGTCAGCCCGCCGAGCAGGCCGCCACCCGAGCCGCCGCCGGTGAGGCCACCCAGATTGACCGACACGCCATTGCTGCCGCCGACGCCGATCGAGCCATCGGGATTGTTCGACACCAGGCTGTTCGAATTGCCGGAATCGGTGCCGGTGTTGATGAGGCCGCCAAGCAGCGACGCGGCACCCGCCGGGGTCGCCGCCAGCAGGGCCAGCACGATGCCGCCCGCCATCAAGCCATTGATCTTATGCATTTCAGTCTCCCTGTGCCGGCCGTAATTCGGCCTTGGACAGGAAGACAAAGCGCCGCCGATCGTAAAAACAAGATAACGCCACGGACAAACGACAAGTACTGCCAATGCAGTACTTACCGATGACTACGGGTATTGTTTACAGGTGGCGACGTATATCTGTGAATCTACCGATACAAAAGGAAAGCGCGGGACCGAAGTCCCGCGCCCCTTCGGTTTCGCCCATAAGGGAGCGTCAGCCCTTACAGACGTCTGCCGAACCGTCGGCGCCATCGCGCCGGTCTCGTAAAGCTTGTCGGCTCCGCCGAGCCTGTTGCTGCCTTAACGGAGCGGATGGTGAAAAGTTGCGGCAGAATCAGACATCAAGCCCGACTCCTCACGGCGCCGCGAACGGGGCCGCGGCAGGTCTGCTGCCGCCGTGCCCAGGATTTGGGCACATTCGCGCCCTGACCAAGATCTGGACTTTCGGCGGAAAACCGGCGACGACTTCCGTCGTGATCGATGCTTCGCAGATCGTCGCTAGCGGCGCCGCGCTGCCACCCGCAGCCAAGGTCGACGGTGCACTCGCCGAACCCGCTGCCCTGCAGCGGGCGCGCGGCGAGGGCCGGCTGCAGGTCTCGCTGCGCGACGGCCACACCCGCATCACCGGCCTCTACCAGGAGGGCTGCGCCAAGATCCGGCTGCCCAACACTCATCACCGCGGACTGCAGGCCGTGCTGATGAACACGGCCGGCGGGCTGACCGGCGGCGACCATATCCGCTGGAGCGCCACAGCCGCGCCGCGCACACGGCTGGCGCTGACCACGCCCGCCTGCGAACGCATCTATCGCTCGCTCGGCGGCGACGCGCTGGTCGAGACGCGGCTGGTGGCCGACGCCGGCGCGCATGTCGACTGGCTGCCGCAGGAGACGATCCTGTTCGAGGCCGCCCGACTCGACCGCCGCCTGGACATCGACCTTGCCGAGGACGCGACATTGACCGCCGTGGAGGCGGTGCTGCTCGGCCGCGAGGCCATGGGGGAGTCCGCGGCCACCGCGCGTCTGAGGGACAATTGGCGCATCCGCCGCAACGGCCGGCTGCTGCATGCCGAAGCCACCGAACTGCGCGGCGATCCGCACGAACGCTCCGCCGCCTCGCTGCTCGACGGCGCCCGCGCCTTCGCCACGGTGCTGCACGTCTCTCCACTGGCCGAGCGCCGGCTGTCGGCGGTGCGCGCGCTGCTGCCCGCACGCGGCGGCGCCAGTGTCGTCGGCGACCGGCTTACGGTACGGCTGCTCGCCGCCAGCGGCCTCGCCTTGCGCCGGTCGCTTTCGCCCATTATCGCTCTGCTGGCCGATGCGGGGGGCCTGCCCCGCCTCTGGAGTTTGTAGATGAACCTGACGCCCCGCGAGAAGGACAAACTGCTGATCGCCATGGCGGCGACGGTGGCGCGCCGGCGCCTTGAGCGCGGCGTCAAGCTCAACCACCCCGAGGCCATCGCGCTGATCACCGATTTCGTGGTCGAGGGCGCCCGCGACGGCCGCTCGGTGGCCGAGCTGATGGAGGCCGGCGCCCATGTCATCGGTCGCGGCCAGGTGATGGAGGGCATCGCCGAGATGATCCCGGACGTGCAGGTCGAAGCCACCTTCCCCGACGGCACCAAGCTCGTCACCGTGCACCAGCCGATCCGGTGAGCATGCGCATGATCCCGGGAGAAATCATCACGCAGTCGGGCGACATCGAGCTCAATGCCGGCGCACCGGCGGTGACGCTCGAGGTGGCCAATACCGGCGACCGGCCGATCCAGGTGGGGTCGCACTATCATTTCTACGAAACCAATGCCGGCCTGCGGTTCGAGCGCGAACGGGCCCGCGGCATGCGGCTCGACATCGCCGCGGGCACCGCCGTGCGCTTCGAGCCCGGGCAGTCGCGCGAGGTGCGGCTGGTGCCACTGGGCGGCAACCGCATCGTTTTCGGATTTCAGCAAAAGATCATGGGTAAGCTCTGATGGAAGACCGCGACGCCATATTTCGCGACAAGCTGATCACGCTGATGCGCGATCTCACATCGGGCGAAGGCCGCGACAAGAAGCTGCGCCGCACCATCGGCATGTTCTCGGACAAGCTGGCCAAGGACGCCGGCGCGCGCGACTGGAGCGACCTCAAGGCGCGCGCCGACGGCGCCACCTACGATTCGCTGCTGCAGTTCTTCCAGGGCCAGACCGCGATCATGCTCAAGCACCGCGACACCGAGGGCGCCCGGGCGCTCGAAGTGCTCGCCATCTCGATGATCGCGCGCCGGCAATATGCCGAAGACCTGCAGCCGGGCATCGACTTCCTCGACCGCTATATCGCCGAGTGCGCCACCAATGCGCGCAAGCGCGGCGCGCACCTGCTGCCTGCGACCGGCAGGCGCTGATCGTGGCGGAAGCCGACTTCATTGCCGGGTTCCATGATGCGGTCGACCGGCTCGACCGCAGCGCACGCCACGACAACCAGACCATGTGGCTGCTCGGCAGCCTTGCGGCGCGGCTGGTGCAGGAGGCGAGTGCCGACAACTGGACCGACCTCAAGCTGAGGATCGGGCCGACGGCGCTGGCCGAACTGGTGACGACGCTCACCGCCCAGGCGGACGCACATGCCGCCGCCGACGATGCCAGGGCCGCCTACGTCGCCCACCTTCTCGCCTCGTCGCTGGTCGCCGGCCGCATCGCCGACGCCAAGCTGCGGCAGCGCGACCAGATGCTCAACACTTTCATCGACACCGCCGCGACCGTCTTCCGCCAGAGCCACAGCGCCGCCTAGCGCGGCCACGAGGGACCGCCATGCCCGTTCGAATTTCCCGCGCCGTCTATGCCGACATGTACGGCCCGACCACCGGCGACCGGGTACGGCTTGCCGACACCGACCTGATCATCGAGGTGGAACGGGATTTCACCGTGTATGGAGAAGAGGTGAAGTTTGGCGGCGGCAAGGTGATCCGCGACGGCATGGGCCAATCGCAGGCGACACGCGCCGAGGGCGCGGTCGACACCGTCATCACCAACGCGCTGATTGTCGACCACACCGGCATCTACAAGGCCGATGTGGGCCTCAGGGACGGGCGCATCGCCGGCATCGGCAAGGCCGGCAATCCCGACACGCAGCCTGGTGTCAGCATCATCATCGGCCCCTCGACCGAGGCCATCGCCGGGGAAGGCCGAATCCTCACCGCGGGCGGCATGGACGCGCACATCCACTTCATCGCGCCGCAGCAGATCGAGGAAGCGCTGATGAGTGGGATCACCTGCATGCTGGGCGGCGGCACCGGGCCGGCGCACGGCACGCTGGCGACCACCTGTACCGGCGCCTGGCATATCATGACCATGCTGGGAGCGTTCGAGGACTTTCCGATGAACCTGGCGCTCGCCGGCAAGGGCAACGCCAGCCGCCCGGAGCCGCTGGTCGAGATGGTCGAGGCCGGCGCGGCGGCACTGAAACTGCACGAGGACTGGGGCACGACGCCCGCAGCCATCGACACCTGCCTCGCCGTCGCCGATGACCACGACGTCCAGGTGATGATCCACACCGACACCCTCAACGAGAGTGGCTTCGTGGAAGACACGATCGCCGCGTTCAAGGGCCGCACCATTCACGCCTTCCACACCGAAGGCGCCGGCGGCGGGCATGCGCCGGACATCATCCGCGTCGCCGGCCTGCCGAACGTCATCCCGTCGTCGACCAATCCGACGCGGCCCTACACGGTCAACACACTGGCCGAGCATCTCGATATGCTGATGGTCTGCCATCATCTATCGCCGGCCATCGCCGAGGACGTGGCGTTTGCCGAAAGCCGCATCCGCAAGGAGACGATTGCCGCCGAGGACATCCTGCACGACATCGGGGCGTTCTCGGTGATCTCGTCGGACAGCCAGGCGATGGGGCGCGTCGGCGAGGTGATCATCCGCTGCTGGCAGACCGCGGACAAGATGCGCAAGCAGCGTGGACGCCTGGCGGAGGAGAGCGGCGACAACGACAATTTCCGCGTCCGCCGCTACATCGCCAAGTACACCATCAACCCGGCCATCGCGCACGGCATGAGCCGGCATATCGGCTCGGTGGAGGTGGGCAAGCGTGCCGACCTGGTGTTGTGGCACCCGGCCTTCTTCGGCGTGAAGCCGGAGATGGTGCTGCTCGGCGGCGTCATCGCCGCGGCGCCGATGGGCGACCCCAACGCCTCGATCCCCACGCCGCAGCCGATGCACTATCGCCCGATGTTCGGCGCCTATGGCGTCGCCAAGCGCGCCAGCAGCGTCACGTTCACGTCGCAGGCCGCGCTCGCCGCCGGCATCGGCGAGCGATACTCGCTGCAAAAGACGCTGTTGCCGGTCGAGAACACCCGCGGCGGCATCGGCAAGGCCGCGATGATCCACAACAGCGCCACGCCGAAGATCGAGGTGGACCCCGAGACCTACGAGGTGCGCGCCGACGGCGAGCTGCTGACCTGCGAGCCGGCGACTACGCTGCCGATGGCACAGCGGTATTTTCTCTTCTAGCAGAAGAGGTCGGCTCGGCGGCTGCGGGCTCGAGCCGGAAGCGGTAGCCGTGCAGCGTCAGCGTCGGCGTCAGGCCGAACGGACTGCGCCCGAAAGCGGCAACGCGCCGGTGCAGCTCGGCCGGATCGATATCGGGGTCGATCGCGCACATCGCCTCGGTGTTTCGCCGCGTACTCTTGCGCGAACCCCAGGCAATGCCGAGCTCCGCGAGCGGTGCTTCCTCTACCAATGCCGGCGACAGATCCCAGAACAGTTTCGCCAGATGCTGGAACGCCAGTGTCTCCAGCGCATCCAGCGTCGGCGGCTCTGGCATGGCAAAGTCGGACACGGCGACGATCGGCCCGGCATCGACCGCCTCGACCATGCGGTGCACGGTGGCGCCGAAACGGCGCGCGCCGTCGTAGAGCGCGAACTGGGCCGGGCTGAGCCCGGGATAGCCGGGCGGGCCCGGATGGAAATTGTAGGCGCCATAGCCGAGCCCGGCGAGGACCGGCGCCGGCACGATGATCGAGGTGACGAAGGCAATGATGCGGGCCTCGGCCAGCGTTGCCTGCTCGATGGCGGCGAGATCGGCGCTCGAGCCGGCGGCAATGATCCTGAGGTCCGGCCGGAACGCGGCCAGCCGCGCCGCAAGGATGGTCCGCTCACCCGGACCGGTCAGCAACACCAGAGATTTGAGCATCGACTTCTTGACGCAACGACGAGGGACGCCTTCTGCGTCCGCGGCGTTTCTACCCCGGCACCCGTCGCCAATTTGCTAACGGCGGGCGGCCGCGATCAATTTGCGCGGTCTTCCGATGCGCGTATAGTCCCGGCATGAACAGGATCAACCTCAAGCAACTCGCCTCCGACGAGCAGGATTTTGCCCTCTGGTTCCTCGAGAATTTCCCCGAGTCCTGCCCCTACGGCATCGAACAGCGCTTCGACCCAGAATTCCTCCCGGGAGGGATGTGATATGCGGACATTGTTGCTTGCTGCTGCCGCCATTGCCCTCGCCTCCCCCGCTGCGGCCGATGTCAGCATCGGGGTTGGCCTCAGTGTCACCGGCGATTCCGAGGTGAAGGTCACCAAGTACGATTGTGAGGGCCACGACCCGTTGACGGTGCAGTACCTCAACGCCTCGCCGAACTTCCTGGCGCTGATCCCGATCAACGGCGAGACGCTGATCTTCGTCAACACCATCTCGGCCTCGGGCGCCAAATACGAGTCCGGCCAGTACATCTGGTGGAACAAAGGCGCCGATGCGACGCTCTCCGACGTCACCGAGGGCCTCGATGCGGCGCCCGTGATGAGCTGCTCGGAACTCAACGACACGCCATGATCCGCGCCACCGCCGCCTTGCCCGCCAACCACGGCAAAGGCAAAGCCTTTGCCCAGCTCACGCTGGCGTCGGACCAGCGGCGGTTGCGCCGCAAGGTGCTGGCGGTGAAGGGCGAAGAGGTGCTGGTGGACTTTGCCGAGCCGGTGACACTCGAGCATTTCGGCGGCCTGCTGCTCGAGGACGGGCGCATCATCGAGATCGTCGCCGCCCCCGAACCGCTGCTCGAGGTCACGCCGCGCGGCGCCGAGCATCTGGCGCAGCTCGCCTGGCACATCGGCAACCGGCATCTGCCCGCGCAGATCGAAAAGAAGCGCATTCTGGTGCCGCGCGACCATGTGGCCAAGGCGATGCTTGCCGGCCTCGGCGCCGAGGTGCGCGAGGTGAGCGAGCCGTTCCTGCCGATGCAGGGCGCCTATCACGCGCCGCACTGAGATGGCCAACGGCGTCGCCCTGCAGCGCCTGCTGACCTGGCTGTCCCCGGCCTTTCCGGTCGGCGGCTTTGCCTGGTCGCAGGGCTTGGAGACGGCGATCGCGGACGGCCGCATCGCGGATGCCGAAGCCCTGCGGGCCTGGCTCGACGGACTGCTTGCGCATGGCGGCCTCCGAACCGACGCCATCGTGCTCGCCCAGGCCCACCGTGCCCACGATGAGGCCGCGGCGCTGCGGGAACTGGCGGATCTGCTGCTGGCGCTGACGGCGTCGAGCGAGCGGACGCTGGAGACGGCGCTGACCGGCAGCAATTTTGCGCGCGCTGCACGCGCGTGGCCATCGGACGTGTTCGCGCGGCTGCCCGAGCCCTGCCCCTACCCGGTGGCGGTTGGCGCCATTGCCGGCGCGCAGCAGATCGGACTGGAGGAGACGCTGCTCGGTTACCTCACCGCCGCCATACAAGCGTCGGTGTCTGTGGCGGTGCGGCTGGTGCCGCTCGGCCAGACCGCCGGTCTGCAGGTGCAGGCGGCGCTGGAGCCGGCCACCGCGGTCCTCGCCGCCACTGCGGCATCGGCGGGGCTCGACGCCATCGGCGGCATCGCCTACGCAGCCGACATCGCGCAGATGCGCCACGAAACACTCGGAACCCGGATCTTCCGCTCATGAACATGCTGGTCGGATCGTTGACCTTCCTGCCGCTCTTCACCGTCGCCTTCGCCCACTACCTTTGGGCCTTCGGCAACACCTGGCCGATCCGCAACGAAGCGCTGCTCGCACAGGCGGTGGTGGGACGGCCGGGCATCACCCGCATGCCGAACCGGTTCGTCACCTTCCTAGTCGCGACGGCGCTGATCGCTGCCGGCCTCGTGGCGCTGTCGCTGGCCGATCCGGTGGCAGGCGGCCACGGACTGACGCTGCTCGGCGTGCTGCTGGCGCTGCTGTTCATCGGCCGCGGCGTGCTCGGATATACGCCGGGCTGGCGCGCACGCTTTTCCGCCGAGCCCTTCGCCTCGCTCGACCGCAAGAACTATTCGCCGCTCTGCTTCTGGATTGGAGCGGGATTCCTGATCCTCGTGCTGATGAGGCTGCTATGAGCGCAATGAACGGCCCGCTCCGCATCGGCATCGGCGGCCCCGTCGGCTCGGGCAAGACCACGCTGTGCGAGATGTTGCTCAAAGCGATGCGCGACCGCTACTCGATGGCCGTCGTCACCAACGACATCTATACGCGTGAGGACGCGCTGATCCTCAACCGCGTGCAGGCGATCGCCGAGGATCGCATCGTCGGCGTCGAGACGGGCGGCTGTCCGCACACCGCCATCCGGGAGGACGTGTCGCTGAACCTCAATGCGATTGCCGATCTCACCCGGCGCTTCCCGGACCTCGACATCGTGCTGATCGAATCCGGCGGCGACAATCTGAGCGCGACGTTCTCGCCCGACCTCGCTGACATCACGCTCTATGTGATCTCGGTGGCCGAGGGCGAAAAGCTGCCGCGCAAGGGCGGCCCGGCGATTACCCGCTCGGACCTGCTGATCATCAACAAGGCCGATCTCGCTCCGTATGTGAATGCCAGCCTCGAGGTGATGGAGGCCGACACGCAGAAGGTGCGCGACGGCCGGCCCTATGTGTTCACCGACCTGCTGCGGCAGCACGGACTCGACGCCGTGATCGCCTTCATCGAAAAGACCGGCGGCCTGCGGCCGGCGGCTGCAGCAGAATAGCTAAGCCGTTTTCGGCGCCGGAACCTCACCGGGGAATTGCGGCGGCGGCGCTTCGGCGGGCGGCGGCGCCTGTTCCGGTGGTCCGGCGGGCGGCACGCCCTCGGGCTCCTTCGCCGGCGGCGGCGGCTCCTTGTCCGGCGGCACCTCGTTGGGGTCCTTGTCGGGTGGAATCTGTGCGCGCAGCAGCGCCACAACCGATCGCGGCGGCAGTGTCAGCACGCTGTCGGCGATCGGCAACTGCTCCTGGTCGTGCGAAACGAAGCCGACCTCCCATGCCCCTTCGGGCAGGCGCGCCGGCATGCTCTCGGCGTGCCGGTTGAACCACACCAGCACCTCGTCGTCGGCGGTGCGCAACTGCATGCCCAGCATCGACTGGCTCGCATTGTTCCAGTCGCCGTCGTTCATCTCGCGGCCGTCCTGGTGCCACCAGACGACATCGCGGATGCCGTGCTTGCCCTTGCCGTCGAGGAAATGGTCGTGCGTCAGCGCCGGATGCGCCTTGCGGAATGTGTGGGCGGCCGCGACATAGTCGACCAGGGCACCGTCGGCATGCTCCCAGTCGAGCCAGGTGATCTCGTTGTCCTGCGCATAGGCGTTGTTGTTGCC
>JAEWCE010000193.1 GCA_023390785.1 Pseudomonadota bacterium
GCATCCGTCTACGGCGACGCCGTGGAGGAGCCGATGACGGAAGATCATCCGTTCAACAACAAGAACTTTTATGGTGCGACGAAAATCTGCGGCGAGGCAATGGCACGCGCTTACCATTTCCGGTATGGACTCGACTATGTCGGCCTGCGTTACATGAACGTCTACGGGCCGCGCCAGGATTATCGCGGCGCCTACATCGCCGTCATCATGAAGATGCTTGACGCGATCGATCGAGGAGAAGGCCCAACGATTCTGGGTGACGGCTCGGAGGCATTCGATTTCGTTGCGGTGGAGGATTGTGCGCGTGCCAACCTTTGTGCGATGCGAGCGACTGCAACGGATCGCTTCTATAATGTCGGCACGGGCAGGCGGACTTCGTTGAAGGAGATTGCCGAGAAGCTTCTCGATCTCACCGGTTCAAATCAGCCGATCAACTATGCCCCGCGCAGCCAAGCGACGCTGGTGCGCAATCGAATTGGTTCGCCGAAGCGTGCAGCCGCGGAGATCGGGTTTACCGCGGCGATTGACCTGGATGACGGCCTGCGTCGGCTTATCGACTGGCGGCGCTCGCACATTGCGGAAGTTGACGCGCGCCGGCTCCGCGCGGCCGAATGAGGATCGACCGGATGACATCGATGCGACGGATCCAAATTTCCCAGCCTTCCATGGGGGAGGATGAGTGGCAAGCAGTACGCGAGCCGATCTTCTCCGGTTGGCTCACTCAGGGGCCGAAGGTGGCGGCGTTCGAAAAAGCGTTTGCGGAGCGTCATAAGCTTGCCCACGCACTTGCGGTTACGAGCTGCACGACGGCGCTTCACTTGGCGCTCGATGCGTTAGGGATAGGACCTGGCGATGAGGTCATTGTGCCGTCGTTCACGTGGGTCGCAACGGCAAACGCGGTGCTTTATTGCGGCGGCACTCCGGTGTTGTGCGACGTGGATCCGGCCACCTACAACATCGATGTTGCGTCGATGAAATCGAAAGTGACCGAAAAGACCAAAGCGGTGATCGCGGTCCACCTGTTCGGACTCTGCGCTGATATTGACGGTATTCGTGCGGCGTTGCCGGCGACCGTCAAGATCGTTGAAGATGCCGCCTGCGCCGCGGGTGCATCTTACAAAGGCCGGCCCGCAGGCGGTCTCGGCGATGTCGCCTGTTTCTCGTTCCACCCCCGCAAGTCCATTACGACGGGCGAGGGGGGCATGTTGACCACCGACGACCCGGATCTTGCCGAGCGGGCGAACGTGCTGCGCAACCACGGTGCCTCGATTTCCGAAGAGCAGCGTCATCATGGATCGCAGCCATATCTGCTGGCCGCCTTCGACGAGCTCGGGTTCAACTATCGCATGACCGATGTGCAGGCAGCGATTGGTCTCGTTCAACTGGACAAGCTCGATCGCTTCATCGAGGAGCGCGATGCGCGAGCTCGATATTATCGGGAATCGCTGGCCGAAATCGAGTGGCTAAGGCATCCGCAGGCTCCTAATTCCGGTAACCATGCCTGGCAAGCTTACGTGACGTATGTCGATCCCGAACATGCGCCGCTTCCGCGCAACGAGATCATGGCACGCCTCCACGCCATGGGCATCGCCACCCGGCCCGGCACCCATTCGGTGCACATGCTCGGCTACTACCGCAAGCGTTTCGGCCATGAGACTGACGATCTGCCCGGCGCGCGCGATTGCGAGCAAAACACGATGGCGATTCCGCTGCACAACCGCATGGACGGCGACGACTACAAGTATGTCGTCGATTGCTTGCGGCGGATCGATTCGGGGAATGCCTGATGGCCGTTCCGGAAAAAGAGTTTCCCATTCTGAGTGAAGTGACCGGGGTGGCGATTCCGGTCTCGGGGAGCGTTTCGGTCGGGGGGCGGCAATTCCTAGTACGCGATGGTGTGCTGCGAGCGATCGAGTACGTATCGCAATCGCAGGCGCAAACCTCTGACGTCTTCGGGTACAAGTGGAATCGGCGCGATACTTTCGAGAGCGCAAATGCCCGTAGCGTAATGCGCGATTGGCTGCGCGCGCGCTACGGAGAGCCATCCGATATGCCGTGGCTCCAGGACGACGCCGTCCTGGTCGATATCGGTTGTGGCGCGGCACGTAGTTCGGTCGAACTCTTTGGCGACCGGCTGAAGCAGGTGCGCTTCATAGGTACCGACATTTCGGCCGCCATTGACGTGGCAGCCGATAGTTTCAGCTCCGCAGGATTGAATGGTGAATTCATCCAGTGCGACCTGAACGCGCTGCCTTTTCGCGATGAAAGCTGCGACGTCCTTTTCTCTGAGGGCGTGCTTCATCACACCGATTCGACGAAGGCGGCGTTTGAACGAACCGCCCGGCTGGTCAAACCGGGCGGGCGCTTCATGTTCTATGTCTATCGCAAGAAGGGCCCGATCCGCGAGTTCACCGACGACTACATCCGGGAGAAGTTGCAGGGCTTCTCGCCAGAGCATGCCTGGAAGGCAATGGAACCGCTGACGAAACTCGGAATCGCGTTCGGTGAACTCAATGCGAAAATCACTGTCACTGAAGACGTCGAGTTGCTCGGTATAAAGGCGGGCGAGTACGACGTGCAGCGCTTCCTGTACTGGAACGTCGTCAAAATGTTCTACCGGCCCGATCTCACATTCGATGAGATGGCGCACATCAATTTCGACTGGTTTGCACCTGTCAATGCGCACCGCCAGACCGAACAGGAAGTACGGAAATGGTGCGACGATTGCGGGTTCGATGTCGAGCGCGAGGTCGTTGAAGAGGCCGGCATCACCGTCATTGCGCGGAAACGCGAGCGTTAGCCATGTGTGGAATCGCCGGATACCTGAATTTTGACGGCCAGCCCGCGTCGCCCGTCGTCCTGAAGGCGATGACGGACATGCTCGTGCACCGCGGGCCGGACGATGAGGGCCAGCTCGTGGAGGGCGGGCTCGGACTCGGTCACCGGCGGCTCTCGATCATCGATTTGTCGCGGTCGGGCCACCAGCCGATGGCGAGCAGGGGCGGACACCTCGTCATCAGCTACAATGGCGAGATTTATAACTATCGCGAGCTGCGGCTCGATCTGGAGACTCGCGGCCACGTTTTTCGTTCGGAATCCGACACGGAAGTGCTGCTTGCCGCGCTCGAGGAGTGGGGCAGCGACGCGCTGCTCCGTCTGAATGGCATGTTCGCCTTCGTGCTGTACGATCGGCGCAAGCGGCGTCTGCTTCTTGCCCGCGACCGGTACGGGATCAAGCCGCTCTACTACACGGTAGTCGGCCAGACGTTGTTGTTTGCGTCGGAGATCAAGGCGTTCCTTGCTCATCCGCTGTTTCGGAGCGAGATCGATCCCGACGGGTTGATGGAATACATGACATTCCAGAATTTCCTGACCGACCGGACGCTCTACAAGAACGTTCGCGTGCTGCCGGCGGGCAGTTCGCTTTCGATCCCCATGCAGGGGCCGCTGGGTGGGCCGCACCAATACTGGGATTTCAAGTTCAGCGAGCGCGAAACAGGGCGGACCCGCGCGGACTATCTGGACGAACTCGACAGCCTGTTCGTTCAGGCGGTGAACCGGCAGCTCGTGAGCGACGTGCCGGTGGCGTCCTATCTCAGTGGCGGGCTGGATACCGGCGCCATTGCGGTGATCGCCAGCAGGCAATTGCCGGAAATGCGCACCTTTACAATCGGATTCGACATGAGCTCGGTTTCCGGGCTCGAGCTTGCCTTCGACGAACGGCCGAAAGCCGAGCGGATGTCGGCGTTGTGCCGCACCGAGCATTACGAAATGGTGCTGAAGGCGGGCGACATGGAGCGCTGTATCGACCATCTGGTCTGGCATCTGGAAGAACCGCGGGTCGGACAATCATATCCGAACTTCTATGCAGCAAAGCTCGCCGGCAAGTTCAACAAGGTCGTGCTCTCGGGGGCCGGCGGCGATGAGCTGTTTGCCGGCTATCCCTGGCGATATTTCCGCGGCGCCAATTTGAGCTTCGACGAATATTCGTCGCGCTATTTCAAATCCTGGCAACGTCTCGTGCCGAGCGATGCCTTGGCGCCCCTGACGGCTCCGCTTGCGGGAAAGCACGCGACCGAGCCTCTGGAAATTTTCCGCAGCGTGTTTGCGCACCACGCGACCGAGTTGAAGCGGCCCGAAGACTTCATCTGCCACTCACTCTATTTCGAGGCCAAGAGCTTTCTGCATGGTCTCCTGGTGGTCGAAGACAAGCTGTCGATGTCGCATTCGCTCGAAGCGCGGGTGCCGTTCCTGGACAATGACCTCGTCGATTTCGGAATGGCGCTGCCGGTGGCGCACAAGCTTGCCGATCTCGGAGAGGTCACGCGGCTCGACGAAAACCTTCCGGGACCGAAAACCGCGATCTATTCGCACCGTTCGCAGGACGGCAAGATCATCCTTCGCGAGGCCATGGCGCGCTACGTGCCGGGAGATGTCGCCAGCGGCGTCAAGCAGGGTTTTTCGGCGCCGGACGCTACCTGGTTTCGTGGCGAAAGCATCGACTATGTCCGCCGCACCCTGCTTGATCGCAAGGCCCGGATCTATGACTATCTGGACTTCGAGGTCGCCAGCCGATTGATTGCCGATCATGTCGAGGGCCGCGAAAACCGCAGGCTGCTGATCTGGTCTCTGATCTACCTGGCATCCTGGTGCGACCAGTTCCTGTCGCAGAGCGCCGCGGCACGGATCCAGGCCGCGCCTCGGCCGGAACGAGCCTCCCGGCTGCAGTGACCCGACAAGCAAGGCAAAATCGGATGCGATTGCTTCCGGAAGGTCACGAGCGCCGGCGTATCAATCGCATCATGGAAACCGCGATTTCCGATCTTGACCTTGATCTGCGCGATATCGGCGTGTTGACCGAGGCGGCTTCCGGCTATTTCGCGACCACACCGTTGCTGGCTGCGCTCGCCGGAGCGTCTTCGGTCGTTGCGGTGGGACGCGACTCCCGTTTCGGCAGCTACAGGGAAATCGCCGGCGAAATCGAAAGTTGGGCCCGGGATCTGAATGTCGGCGGCCGGATCATCTTTCAGGAGGGCCGTCCGTCCGTCGATCAACACAAGATCGATCTGGTGACAAACCTGGGTTTTGTGCGGCCAATCGACCGGGGTCTACTCGGATCGCTGACCGCCTCGGCGGTTGTCAGCCTGATGTGGGAGCCATGGGAATTTCGGGCCGAGGACATTGATATGGCCACCTGCGAGGAGCTTGGTATCCCGATCCTCGGCACTTGTGAGACGCACCCGCGGCTGAGGACCTACGACTATCTTCCATTCGTGGCGGCGCGTCTGTTG
>JAEWCE010000198.1 GCA_023390785.1 Pseudomonadota bacterium
GACCTGATGCAGGAGACCGCGGCGGTGAAAGCCGCGGTAAGCCCGCACGAGATCCTGCTGGTGGCCGACGCACTGACCGGCCAGGACGCCGTCAACCTCGCCCGCTCCTTCGACCAGCGCGTCGACATCACCGGCATCGTCCTGACCCGCGTCGACGGCGATGGCCGTGGCGGCGCGGCGCTGTCGATGCGCGCCGCCACCGGCAAGCCGATCAAACTGATCGGTACCGGTGAAAAGCTCGACGCGCTCGAGGATTTCCGTCCCGCCTCGATCGCCGACCGCATCCTGGGCATGGGCGACATCGTCAGCCTGGTCGAAAAGGCCAGCCAGACCATCAAGGCCGAAGACGCGGCCAAAATGGCCAAAAAGCTCAAGAAGGGCAGCTTCGACCTCGACGATCTGCGCGGCCAGTTGCAGCAGATGAAGAAGATGGGCGGCATGGGCGCCCTGATGGGACTGATGCCCGGCATGGGCCAGGTCAAAAAGGCCATGGCCGGCGCCAATATCGATGAGAAGGTGTTCGACCGCCAGATCGCCATCATCAACTCGATGACCAAGGCGGAGCGCGCCGACCCCGACCTGCTGAACGCCAAGCGCCGCATTCGCATCGCCAAGGGCTCGGGCACCAAGGTCGAAGACGTCAACAAGCTGATGAAGCAGCACCGCCAGATGGCGGACATGATGAAAAAGGTTTCGAAAGGCGGCCTCGGCTCGCTCGCCGGTATGTTCGGTGGCAAGCTGGGCGGCATGATGCCCGGCCTTGGCCAGATGCCCGATCCGTCCAGGATGGACCCGGCCCAGATCGAGGCCATGGCCCGGCAGATGGGTATGGACCCTGCGATGCTGAAGCAGGCTGCCGCCCAGGGTGATGCCGAGCCGCCCAAGGACCTGTCGCAAAAGCTGCCCACCGATGTGAGCCAGCTCCTCAAATCGGGACCGGGCCTGCCCGGTCTTGGCGGTACCTCACGCTTCCCTGGCCTCCCCGGCCTCGGTGGCGGGTTCGTGCCGAAGAAGAAATAGAACCCCGTTTTCCAGACAACCTTCCAAGGACCAACGCATGTCTCTCAAGATCCGTCTCGCCCGCGCCGGCACCACCAAGCGCCCCTACTACCACGTCGTCGTTGCCGACGCCCGCTCGCCCCGCGACGGCCGCTTCATCGAGAAGGTCGGCACCTACGATCCCAAGCTCGAGGACGACAAGCGCGTCAATCTCGTGACCGAGCGCGTGACGCATTGGCTGAGCGTCGGCGCCCAGCCGACCGACCGCGTGCTGCGCTTCCTCGACAAGGCCGGCCTCAAGACCCGCGCGCCGCGCAACAATCCCGAGCGCGCCAAGCCGGGCAAGAAGGCCACCGAACGCGCCGAAGCCCGCGCCAAAGCTGCTGCTGATGCCGCCGCGCCGGCTGAAGCTCCGGCCGCCGAGTAAGATGAGCGACGCCTCGTCCAAACGTCTGCTCATGGGCCGCATCGGCGCGGCCCATGGCATCCGGGGCGAGGTGCGCATACAGTCCTTCACCGAGGAGCCGCTGGCTCTCCGGGACTACGGACCGTTCACCACCAACCGCCCCGGCCTCGTGCTCGAGATCGAGGCAGCACGGGCCACGACCAACGTACTGGTGGCGCGGCTCAAGGGCGTCACCGACCGCACGGCCGCCGAAAAGCTCAACGGCGTCGAGCTCTATGTCGAGCGCAGCCGCCTGCCGCCGCCCGACGATGATGACGATTTCTACCACACCGACCTGATCGGGCTCGACGCCCGGCTCAATGACGGCAGCGTGCTGGGCAAGGTGATCGCCATTCCCAATTTTGGCGCCTCCGATCTCATCGAAGTACGGGACGAGCGCAGCGGCGACACTTACCTTTACCCCTTCACCAAGGCCGTGGTCCCCGAAGTGCACGTGGCCGAGGGCTACCTGGTGATCGAGGTGCCGACCGAGAGCGAGCCCGGTGAGGAAGAGCCCGATTGAGCTTTGCCGCCGACATCATCACCCTGTTTCCCGAGCTGTTTCCCGGGCCGCTCGGCGCCTCGGTGATCGGTCGCGGCGCAGCGCAGGGATTGTGGTCGCTGCGGCTGACGCAATTGCGGGACTTTGCCACCGACAGGCATCACAGTGTCGACGACTCGCCGGCGGGCGGCGGCGCCGGCATGGTGCTGAAGCCCGACGTGCTGGCGGCGGCGATCGACGCCGTCTCCGGCCAGAACGATCCGCGCCCGCGCCTGCTGATGAGTCCGCGCGGCAGGCCACTGACGCAGGAGCGGGCCCGCGCCCTCGCCTACGGCCCCGGCGCCGTGATCGTCTGCGGCCGGTTCGAGGGGGTCGACGAGCGCGTCATCGAAGCACGCAACCTCGAAGAGATTTCCATCGGCGACTATGTGCTCGCCGGCGGCGAGGTGGCGGCCATGGTGCTGCTCGAAGCGGTGGTGCGATTGATTCCCGGCGTGCTCGGCAAGGACGAGTCGCACCAGGACGAAAGCTTCGAGAACGGCGTTCTGGAGTATCCACACTACACCCGGCCCCAAAGTTTTGAGGGTCGCGACATCCCTGCCGTGCTCACCTCCGGCGATCACGGCAGGGTTGCTGAGTGGCGGCGCGCCGAGAGCGAGAGATTGACCCGCGCCCGGCGCCCCGATCTGCTGGAGTAGCGTGGGGCGACACCGGGCCCGGCGGGCCTCCGGCACCCGCGTCGCATCACGCCCTCACATCGCCATCGAAGACATGTCCATCGTGTGCGACGGCTCGGCCGGTGCGTCGCTTCCGCTCGGTGGCGCCGATTGCGCGAAGCCGCCGATGTTGAGTTCGACCTTGAGGTCGCCGGCCCTGGCAAAGTGCAGGATCATTTCGAGGCACTGGCCCTTGACGAACGGCTGGCTGAAGCCGGTGAGCATCAGATGATAGCCCATCGGATCGAGCGCCACCGTGCCGCCGGCCGGAACCGGCAGGCCGTCGGGCAGCGCCGACATTTCCATCACGTCGCCCGCCATCTTCATCTGGTGCAGCGAGGTCTCGCGGGCCGCCTCGGTGCTGGCGCCGGTGAAGACATCATCATTTGGGCCGGCATTGGCGATGCTGAGATAGGCGCCCGCCGACTGGGCGTTCGGCGGGGTGGCGCGGGCATAGGCGCCGCTGACGGTAATGCCGCCGGCGGTAAAGCTCTGCCCGGTCGGGCAGCCATCGTGCAGGATGCCCTCATGGGCGAAAGCGAGGGACGGCGCGGCAAACGCCAGGGCGGCCACTAGGGCGGTAGGGCTGTAACGAGTCATGATCTGACCTTTCGGGAAACGAGAGGGGAATTTCCGAGACGGGTCAGGCGGCGGGCGGGCCTCGTGGTTTGGCGACGCCTCCCGGCGTCAGCACCGGAGGCGCCACGGCAGGAAGCACATAAACCACCGGAAGCGTGGCGAACTCAGTTGCGACGCAGTCCGCTGGCGGTGGCGGCAGCACCGCCAGTCCCGGCCGGCAGGCATGGCAGGCGAAATGGTTGCCGGCGACAGGCGACGGCTGGTCGCCGCAGATCGACTGGGCGGTGACCACCACCCGGCCGCCGGCGGCAAACACCGCGCTCGAATGGCCGAAATTGAGGCACAGCAGGGCAAGCACCAGCGCCGCGAGCAGCACATCGCGGGCGACCGACTGCGAAATCGTCTGGCCCTGTCCCATGCCCCGGCTTATAGCGGTGCCCGCGGCCCGCCGCACGCGGCAAATCCGCCCGCAGTACTGGACTCGGGCGCGCTTTCCCTCTATACGCCCGCTGCCCGTGGCCCTGCCCGGGCCAACAAGACACATAATCCGTGCAACCAAGACCGGGCGGCTGGAGCGATCCTTCGGCAAAACGCCCCATTGAAAAGATCAGAACGGACAAGACATGCCCAATATCATTGCCGAGCTCGAAAAAGAGCAGCACGAGGCGCTCGCCGCCCGCGCTAACCACCCCGATTTCACCCATGGCGATACCGTCAAGGTGTGGGTGAAGGTGCGCGAAGGCGAAAAAGAGCGCCTGCAGGCCTATGAAGGCGTCGTGATCGCCATCACCGGCACGGGGCTCAACGAGAGCTTCACGGTTCGCAAGATTTCCTACGGCGAGGGCGTCGAGCGCGTCTTCCCGATGGTCAGCCCCAATGTCGACCGCGTCGAAGTGCTCAAGCGCGGCAAGGTACGCCGCGCCAAGCTGTATTACCTGCGCGATCGCCGCGGCAAGTCCGCCCGTATTTTCGAATCGACCTCGGCCCGGACCAAGAAGATCGAGGCCGGCGAGCGCGATGCCGCCCACGAGGCCCGCGTCGCCCGCGAGGCCGAAAAGGTCGCTGCCGCCGAGCAGCTGGCCAAGGAGTTGGCGGAAAAGGATGCCGCCGAAGGCAAGTCCGAATAGGCCGGGCGGTTGGACGATCGGACGCTCTTGCGACCGATCTGACAGAGCAGAAATAGCGTCGATACCGTCAATCGGTAAGCGCTTTAAGCTCGCATTCAGCTACGACCCGGCTCTGTTGGAGCCGGGTTTTTGTTTGTCGGGGAGGAGAGTGTGGGCAGTCCGGAGGCGCGCGCCGAAACCGCCCGCCAATTGCGCGATGAAGCTCGCCAGGTGCTGGCCGACACCGGCCTCTTCGCCCTGCTCACCGATCGCTTCGGCGAGCCCACCGTCACCGGCAGCGCCGGCTACGATCTGATGGTGTGGCGCGACATCGACATCCACCTGCCGCTCGAGGCCGAGCGCTGGGGCGAGTGGATGGCGTTCGGCCAGGATCTCGCCGCACAACTCCACAGTGTCGGTCTCGCGCTGCACAAGGCCACCTTCATCAACGACTGGGTCGACCCGCACCCGCTCGGTGCCGGGCTCTATTGGGGCATCGAGTTCAAGGATTTTGCCGCCAACAGCTGGAAGCTCGATATCTGGGGCTGGGATCCGTTTGACTTCGCCGTCCGCCAGGCCCGCGACTTCTCGCTGCGCACCGACCTCGCAGCCTGCGACCGCGACCTGATCCTCCGTCTCAAGACCGAGGCGCGCGAGCGCGACAATTACTATGGCGTCAAAATATCGAGCTGGGACATCTACCAGTTCGCGATCCAGAAGGCAGGCGACAGCCTGAGCGCTCTGGAGATGTGGAAGGCACGGCAGTAGGCTCCCGGCGAGTCTGGGGGAATTGCTATGCCATCATACATCTGCACCACCTGTGGCGTCGGCTATGCCGAGACAGAAGCGCCGCGAGATACCTGCCTGATCTGCGCCGACGAGCGGCAATATGTGAACGCCAAGGGCCAGGGCTGGACCACGCTCGACGAGTTGCAGGAAGGCCACGTCAACGAATTGCGCCAGCTCGAGCCAGGGCTCACCGGCATCGGAGCTCGCCCGCAGATCGCCATCGGCGAGCGGGCCTTGCTCATCGAGCGGCCAGACGGCGGGGTGCTGTGGGACTGCACGCCGCTGATCACCGGCGCGGCGCTCGAGGCCATAGCCGCCAAGGGCGGGGTTCAGGCCATTGCCATTTCGCATCCGCACTTTTACGCCACCATGGTCGACTGGAGCCGGGCGCTGGGCGGCGTGCCGATCTACCTGCATGAAGACAACCGCGACTGGGTGATGCGGCCCGACTCTGCCATCGAGTTCTGGACGGGGCCAAGCATGACAATGGCCGACGGCATAACCCTGGTGCGCACCGGCGGTCACTTCCCCGGCTCGACCGTGCTGCACTGGGCGCAGGGGGCAGGCGGCAAGGGCGCACTGCTGACCGGTGACTCCATCATGGTCGTGCCCGATACGCGCTGGGTGAGCTTCATGTATTCCTTCCCCAACCTCATCCCCCTCAACGCCCGCGCCGTCGAGGCCATTGTAAAATCGGTTCGCGCCTACCAGTTCGATAGAATCTACGCCGGGTGGTGGGACCGTGTGCTCGACCATGACGCCAAGGCTGCGGTCCAGCGCAGCGCCGAGAGATATATCGCCGCGATCCGATGAGAGCGCGCGACTGGACGATTTTATCGCAGATACATTTTCAAAGATATATCTTGACGGGCCTCGGCCTGAGGCATATCTCCCGACTATCGTAAGATATATCGGAGACACATCATGCACGCCCATGAAGATCCATTTGACCGCGCTCAGCACCGCATGTGGCGCAAATTCGAAGCCATGGGCCGCCGCGGCGGCTGGGGCGGACAGCGTGGCGGCTGGGGCGGCGCCTGGGGCGACTGGGGCGGCTTCGGCGACAATGTGCGCGTCGGCCGTATGCTCGCCTCCGGTGACCTGCGCCTGGTAGCGCTGTATTTCATCGAGCAGCAGCCGCGCCACGGCTACGACCTGATCAAGGCCATCGAGGAAAAGACCGGTGGCATGTACAGCCCGAGCCCGGGCGTCATCTATCCCGCGCTGACCTTCCTCGAGGAAGCCAGCTACGTGACCTCGACCGCCGAGGGCAACAAGCGGCTCTACACCATTACCGACGAGGGCCGCGCCCATCTCGACGACAACCGCGAGGCGGTGGAAAGCACGCTCGCCCATCTGGGCCGGCTCAGCGAGCAGGTCGGCAAGATGCGTGAGCGCTGGGACGAGATGCGCCGCCACTTCGACGAACATCATCCGCGCCCCGACCGCGACATGGACGACGTCTCCCCCGAGGTGAACGAGGCTCGTCGCGACCTGAAGGACGCCATCCGGCAGGCCGCCAGGGACCGGTCGGCCGACAGCCAGCGCCGCCTCGCCGACGCGCTGCGCCGCGCCGCCGAGGACATCCGGCGTACCGGCACCGGCCGCCCGGCCGAGCCCGACGATGTCGATATCTGAGCCGTTCCGCCAACCGCATCTGGGGCCGACCATGTGGTGGTACGCCGACCTCCCCGCCGCCCATGCCTTGGCCACGGCGGCAAAAGCTCCCTCCGATTCTGGCGATTGGGGGGAGTTCCTGCTCGAATGGATCGTGCCCAGCGTTGGCGAGGAGCTGCGCGCCCGCCGCTTCTGGGCCGATGTCGGCGACGGCGGCAAACGCCGCGCCCTGCGCCGGCAGTTGCGCGGCGACGAGACTTAGTCGCAGCAAGCCGACTCGTCTCCGCCGCAAAATCGGACTAACATGTTAGTTCACGACGAGGTTTACCGTGAACGACATGACGCCCCCCGGGGCCGACCGCACCGCCGCCGCGCGGCGTGTGGCGGCCCGCCTTCAGGCCACCACCAAAATCCTGCCCGGCCGGATCATGACCGATCCGCTGATGACCTATGCCTATGCCGGCGATGCCAGCCAGTACCGGCTGGTGCCGGCGCTGGTGGTGATCGTCAATTCCGAGGCGGAGGTTCTGGCGACGCTGAATGCCGCCCGGGCCGAGCATCTGCCCGTGACCTTCCGTGCCGCCGGCACCTCGCTCAGTGGCCAATCCAACTCCGATGGCGTGCTGTGCGTGCTTGGCGACGGCTTCAAGCAGATGCGCATCCACGACAACGGCGATCGCATCACGCTCGGGCCTGCGGTCATCGTGGCCAACGCCAACCGCGCGCTGAAGCCGTTCAACCGCAAGCTCGGCCCTGACCCGGCCAGCCAGGCGACCTGCAAGATCGGCGGCGTGGTCAACAACAATTCGTCGGGCATGTGCTGCGGCGTGGCATACAACACCTACCATACGCTGCAGCGCATGCGGCTGATGCTGACCGATGGAACGGTGCTCGACTCGGGCGACCCGGACTCGGTTGCCGCCTTCCGGCGGAACAAGGCCGGCCTGCTCGAGGCCCTCCATGCCCTGCATCACGAGGTGATGGCGGACGCCGAGCTGGTCGAGCTGATCAGGAAGAAATACCGGATCAAGAACACCGTCGGCTATTCGATCAACGCCCTGACCGACTTCCACGATCCCATCGACATCCTGGTCCATCTGATCATCGGGTCGGAAGGCACGCTCGGCTTTGTCTCGGAGGTGACCTATTCCACCATTCCGGAGCACCCCTACAAGGTGACCGGGCTGATCCCCTTTCCCGATCCCTATTCCTGCGCCCGCGCCATCTCGCGCCTCGCCAATGGCGGCATTCAGACCACCACCGGGGTCACCGCCGCCGAATATATCGAGCGCCGGGCGCTCGCGACGGTCGAGCACATCCCCATCATCGCGCCGCTGACGCGCTTTTTCACCGACACGTCGCCGGCGGTGCTGATCGACGTGTCGGCGCCGACGCCCGAGGAACTGGCGGTCGAGCAGGCCAAGGCCGAAGCCATTCTGCGCGAGGAAGGCGCGACCGACCTCAACTTCTCCCCCGACGAGGAGCGCTCGCATGCGCTCTGGGACGTGCGCAAAGGCTTCTTCGCCTCAGCGGGCGCGGCGCGGCGGCCGGGCACCACCATGCTGACCGAGGACGTGGCGGCCCCCATCGACCGGCTGGCCGACTTCGTCATCGACATGCGCAAGCTCCTCGATCAGCACGGCTACGAGGATGCGGTGATCTTCGGTCACGCCCTCGCCGGCAATCTCCACTTCCAGATGGGCGACGAACTGGCGGCGCCGGGCGCGGCGGAGAAGTTCGATGTCTTCAGCAAAGATCTGAGCGAGCTCGTGTCGGTGCGCTATGGCGGCTCGCTCAAGGCCGAGCATGGCACCGGGCGCGCCATCGCACCCTTCGTCGAACGCGAATGGGGCGCCGCCGCCTATCGCATCATGCGCAAGATCAAGCCGCTGTTCGACCCCGAGAACCTGCTCAATCCCGGCGTGCTGATCAACGACAACCAGACGGTGCATCTCGAGCACTTCAAGGAGATGCGGCTCAGTAACCCGATCGTCGATCTCTGCATCGAATGCGGCTTCTGCGAGCCGGCGTGCCCAAGCGCGCAACTGACGCTGAGCCCGCGCCAGCGGATCGTGGTGACGCGCGAAATGCAGCGGCTGAAAGAGACCGGTGAGGATAACGGCCGCCTCGCCGCCATGAACGAGAGCTTCGATTATGCGGGGCTCTACACCTGCGCTGCCGGCAATGTGTGCGCCGGGCGCTGTCCAGTGGGTATCGAAACCGGCACGATGGTGATCGGCGAGCGGGCCAAGCGAAAGACCGACAGCGAAAAGCGCACGGCGCATGCTGTTGCCGACCATACGCTCGCCGCCGAGCGCGGCCTCAAGCTCGGCATCGGCGCACAGGCGCTGAGCCGGCAGATCATCGGCGATGCGGCGACGGACGCCATTGCGGGCTCCATGCGCACGGGCGCGCACACGCCGCGGGTCAGCCGGGCGCTGCGCCCGGGGCCAGGGGCGCCGGCGGCGCGCAAGGGCGTCAATGTGCGTGCCAACCCGAAGACCGATGGTGTGCCGGTGCCGATCGCGGCGCCCTCCATGCGAGTGGTGTATTTCC
>JAEWCE010000203.1 GCA_023390785.1 Pseudomonadota bacterium
TGCCGACCGGCGCGATCTCGCGCCGTTACGGCCGCCGCGCCGCCTTCGTCGTCGGCACCGGTCTCGGCGCGCTCACCGGCCTGCTCGGCTCGTTCGCGATTCTGCACGGCTCGTTCGTGCTGTTCTGCGTGGCGACCTTCCTCGGCGGCCTCTACGGCTCCGTCGCACAATCCTATCGCTTCGCCGCGGCCGACGGCGCCAGCGCGGCCTACCGGCCCAAGGCGCTGTCCTGGGTGATGGCGGGCGGCGTGTTCGCCGGCGTGCTCGGTCCACAGCTCGTGCAATGGACCATGGACGTCTGGCAGCCCTATCTGTTCGCCTTCAGCTTCCTGGTGCAGGCGGCCGTGGCGCTGATCGCGATGGGCATCGTCGCCGGCGTCGACATTCCGAAGCCCGGGCCGGCCGACCTGCACGGCGGCCGGCCGCTGCTCACGATCGTGACGCAACCGCGCTTCATCGCGGCGGCGCTGTGCGGCGTCATCTCCTATCCCATGATGAACCTGGTGATGACCTCGGCGCCGCTCGCCATGCAGATGTGCGGCCTGTCCGTGTCCGATTCCAATTTCGGCATTCAATGGCACATCGTCGCCATGTACGGGCCGAGCTTCTTCACGGGCGCGCTGATCGCCCGCTTCGGCGCCCCGAAGATCGTGGCCGTCGGCCTGCTGCTGGAAGCGGGCGCCGCCGGTATCGGCCTTTCGGGCCTCACGGCCATGCATTTCTGGGCCACGCTCGTCGTGCTCGGCGTGGGCTGGAACTTCTCCTTCATCGGCGCCTCGGCACTGGTGCTGGAGACCCACCGCCCGCAGGAGCGCAACAAGGTGCAGGCCTTCAACGACTTCCTGGTATTCGGCATGATGGCGCTCGGGTCGTTCGCTTCCGGGCAGCTGCTCGCCAATTACGGCTGGTCTGCGGTGAACCTCGTGGTGTTTCCGCCGGTCGTGCTGGGCCTCATCGTGCTCTCGCTGGTGTCCTGGGCCCGTCGTCGCAAGGCGCGGCTGGACGCGGCGATGGGCGAGTTTCCGGACGCGGTCTAGGTTGGCAGGAGGCTGTCAGCAGCGTCGATGCTTCGATCGCGGTCGAAGTGATTTTCGGAGCGCAAGTTGTTACATGATGCTCGTCATCAACAGGCGAGCGTGAGCCACGGCGCTCGCGGGGGACACCAAGGACCAGCGCCAATGCTCGACAATCCCCGCCCCACCGCGCCGATCGACGAATCCTCGCTCCGTTACGAAGGCTGGCGCATCGTCGCGGTCTGCTTCCTGCTCGCGACCTTCGGCTGGGGCCTCGGCTTCTACGGCCAGAGCGTCTATGTCGCCGAGCTGCAGCGCGCGCGGGGCTGGCCGACCACGCTGATCTCCTCCGGCACGACGTTCTTCTATCTGTTCGGCGCGCTGCTCGTCGTGTTCGTCGGCGAAGCCGTGCGGACATACGGTCCGCGCCTCAGCCTGATCGCCGGCACGCTGGCGATGGCGGCAGCCAGCGTCGCGATCGGCGCGGTGCGCGAGCCCTGGCAGCTCTATCTCGCCAATGCCGTGCTCGCCTTCGGCTGGGCCGGCACCAGCCTGGCCATGATCACCAACACGATCAGCCTGTGGTTCGACCACAAGCGCGGCATGGCGATCAGCCTCGCGCTCAACGGCGCCAGCTTCGGCGGCATTGCCGGCGTGCCGCTGCTGGTCATGTTGATCGGCCATGTCGGTTTCGCCGGCGCGATGTACATCGCCGCCGGGGCCATGCTGGCGCTGCTGCTGCCGGTGATCCTGGTCCTCGTCGGCCGACCGCCCGATCACCACCGCCGGCACGCGGCGGCGAATTCCAGGCCGCAATCATCGACGCAGATCCGCGCCTGGGCGCTGCGTGACGTCGGCTTCCTGACGGTGACCGTCGCCTTCGCCCTGGTGCTGTTCGCCCAGGTCGGCTTCATCGTGCACCTGATCTCGTTCCTCGATCCCGTGATCGGCCGCGAGCGCGCCGCCGTCGCGGTCGCGGTATTGACCGCGATGGCGGTGGTCGGCCGCGTGCTGTTCTCGCTGGTGATCGATCGTCTCAACCAGCGCCTGGCGTCCGCGCTGTCGTTCCTCAGCCAGGCCGCGGCGCTCCTCGTCGTCATCAACCTGCACGACGACTATGTGCTGATCGCGGCCTGCGCCTTGTTCGGCTTCTCCGTCGGCAACCTCATCACGCTGCCGTCGCTGATCGTGCAACGGGAGTTCGACAGTGCCGCGTTCGGCGTGCTGATCAGCCTCAACACCGCGATCAACCAGGTCACCTACGCGTTCGGCCCGGGCGTCGTCGGAGCCCTGCGCGACTGGTCCGGCGGTTATTCGCTGCCGCTCTATCTCTGCGTCGCGCTGGAGGTTGTTGCCGCGGTGCTGATCATGGTGCGGGGCAAGCCAAAAGCGAAGATTGCGTAGGGTGGGCAAAGGCGCAATGCGCCGTGCCCACGATCTTCGGATGAGTCAGCAAAAAGTCCGTGGGCACGCTCCGCTTTGCCCACCCTACAGCACCTGTACGAAGGCGCGACGTCGCCTCAACAGACTCCGTCGTTGCGAGGAGCCCCTGCGACGAAGCAATCCAGACTGCCGCCGCGGAAAGACTCTGGATTGCTTCGCTGCGCTCGCAATGACGGGAAGATCGGAGTTCACGCCTCCCGTTGCTTCAGCAGCCCCTCGATATCCAGCCGCTTGGTGAACATCGCGAGCCTCCCGTCCGGCCCGAGCGGCCATTGCTCCCTGGGCTTGTCCCAGTAAAGCTCCACGCCGTTCTGATCAGGATCGCGCAAATACAGCGCCTCGCTGACACCGTGGTCGCTGGCGCCGTCGAGCGCGATGTCGGCCGTGAGCACCCGGTGCAGCGCATCGGCGAGAGCTGCACGCGTTGGGTAGAGAATGGCGGTGTGATAGAGCCCCGTCGTGCCCGGCGGCGGCGGTGAGCCGCCCTTGCTTTCCCAGGTGTTGAGCCCGATGTGGTGATGATAGCCGCCGGCCGAGATGAAGGCCGCGCCCGAGCCCATCCGCTGCATCAGCTCGAAGCCGAGCACGCCGCAATAGAAACTGAGCGCGCGATCGAGGTCGGCGACCTTGAGATGGACGTGGCCGATCCTGGTGCCGGGGGCGATGGGCTCCGTCTGCGACATGTGAATGCTCCCTCGAAAACACGCACATAAGACGCGCTTTGAGGCCGCGCCACGGCCGATCCTGAAACCCAGCGTTTCCGCTTGGGAAACCAATTGGCGATGAGCGATGGCGCCGACACGGGGCAGGGGTTCACCTCTCCCG
>JAEWCE010000235.1 GCA_023390785.1 Pseudomonadota bacterium
CGGGAGAGGAGTCCCGACTGCAGCTGCCGTGCTAGAACAGCATAACAAAAAGGGCCCGTGGTTTCCCACGGGCCCTTCGTCTGGCTGTCGCCATGAACTTACTTGTAATTGTCCATGAGGAACTGGAAGTAGGGCTTGGTGAGGCGGACGGCGTAGTTGACCTTGTCGTCTTCGGCGACGTTGATGCCGCGGATGGAGGGCTCGCCCTGGGCGTTGAGGTCCCACATGGCGCTGCCCGACGAGCCGGCGAAGGTGTCGCAATCGTGCCAGAAGAGCTGGTCGCCGAAATGGTCCGGCGTCACGTCGCAGCCGGCCTTCCACATGGTGCCTTCCGGCTTGTCGCCCGGGTACCCGATCACGGTGGCCTTGAGCTCGGTGCCGTCATCGACGCGGAAGCCCATCCAGCCGACCTGGTCGCCGGCCTGTTCCTTGAGCTCGATCTCGGCCAAGTCCCACGGCATGGCGGAGCCGTAGTTCTTGCCGTCGTAATTGGTGACGAAGCCCTTGAGGATGTTGGCGTCGGCCCATTCGAACACGCCGACCGGAGCGGTCTGCGCATCGGTGGCGGCGGGCGCGAAGATGACGTCCTTGGCCCAGCCACCATTGTCGTGGTCGTAAACACAATGGGCGGCGGTGATCACCGATTTCGGTCCGATCATGGTGCCAGTGCAGGTGGAGTAGTCGCCCTTCTGGTCCTGGATGATGAGCCAGCCGACGGTGTAGAGCGGGTACTGGCTGATGTCAGTGACCTGGGTGCGGTCGTCGGTGCCGACGACGACGCGGTCGGTCGACATTTCGCTCTTGCCGCTGCCGGCCGAGGAGTCGGCGAGGAAGCCGCGCAGCTCGCCCGAGGCCGGGGTTTCGGAGTCGGTGCCGTCGGCGCTGTGGCTCAGGGTGGCCATGCTGTCGGCCGCGGCGTCGGCGTCCATGCCGCCAAGGCCGCGGCTCAGCGACGCCGGATCGACCTTGGGGAGCGGTTTCTGCTGGATGTTGCCCGGCAGGGTGACCGGCGCGTCGCGGTTGACGACGGAAGCGCCGTGGGCGCCGGCGACCTCGTCGACCGCCAGCGCCGGGGTGGCGAGCAGCGCCGCGCCGAGCAGCAGTGCCGACAGACTGGTGAGGGTCGAAAGAGCGTGGACGTTCCTGGCCTGCATGGTGGATTTTTCCTTGTTTTGACTGAGGAGATAGAAATCAGGATTTGGGCGCCCGTCAATGTCCGGGCTGACGTGTCAAATGACAGGTGGGAGGCGGATGCCGGTTGCCGTCGCGGCGCGGGGGTCGCTGTCGGCAAGGCGGTGGCGGGAGCGCGCCGGCGCGCTGGCCCGGTCCCGGCAGTATCGGCATGTCGTTTCCCCCCGGCTGTCCCGCTTCGCTCTAGCCGCATCCAAGATGAACGCAGCTTGAACGGCACGAAGACTGCCGGATGCCTGGGACGGATTTCAGACGGAATCGGTCTTTCTTTGCGGCGATTTTGCTTTTAAAACCAGATGGATATGGACACAAAGCCGCCACCGAAGAACCGTGCCAGGCCCGCCCGCGAGGACGAGGCGGAGCGCGAGAACGACGGCCGCAAGGCGAGCCAATTCCATGAAGCGGCGCATGTCGGGGTCGGCATTCTAGAAGCGGTGTCCAAGCCGATCCATGTGGAGGACAATTACTCGTCGCTGCACCGGGTCGACGAGATCGCCGCGGTGATCCTGAAGGTGGTGACGGTGCTGGCGCTGACCTTCGGGCTGTTCGAGTACGACCGGCAGAAGGCGGATTCGCGGGTGACGCAGTCGCTGAACCTGGTGCAGGAGTGGGAGAGCGGCGGCTACCAGGATGCCTATGCGCGCATCAACGATGTGCTGCTGCCGCTCTACCAGCAGAACGCCGACGCCATCGCCGCGGTGGGCGACAACGCGGCGGAGCGGGCGCTGCTTTATGGCAATATCGGCGAGGCGGCGACCGGCAAGGACGACAATTTCGTGTCCGAGGCCGACCGGGACGCCGACAAGGTGTTCCATTTCTTCGAGCGTGCCGCGATCTGCGCCAACGAGGCGATCTGCGATTACGCGGTGCTGAAGACGTTCTTCGGCTCGGAAGCATCGAGCTTCTGGCTGTATTTCGGCCGCTATGCCGAACGCCGGCAGGTCGACGGCTATGCCGGCTACGGCGAGTGGACGCGCCGCTTCGTCGAGGGCGAAATCAGCCGGGCGAAGTTCCTCGGCATGTTCTGAGCGGCGGCGGGCGCGGGCGCGGCCGGCCGCTTTGCAGGCGCCTGCGCATGGGGCTATGACCGGCGCGCACAGCAGCGGAGGACGATCATGGTCAAGGTGGCATTTCTCGGGCTCGGGGTGATGGGGTTTCCCATGGCCCGGCATCTCAAGGCCAAGGGCCACGAGGTCACCGTCTACAACCGCACCGCCGCCCGCGCCGAGGCGTGGGTCGCCGCCAATGGCGGGCGTGCCGCGCCGACGCCGCGCGCCGCCGCCGGGGGGCAGGACATCGTCTTCGCCTGCGTCGGCAATGACGACGATCTGCGGTCGGTGACGCTGGGGCCAGACGGCGCCTTCGCCGGCATGGGACGCGGCACGATCTTTGTCGACCACACCACCGCTTCGGCCAGCGTGGCGCGCGAGCTGCACGCCACCGCCGCGGCGGCGGACTTCGCCTTCCTCGATGCGCCGGTGTCGGGCGGCCAGGCCGGCGCCGAGAACGGCCAGCTCACGGTGATGGTCGGCGGCGACCAGCCGGCGTTCGCGCGCGCCGAGCCGGTGATCGGCAGCTATGCGCGCGCCTGCCGCCTGCTCGGCCCTGCCGGCTCCGGCCAGCTCGCCAAGATGATGAACCAGATCTGCATCGCCGGCATCGTGCAGGGGCTGGCGGAAGCCATCCATTTCGGCAAATCGGCCGGCATGGACGTCGAGGCGGTGATCGACGTCATCTCCAAGGGTGCCGCGCAATCGTGGCAAATGGAAAACCGCTACAAGACCATGCTCGCCGGCAAGTACGATTTCGGCTTCGCCGTCGACTGGATGCGCAAGGACCTCGGCATCGTGCTCGATGAAGCGCGCAACAACCACGCCCGCCTGCCCATCACCGCGCTGGTCGACCAGTTCTACGCCGACGTGCAGGCGCTGGGCGGCAACCGTTGGGACACGAGCAGCCTGCTGGCGCGGCTGGAGAAGTAAGGTTCTCGACTCAGGCAGGCTCGGACGCTTTGGGCCTGGTGGATTTGCCGCGGCGTTCGAGCTCCTGGGCGGCGCGGTCGCATTGCTGGGTCAGGCGCTCGCGCAGGGCATGCAGTTCCTTGTCGCTGAGCTTTTCAGCGGCGACGAAGCGGTTGTCGGCGTCGCGCACGGCGTAGATCAGCTCATCGAGCTTGGCCTGCACCGCCTCGCCGTCACGGTTCTGGGTGTTCTGCAGCACGAACACCATAAGGAAAGTGATGATGGTGGTCGCGGTGTTGACCACCAATTGCCAGGTTTCGGAATAGTGGAACACGGGGCCCGCCACCGCCCATAGCAGAATCAGGATACATGCGGCGGCGAAGGTCATCGGCTTGCCAGCCAGGCGCGAAACAGTATGGGAAAAGCGCAGGAACAATCCGGGTGAGCTCATGGTAGGGCATAAACGCCGCCGCTATGCCGGCGGTTGCGTGAGGAGGACGGCATGGCCAAGGCACTGATGTTCGTGGGGAGCTGCACGAGCAAGCTCGGTTATGTGGCCAAGCCGGCCGGCCAGGGGATTTCGGCGCTGCGCGTCGATATCGAGACCGGCGCCGCCGAGGTGCTGTCGCACGAGGCCAATGTGGTGAACCCCACCTTCGTCGCGGTGGCGCCCGACGGCAGGGCGCTGCTGGCGGTGAGCGAGCTCGCCGGGGCGAACGAGGGGCGGCTCAGCGCCTATTCGATCGATGCGGGCAGCGGCAGCATCGGGCTGCTGGGCCGCATCGGCACCCACGGCTACACGCCGGCGCATGCGGGCTTCGACCGGAGCGGACGCTTTGCCGGGGCCGTCAATTACAGCGACGCGCCGGCCGGCACGCGCAGCACCTCGGTGCTGGTGGTGCGGACGGCCGAAGGCGGCATCGGCGCGGTGACCGGCGAGGCCGAGCACCAGGGCGAGACCGGCCCCGACACGGGGCGGCAGGACCGCTCGCATGCCCATTGCGTGCGCTGGACGCCCGACAACCGCTTCGTGGTGGTGGCCGACCTCGGGCTCGACCGGCTGGTGGTGCACCGGTTCGATGCGGCGACCGGTGCACTTTCGCCGCATGGCGAAGCGGCGCTGGCGCCGGGGGCGGGGCCGCGGCATTTCGTGTTCCACCCCAATGGGCGCTGGGCCTATGTCGCCAACGAGCTCAACTCGACGGTCACGAGCTTTGCGTTCGCCGCCGCCGACGGCACGTTCACGCCGATCGGGGTGACGCCGACGCGGCCAGCAGCGGCGAGCGGGATAAACTATCCCGCGGCGATCCAGATCGACGCCATCGGACGCTTCGTGCTCGTGTCCAATCGCGGCGACGACAGCCTGGCGCGGCTGGTAGTGGGCGAGGACGGCGTCGCACGGTTCGAAAGCACGACGCCGACGGGCGGGCGAGTACCGCGCGACTTCGCCTTCGACCCGAGCGGGCGGCTGGTGGCGGTGGCCAACCAGGAGAGCGACCGCATCGATTTCTTCCGCTATGCCGACGGTGAGCTGACGCGGCTCGGCCATGTCGCGGCCGGCTCGCCAACGGCCATCGCCTTCCATCCGACCTTGGGCTGAGACGCGCCCTTCGGCTTTGACTCGCCGGGCGGCTCCGTCTAGGGCTCTCTGAAGTGCTTCACGATGCGGCTGAATCAATCGTGGTTGCGGCCCCCACCCCCGTCCCCTCCCCGCAAGGGGGAGGGGAGCCCGACTGCACGACTGCGCAGGAGGTTCCATCGCCCCCCTCACCCTTGCGGGGAGGGGCTGGGGGGTGGGGGCAAAATCCACGACGACTGCTTTCCGAGCGCGACAGGCGGCTCCGGTGGTCGCCTCTGATAGGATCGATCGAATGAACCACCCTACTGTCCTCGGCACGCTGTTCGGCGAGGCGCGGACACGCGCCCGGCTCATCTTCACGTTCGGCGGGCTGGTGGCGTTCAACGCCATCGCCTGGGCCTGGGCCTTTGCCGAATTCTCGGGCCAGCCGGTGCTGATGGGTACGGCGTTCCTCGCCTATGTGTTCGGGCTGCGCCATGCGTTCGACGCCGACCACATCGCGGCCATCGACAATGTGGTGCGCAAGCTGATGCAGGAAGGCCGGAAGCCGCTCGCGGTAGGATTCTTCTTTTCGCTCGGCCATTCCTCCATCGTGATCATCGCCTCAGCGATCATCGCGGTCAGCGCAGCGGCGCTGCAGCCGCAGCTCGAGACCTTCCACGACCTGGGCGGCGTGATCGGCACGGTGGTGTCGGCGGCGTTCCTGCTGGCCATCGGCCTCGCCAACCTCATCGTGCTGCGCGGCATCTGGGGCGCGTTCCAGCGGGCCAAGCGCGGCGACAGCATCGTCGACGAGGATCTCGACCAGATGCTCGCCGGCCGGGGCTTCCTGGCGCGCATCTTCCGGCGGGTGTTCGGCGTGGTGCGACACAGCTGGCACATGTATCCGGTGGGCTTTCTGTTCGGTCTGGGCTTCGACACGGCGACCGAGATCGGGCTGCTCGGCATATCGGCGACGCAGGCGGCGAGCGGCATGAATTTCTGGTCGATCATGGTGTTTCCGGCGCTGTTCACGGCCGGCATGGCGCTGGTCGACACCGCCGACAGCGTGGCGATGGTGGGCGCCTATGGCTGGGCCTTCGTCAACCCGATCCGCAAGCTGTGGTACAACCTCACCATCACCGCGGCGTCGGTGGCGGTGGCGGTGTTCATCGGCGGCGTCGAGGCGCTGGGGCTGATCTCGGACAAGCTGGCGCTGAGCGGCGGACTGTGGGACGTGATCGGCAACCTCAACGAGAACCTGACCAGTTTCGGCTACGCCGTGGTCGGCGTGTTCCTCGCGAGCTGGCTGATCTCAACGCTGGTCTATCGCGCCAACAGATACGACGAGCTGATGCAGCCGTAAGAGTGTCCCTCCGCGCCGCGCGCGCCCGCTTGGAGCATCCGCCGGGCGATTGACGGCGCGGCGGCTGCACCGCACATTCGGGGCAATGGCGCCCTCCTCCCTCAGCACGTACCGGCAAAAGCGCGATTTCAGCCGCACGCCCGAGCCAAAGGGCGGCAGCGCGGGCGGCGACGGGCAGCGCTTCGTCATCCACAAGCACTCGGCCACCGCCGACCATTACGACCTGCGGCTCGAGCTGGACGGGGTGCTGAAGAGCTGGGCGGTGCCCAAGGGGCCGTCGCTCAACCCGGCCGACAAGCGCTATGCCGCCCAGACCGAAGACCACCCGCTCGACTATATCGACTTCGAGGGGGTGATCCCCGAAGGCGAGTATGGCGGCGGGCCGATGATCGTGTGGGACACGGGCACCTGGGCACCGATGGGCGATGCCGAAGCGGGGCTGCGCAAGGGCGACTTCAAGTTCCGGCTGTGGGGCGACAAGCTCCGGGGCGGCTGGGTGCTGGTGCGGATGAAGGGCAGGCCGGGCGAGGCCGGCAAGGCCAACTGGCTGTTCATCAAGGAGAAGGACAGCAGCGTCGACACCGAGCTCGACATCCTCGCGGCGCGGCCGGAAAGCGTCAAATCCGGGATGACGATCGAGGACCTGCTGGCAGCCGACAAGGCGGCGAAGACGCAGGCGCCGAAGGCCAAGCCGGCCAGGCTCGATCCGGGCAAGCTGAAGGGCGCGGTGAAGGCGTCGATGCCCAGGACGATGAAACCGCAGCTCGCCGCCGAGACGACCGAGCCAGTCAAGGGCGACGGCTGGCTGCACGAGATCAAGTTCGACGGCTATCGCACCATCGCGCTGGTGTCGGAGGGCAAGGTGAAGCTCCTGACCCGCACCGGCATCGACTGGACCGATCGCTACGGTGTCCTGGCGCAGGCGTTCGACGCGCTGCCGGTCAAGGAAGCGATCCTCGACGGCGAGATCGTCGTGGTCGATGAGAACGGCATTTCACATTTTGCCGATCTGCAGCAGGCGCTGAGCGACCATGCAAGCGAGCGGCTTACCTTTTTTGCGTTCGACGTGATGTATCTCGACGGCTACGATCTCACCAAGGTGCCGCTGATCGACCGCAAGGGATTGCTGCGCAATCTGCTGGCGCCGGTGCTGACCGCGAGTTCCGCTATCCAGTTTTCGGATTCGTTCGAGGGCGACGCGCAGGTGCTCTACGACCACGCGACCGAGATCGGTCTCGAGGGCATCATCAGCAAGCGCGCCGACGCCACCTACCTGCAGGCGCGCAGCAAGACCTGGGTCAAGACCAAGGCGCTGCAGACAGCAGATTTCCCCATCGTCGGCTACACGCTCTCGACGGCGGCGGCCGGGATCGGCGCGATTGCGCTGGGGGAGTGGGTCGACGGCGAGCTCGAATATCGCGGCAAATGCGGCACCGGGTTTTCGGCCGACGAGCTGGTGTCGATGCTGGAGCGGCTGGAGCCGCTGGCAGCGCCGGGGCAGCGGCTCGAGGGCATGCCCAAGGACGTGATTGCGGTGCGGCCGGTGCTGACGGCGCATGTGCACTACGCCAACCTCACGGCCGACAACTGGCTGCGGCACGCGGTGTTCAAGGGGCTGCGCGAGCCCGAGATCACCGCCAGCGAAGCGCCGGCGCCGCGGCAGCGGCTGATCTCTGACGCGGACCTTGCCGGCATCTGGGTGACCAATCCGACGCGGCGCCTGTTCGGCAAGAGCGGGCCGACCAAGCTCGACGTCGCGATCTACTATGCGGCGGTGGGCGACTTCATGCTGCCGCACATCTTCGGGCGGCCGGTGTCGCTGGTGCGCAGCCCGAGCGGCAGGCTCGACGACATCTTCTTCCAGCGCCATCCGTTCACCGGCATGCCGCCGACGATCGCCAGCTTCGAGACGATGAGCAGCGAAGAGGGCGAGCTCAAGAAATACATCTCGATCGAGGACGCCAAGGGCTATCTGGCGCTGGCGCAGTTCGGGGTGATCGAGTTCCACGCCTGGGGCTGCCACTGGGCGAGCGCGCTGGAAAAGCCCGACCGCATCATTTTCGACCTCGACCCGGGCGAGGGCATCAAGTTCCGGCAGATCGTCGAGGCGGCGTTCTTCGTGAAGGCGTATCTGGAGTGGCTGGGACTCAAGCCCTACGTCAAGACCACGGGCTGCAAGGGGCTGCTCGTGGTGGTGCCGCTAAAGCCCAAGCTCGACTGGAAGAAGGTGCATGCCGGCACCGGCGAGATCGCCGCCCGGATCGCCAGGGCGGCGCCGGAGATTTTCGTGGTCAACATGGCCAAGGACAAGCGCAGCCGCCGCATCTTCATCGACTTCCATCGCAACTATCGCGGCGCCACTGCGGTGGCGCCCTACAGCCTGCGGGCGCGGGCGAACCTGCCGGCCTCGACGCCGCTCAACTGGGCCGACCTGCGCTCGGTGGCGGCGCCGGAGGACTTCAACTATTCAACCCTGCCCGGGCTGGTCGCGGCGCATGGCGACCCCTGGGCGGCGATGGACGAGGATGCCGGGGACCTCGCGGCGGCGCTGAAGCGGCTGGGGTGACCGCTGAACGGGCCCAGCGCCCGTTAACCGCCGGCATTTACCCTAGATCGACCAAACGGCGGATTTAGAGTAAAATCCGCGGGCGTTTGTGCTGCGTACCGCATGGAGAGGACCGATGGCGCCGAGAGCCAGTTGGAAGGGGTATATCAAGCTGAGCCTGGTGAGCTGCCCCGTGCGGCTGTACCCGGCGGTGAGCGCGAACGAGAAGATCCGCTTCAACCAGCTGCACAAGGACACGCACAACCGCATCAACATGAAGCCGGTGGATCCCGAGCTGGGGCTGGTGGAACGCTCGGACCTGGTGCGCGGCTACGAGTACGAGGACAAGCAGTACATCATCATCGACGACGAGGATCTCGAGGCCGTGCGCATCGAGTCCAACCATACGCTCAACATCGAGGCGTTCGTCGATGAGAGCGAGGTGGACGTGATCTACCAGGACTCGCCGTACTATCTGGCACCGGACGGGGCGATGGCCGAGGAGACGTTCGCCGTGCTGCGTGACGCCATGCGGGCGGCGGGCAAGGTGGCGATCGCGCGCCTGGTGATGTCGAGCCGCGAACGTGTCGTCACCATCGGGGCGCGCGACAAGGGCATGTTCGTGACCACGCTGCGCGACCCGCGCGAGGTGCGCTCGACCAGCGCCTATTTCGACGAAATCCCCGACATAAAAACCGACCCGGAAATGCTGCAGCTCGCCGAAAAGCTGATCGAGCAGAAGGTGACGCATTTCGACCCGAAGGCGTACGAGGATCGCTATGAGACGGCCTTGATGGAGATGATCAAGGAGAAGCTCAAGGGCCACAAGCCGATCATCGCGGCGGCGCCCGAGCGCGGCAATGTCATCAACCTCATGGACGCGCTGAAGGCCAGCCTGGGCCAGGCCAAGCCGGCGGCCCCGAGCAAATCCAAGACGGCCGAGCCGGCAGCGGCAAAGAAGCCGGCCAAGCCGTCGCTGAAGCAGGCGGTGGCCGCGAGCAAGGCCGCCGCGGCCAAGCCGGCGGCGCGCAAGAAGGCCTGATCGGACCGGCATGGCGCAAACTCCGGCGAGCCTGGGCATTGTGGGAGCGCTTGAGGCGTTTCCGCAGCGTCTCGCCGCAAGGGCGGTGGCCGGCCGTGGCGGCCGGCTGCATCGCGGCGTGACCCGGCAGACGCAGCGCGTGGTGATCGGGCGCAAGCTGATCGACCGCAGCGAGGCCGAAATCGAGGCCAAGCTCGAGGCGCTGGAGCTCAGCGGCGTCAAGCTGATCAGTGAGAACGCGTTCCTGCGCTGGCTGCGCCTGATGGAGGCGCCGGAGCGGGCCGAGATCGGGCGGCGCTCGATGCTGGAGCAATCGCGGCTCGACGAAGATGTGTTCGACCGGCTGGTGCTGTTCGATGCGTTCGAGCACGACAGCGAGCCGTTCTCGTTCCGCGACCTGATCCTCGCCAAGAAATATGCCGGGCTGGTGGCCGGCGGCGCCGGCTGGCTCGCGGTGGTGCGCTCGGTGCATCATGCCGGGCCGGTGGCGTCGCTGACGGCGCTGTCGCTGCACCCGGACGGCCCGGGCAAGATCTATGCGGGCGATGCTGCCAACAAGAGCGAGCTCGACGGGCAGCGGCTGCTGCCGCTGGAGCCGGCCGACGACGACACCGAAGCGTATTTCGCGCTGGCCGAGCAGGCGGAGGCGGCCAAGCTCCATGCCGAGGCGACCGTGCTCTATGGGCGCTGCCTCGCACTCGACCCGTCGGATTCGGTGGCGAGCTACAACCGCGCCAACTGCTTCCGCGCGCTCGGCGAGGCCGATGAGGCGGCGGCGGCCTACGCGCTGGCGATCAAACTCGACCCCGGCTTCGTCGAGGCATGGTTCAATTTCGCGGCGCTGTTGCGCGACGAGGGCAAGATCGCCGCGGCGCGGCAGCACCTCCAGCGCGCCATCGCCATCGACCCCGACTATGCCGATGCGATCTACAACCTCGCGTCGCTGGAGTTCGATGCCGGGGCGCTGGGCGCGGCGCGGACGGCGTGGGCGCGCTATCTCGAGCTCGACCATGACAGCGAGTGGGCGCGAACCGCGAGCCGGGGCATTGCGTTCGTCGATCTGAACGAGCGAAAGTCCGCCGGCTGATGCCCACCAATTTCCTGTTCGACGGCCCCGAAGATGCCCGTGTGACGCTGCTTTTGGCGCATGGCGCCGGGGCGCCAATGGATTCGGCCTCGATGACCGCCACCGCCAAGGCGCTCGGCGCGGCGGGGTTCCGCGTGGCGCGGTTCGAGTTCGGCTACATGGCGGCGCGGCGCACCGGCACGCGCAAGCCGCCGCCCAAAGCCGAAACGGTGATGCCGGAGTATGTCGCGGCGATCGACGATCTGGGACCGACCAACGGGCCGCTGATCATCGGCGGCAAATCGATGGGCGGGCGGGTGGCGAGCATGGTCGCCGATGCCGAATTCGCGGCCGGCCGGATCGCGGGATTGCTGTGCCTGGGCTACCCATTTCATCCGCCGGGGCGGCCGCAGCAATTGCGCACGGCGCATCTGATGGCGTTGAAGACGCCGACGCTGATCTGCCAGGGCACACGCGACGAATTCGGCGATCGTTTCGAGGTGGGCGAGTACGGGCTCAGCGACGAGATCGAGGTCTTCTGGCTGGAGGACGGCGACCACGACCTGAAGCCGCGCAAGA
>JAEWCE010000275.1 GCA_023390785.1 Pseudomonadota bacterium
ATCATCTGCGCGATGCGCGAGCGCACCGCTTTCCCCAAGAGCCTGTTCGAGAGCCTGCCGAAGCTGAAGCTGCTCCTGACCTCCGGCATGCGCAACGCCGCGATCGACATGGAAGCTGCGAAAGCGCGCGGCGTCGCCGTCGGCGGCACGCAATATTCCCGCGATCCTACCGCGCCGCTGGCCATGGGCCTGATCCTGGAGCTGACCCGCGGCATTGGCCGCGAAAATGCGCGCATGCATGCCGGCGAGCCCTGGCAGACCTTTGCCGGCGTCGAGATCGAGGGCATGACGCTCGGCATCGTCGGGCTCGGCAAGCTCGGCAGCAAGATGGCCGGGATCGCCAAGGCGTTCGGGATGAACGTGATCGCCTGGAGTCCGAACCTGACGCCGGAGAAATGCGCGGGCGCCGGCGTCGGCTACGCCACCAAGGAGGAGCTGTTCGCCAGGGCCGACGTCGTCACCATCCATGTGGTGCTGAGCGAGCGCTCGCGCGGTCTCGTCGGCCGCGAGGACCTGGCCCGGATGAAGCCGACGGCGTTCCTCGTCAACACCGCCCGCGGGCCGATCGTGGACGAGCAGGCGCTGCTCGAGGCGTTGCAACAGCGCAGGATCGCAGGCGCCGGCCTCGACGTGTTCTCGGTCGAGCCGCTGCCGGTCGAGCATCCCTTCCGCAAGCTCGACAACCTCGTGCTGACGCCGCATCTCGGCTACGCCACCAAGGATGGTCTTGGCATCCATTACGGCCAGATGGTCGAGGCGGTCGATGCCTTCACCAAAGGCAGCGAGCTGCCGCGTAGGCTGGCCTGAAACGATGAAGGGCGTGCCGATGGCACGCCCTTCGCTCTATCAGATTTCTTGTAGCGCTTAGCGTACGGTCACCGGGGCAGGCAGCGGCGGCACCACCGTCGGCTGCGTCCCGGGGACCGGACCAGCCTGGGCCGACATCGGAGCCGGACCAGCTGCACCGGATGTGCCAGCGCCGGGCGTCGGCGCAGCCGAGGCGGTCGCCGTTCCCGGCGGTGGGCCACCGGGGAGCACGACGACGCGGGTGCCGACCTTGACGCGATCGAACAGGTCGGAGACGTCCTCGTTCAGCATGCCGATACAGCCCGACGAGACGAACTTGCCGATGGTCGAGGGCTGGTTGGTGCCGTGGATGCGGTAGACGGTCGAGCCGAGATACATCGCGCGGGCGCCGAGCGGATTGCCGGGGCCGCCGGCCATGAAGCGCGGCAGATAGGGCTGGCGCTCGATCATCTCGGTCGGCGGATGCCAATCCGGCCACTCGGCCTTGCGGGTGATCTTCTGCACGCCGGTCCAAGTGAAGCCGTCGCGGCCGACGCGGACGCCGTAGCGGATCGCGCGGCCATTGCCGAGCACGTAATAGAGGTAGGTGTTCGGCGTATCGACCACGAGCGTGCCGGCCGGCTCCTTGGTCTGGAACGAAACCTCCTGGCGGCGCAGGTTCGGCGGCAGCTGCACCGGCGCAGCGTCCGGCTGCTCCTCGGGCGGTAGCGCAGCCAAGGTCACGGGGCGGCCATCGGTGCCGACGGGCGGCTGCCCGGCCTGAACCGTTCCGGTCGCGGCGGGACCGCCAACAGCTTCCGGCGGACGGAGGCCATCATTGGCAGGAGCCTGCTGGGGAGGACGGTCGGCGTAGATCACCGCCGGCGGACCGGCGGGGCGGCCGTAACGGGGATCATCGGGCGACATCACCGGGCCCTGCGGCGGCGCGGCCGAATAGACCGGCGGAGCGCCTGCCGGACGGCCATAACGCGGATCGTCCGGCGACATCACCGGCCCCTGGGGCGGGGCTGCCGAATAGACCGGGGGCGCGCCGAGAGGGCGGCTATAGCGCGGATCGTCAGCCGGGCCGGGCGGCGGCAACGATGCATGCGGCATCCCGTCGTCGTCATCGTCCAGCGCATCGAAATTCGGCGTGCGATCGCCGGGGCGATACTCCGACGGTGCGCCGTAGGCCGGCACCTGCTGGACCGGATAGCTCTGAGCCTGCGCGAGCGAGGTTCCGGCCGCAGCGAGCGTTGCGGCAGCGCATATCGTCAGAAAATGTTTGATCATCATCGCTCTTGTATAGTCCCCAAGCCCGATCGGACCGTTAACGGCCAGATGACGGAAGATAGCGGCACATTCAAGACATATCAGGCTTATTTGAGCCGGATTTGCCGTTTTGTGATCCGCAAGACTACCGTTGCCCCGTTGCATCACGGGGCGGAAATCGGATCGCGCCGCGGATTGCCCGACACGTCGGCTCCGAATTTAACGGAACGGGTCGGAATCGTTGCGGTATGTTCGAATCAGCCTGATTCGCCGCCGATTTGAGCTCCGATTCCCGCGCGGCGAACGCGGCAAACAGTACCGTCACCGCGTTCAGATGGCTCTTGGGCCCTGGCACCCCACGCTGCCGGGGCGGAAATCCGCAATCCTTCGATGCTTCCCGGCTTTCGCTTCCTGTTTGCCGCGATCTTGCTGTCAACCTCCATCCTGGTGTTCGGCCTGGGCGCCGCCGCGCTGCTACGCGCGAGCCACCAGCAGTATGTCAGCAACCCCTCCTGGCGGAACGGCCCGCAGGAGCAGATGTTCGCGCGGGCTTCCGAGCCCGCCCAGCCGGTGCTCGCGATCCTCCGTGCCGAGCCGGAGGTCACGGCCGCCCCCGAGCCGTCGTTGCGCGACCAAGTGCCGACCATTGGACTGCCGGCAACCGAGCCCGAGCCGGAGCAGGTCGCTGCGCTGACCGAGACTGACGTCCCGGCGCAGGTCGCAGCGCCCGCGGCGGAAGCGGCGGCCATCGAGCCGGCCGAGGCCGAGACGACGACGGAAGCCGCTGCGCCGGCTGCCGCCGACACGCTCACTCCAGCGGACGCCACGGCGTCGATTCCCGACGCCAAGCCGGACGCCAAGCCTGACGTTCAGCCTGCCGCCGCCGCGACCGCCAGCGAGCCGGCACCGGTCGATGCCCATGCCGCCCCCGCCGCCCGACGTCGCTTCGAACAAGCTGGCCGCGCTGAACGACCCGGCGACGACGGCCGTGAAGGATGCGCCGGCGAAGGCCAAGGCCGAAAGCAAGCCCGAGAGCAAGGCCGACGACAAGGCGACCAAGCGCAAGGCGAAGGCCAAGAAGCGGCAGCGCGTGGTGCGGCGCCCGCCACCTCAGCAATTGCAGCAGCAGCTCGATCCGTTCGGCCAGCAGCAGC
>JAEWCE010000388.1 GCA_023390785.1 Pseudomonadota bacterium
TTCGAGAAATTCCCCGGCGCCGACAACCGCCTCACCACCTCGATGAAGTCGGTGGGCGAGGCCATGGCCATCGGCCACACCTTCCAGGAATCGCTGCAGAAGGCGCTGCGCTCGCTCGAAACCGGCGGCTCCAACGTGCAGTTCGCCATCAATCCCGCCGACGGCCGCATGATCGTCATCGAGATGAATCCGCGCGTCAGCCGCTCCTCGGCGCTGGCGTCCAAGGCCACCGGCTTCCCCATCGCCAAGGTCGCCGCCCGGCTGGCCGTCGGCTACACCCTCGATGAGCTCGAGAACGACATCACCGGCGGCGCCACCCCGGCCTCGTTCGAGCCGGCCATCGACTACGTCGTCACCAAGATTCCGCGCTTCGCCTTCGAGAAATTCCCCGGCGCCGACAACCGCCTCACCACCTCGATGAAGTCGGTGGGCGAGGCCATGGCCATCGGCCGCACCTTCCAGGAATCGCTGCAGAAGGCGCTGCGCTCGCTCGAAACCGGCCTCACCGGCCTCAACGAGATCGGCATCCCCGGCCTCGGCCTCAACGAGGACGAGAACCGCAACGCCATCCGCGCTGCCGTTTCGGTCGCCACCCCCAGCCGCCTGCTCTATGTCGCCGAGGCCATGCGGCTCGGCATGAGCCTCGAGGACATCTACGATGCCTCGCGCATCGACATGTGGTTCCTCGAACAGATCAAAGGCATCGTCGACACCGAGGCCAAGGTCCGCGAGTTCGGCCTGCCCGACCGCGCCGACCTGATGTGCCACGTCAAATCCATGGGCTTTTCCGACCGCCGCCTCGCCGAGCTCAGCGGCAAGCAGGCCAGGGACGTGCGCGCCCTGCGCAAATCCCTCGGTGTGCACCCGGTCTATAAGCGCATCGACACCAGCGCCGCCGAATTCGCCTCGCCCACCGCCTATATGTACTCGACCTATGAGACGCCGTTCCTCGGCCAGCCGGCCGACGAGTCCCGGCCCTCCGGCCGCAACAAGGTCGTCATCCTCGGCGGCGGTCCCAACCGCATCGGCCAGGGCATCGAGTTCGACTATTGCTGCTGCCACGCCAGCTTCGCCCTGCGCGATGCCGGCTACGAGACCATCATGGTCAACTGCAACCCCGAGACTGTCTCGACCGACTACGACACCTCCGATCGGCTCTATTTCGAGCCGCTGACCGAAGAGGACGTGATCGAGATCCTCGAGCGCGAAAAGTCCAACGGCACCCTGCACGGCGTCATCGTGCAGTTCGGCGGCCAGACCCCGCTGAACCTCGCCGACGCCGTCGAGAAGGCCGGCGTGCCGATCCTCGGCACCCAGCCCGCCTCCATCGATCTCGCCGAAGACCGCGACCTGTTCTCGAAACTCATCAACCGGCTCGAGCTGACGCAGCCGCGCAACGGCATCGCCTATTCGCTCGAGCAGGCCCGCATCGTCGCCGAGCGGCTCGGCTACCCGCTGGTCATCCGCCCGTCCTACGTGCTGGGCGGCCGCGCCATGCAGATCGTCCACTCGCCTGCCGAGTTCGAGAACTACGTGCAGGGCACGCTGACCTCGCTCGTGCCGCCCGACATCCTCATCCGCTACCCCAACGACAAGACCGGCCAGATCAACTCGGTGCTCTCCGACAATCCGCTGCTGTTCGACGCCTATCTCAGCCGCGCCATCGAGATCGACGTCGATTGCCTCAGCGACGGCAAGGACGTCTTCGTCTGCGGCATCATGGAGCACATCGAGGAGGCCGGCATCCATTCGGGCGACAGCGCCTGCTCGCTGCCGCCGATGCATCTGGGTCCCGATATCATCGCCGAGCTCAAGCGCCAGACCACAGAGATCGCCCTCGCTCTCAAGGTCGGCGGCCTGATGAACGTGCAATACGCCCTCAAGGACGGCACCATCTACATCCTCGAGGTCAATCCGCGTGCTTCCCGCACCGTGCCCTTCGTCGCCAAGGTGATCGGCAAACCCATCGCCAAGATCGCCTCGCGCATCATGGCCGGCGAAAGCCTTGCCTCGTTCAATCTCAGTGAAACGCCGCTCCACCACATTGCCATCAAGGAAGCCGTGTTCCCCTTCAACCGCTTCCCCGGCGTCGACACTGTGCTCGGCCCGGAGATGAAGTCGACCGGCGAGGTCATCGGCCTCGACACCGACTACGCACTGGCCTTCGCCAAGTCGCAGATCGGCTCGGGCAGCAAGGTGCCGCGCGAAGGCACCGTGTTCATCTCCGTCCGCGACGACGACAAGCCGCTGATCATCGAGCCGATGCGCCACCTCGAGGCCGCCGGCTTCAAGGTCGTCGCCACCGCCGGCACGTGGAAATACCTCACCGAGAACGGCATCGTCGCCACCAAGGTCAACAAGGTGGCCGAGGGCCGGCCGCACATCGTCGACTCCATGAAGAACGGCGGCGTGCAGCTCGTCATCAACACCACCGACGGGGCCAAGTCGATCTCCGACAGCCGCGACATCCGCCGCACCGCGCTGATGGGCAAGATCCCTTACTACACCACCATCCCCGGCGCCGTCGCCGCCGTCGAAGGCATCATCGGCTACAAGGACGGCAATCTCACCGTCCGCCCGCTGCAGGACTATTTCGCGGCGTGACGATCAGCCCTGCGGTGATCGTGGCCCAAGCCCTCCCCACAGGAGGGAGCCGGACTGCATCACTGTTCTTGCGGCTCTATCGCCCCCCTCCCCTTTGCGGGGAGGGGCTGGGGACGGGGGCACGAGCACCGGCGATTCTGCTTCGTCGTGGACGGCGCTAGTCGCGCCAGCATGCAACGAGGGCAACCCGCCGTCTGCCCCGGCAGGACTACTCCACCGCCACCAGCGGCACGACCTCCGCCGCCAGCTCCGCCTCGGCCGCGCTCATCGCCGCCACGGCGCGGTCCGGTTTTCGCACCAGCAGCAGCAGGCCCGGCACCGGTGCGCCGCGGTCGTGGCGCAGCGGCGACGTCTCGCTGGCGACGATCTCGAACCCCGCCTCGCGGCATGCCGCCAGCGCCGCCGTCTCGTTGTGGGCGTAGCGCAATGAAGTCTGCAGCAACATCGGCTCGGGCCCGTCGTGCCGTTCCAGCGTGAAGGCGAACAGCCCGCCCGGCGCCAGCCGCCCGAACGCCGCGCCGAGGACCGGCGCCAGCGCCCCGCAATAGTTCAGCACGTCGGCGGCGGCCATCAGGTCCACACCGCCGGCGTGCCCGGCAAGGAAGGCCGTGAGCTCCGCCTTGTGCAACCGGTCGTAGACGCGTTTGCGGCCGGCCGTCTCGACCATCGCCCCCGACAGGTCGACGCCCTCGAGGAACGACGCCCGCCGCCGCAGCCGCTCGCCCATCAGTCCGGTGCCGCACCCCAGATCGAGCGCATGGCCCGCCTGTTCGACGCCGCGCCGTCCGAGCTCGGCCTCGATCAACGCCGCCAGCCGCGCTGGCGCCGCATAGCCCAGCCCCACCACCAGCTCCGCCTCGAAGCGTCCGGCATAGTCGTCGAACAGCGATTCCACATAGGCGATCTCGGTACCGCGCGGGGCCGGCGCTGCCCCCAGCGCCGCAAGCTTCAGCCCGGCGCCGAACACGCCGTCCACATCGAGCCGCGCCAGTTGCTCATAGGCCGCGATGGCCCCGGCGCTGTTCCCGGCTTCGGCGTGGTAGTCCCCGAGCAGGCTCCAGCCGGCCGTCCACCCCGGCCGCTCCTCGACCGCGCCAGCCATCACCTCCGCCGCGGCCGCAAAGTCCTTGTCGCGCGCCAGCGCCGCCGCGAAACCGGCACGACGATCCACGACGAGGTCGCCGGAGGAATTTTGCAGGGGGCGCATGGAAGGGTGGTCTCGGAGGGCGGCGAGCACCTACTCCTTCCAACGCCAAAAGCAAGGGGGCTTGAGCGGCCCCGCGACTTGACGCGCCGGCCGCACTCGGGCGTAGTCGCCGCCGGCTCGGTCGGGGGACGCGGCGATGCTCAGGACCATCCTTCTCACCGCGCTCTCCATGCTGGCCTTTGCCGCCAACTCCATCCTCGCCCGGCTGGCTCTCGCCACCGCCGGGGCAGAGCCGGCGACCTACACCGGCATCCGCCTCGCCGCCGGCGCCCTCACCCTCGGCGTGATCCTGCTGGTCCGCGACCGCCGGCTCGCCGTCGCCGGTTCCTGGGCCGGCGCCGCGAGCCTGTTCGGCTACGCCATCCTGTTCTCCATTGCTTACGTGCTGCTCGGCGCCGGCACCGGCGCCTTGATCCTGTTCGCCAGCGTGCAGGTCGGCATCCTCGGCTGGGCAGTGTACAAGGGCGATCGCCCGGGCCCGCTCGAGGCAGTTGGGCTGCTGGTGGCGCTTGCCGGCCTTGCCTATCTCGTCTCGCCCGGCCTCGTCGCCCCCTCGCCGCCCGGTGCCGTGCTGATGGCCGGCGCCGGTCTCGGCTGGGCCGCCTACACCCTGATCGGCCGCGGCTCGGCCTCGCCCGTCGCCGACACCGCCGGCAACTTCATCCGCACCCTGCCGGCCGCCATCGTGCTGATCCTGGTCGGCCTGCTGCTGCAGGCCCCGTCGCCGCTCGCGACGGCCTACGCCCTTGCCTCGGGCGCCATTGCCTCCGGCCTCGGCTATATCGTTTGGTACGCCGTTCTACCCAGCCTGTCGCGCACCCGCGCCGCTATCGTCCAGCTCACTGTGCCGGCCATCGCCGCGGCCGGCGGCGTGCTGCTGATCGGCGAGCCGCTGACGCTGCGGCTCGCCGTATCGACCATTCTCATCCTCGGCGGGGTCGCCGTCGCGCTCCTTGCCGGCGACCGTCGCCGCCGCGCCAAGGGTTGACCTCGCCGACCGCATCGCTATGGTGCGCCCCACAATGATGATGATCCGTAACTTCGCAACCCGCCGCTCCGGCCTCTGACCGGCGCCCGTTCCCGGGCACTCGATCGAGCGCGGCCAACGCCCGCTCGCGATGCATTGCGAACAACGGATCAATTCCATGCCTGCCAATCCTATTGCGCTGAGCGACGCTCAGATCGCCTCCTTTATCTCTGACGGCTTCGTCCGCATCGACGACGCCTTTCCCCGACCCGTCGCCGACGAATGTCGGGCCATCCTGTGGTCCCTCACGGGGTGCGCCCCCGACGACCCCAGGACCTGGACCCGGCCCGTCATTCGCATCAATTCGTGCGAGGACGCGCCGTTCAGCGCCTCCGCGAACACGCGGCGGCTGCACATCGCCTTCAACCAGCTCGTCGGCCGGGGCCGGTGGGAGCCGCGCTTCAGCATGGGGACGTTCCCCATCCGCTTCCCGTCCGCCCAGGCGCCGGGCGACGATGGCTGGCACGTCGATGTGAGCTACGGTTGGGAAGAGCGCCCAGACGACTTCATGTCGTGGCGCGCCAACATCTACTCCAGGCAACGCGCGCTGCTGATGCTGTTCCTCTACTCCGATGTCGGCGAGGACGACGCGCCCACCCGCATCCGCGTCGGATCACACCAGCACATCGCCCGCGAGCTGGCGCCCGCAGGCGAAGCGGGGCTGTCGCTCGGCGAACTCAGCCGCGACGGGTATGCCTCGACGGCGCATCTTCCCGAAGCCGTCGCAACAGGCCCCGCCGGCACGGTCTATCTCTGCCACCCGTTCCTGGTCCACGCCGCCCAGCCGCATCGCGGAACCAATCCCAAATTCATGGCACAGCCGCCATTGGGCCTGTTCGAACCGCTGCAGCTCGACCGCACCGGTGGCGTCCACTCCCCCGTCGAGCAGGCCATCCGCCTGGCCCTCGGGACGAGCTGACACCGCGCAGGAAGGCACGAATTCGCGCCGACGCCGAAATCGGCGCGAATTCCTGCTCCGGCCAAGCCTAGCCAGCCTGTGCATGTGCCACTAGGGTCCGCCGCAATGGGGGAAGCCTGGGCGGGCCTGTTTGACTCTACCGATCGAAGTTTTCTACGCGCTGTCCGGCCTGTGCGTCGGCTTCATCGTCGGCCTTACCGGCGTGGGCGGCGGCTCGCTGATGACGCCGCTGCTGATCCTGCTCTTCGGCATCCATCCCGCCACTGCCGTCGGCACCGACCTGCTCTATGCTGCCACCACCAAAAGCGTGGGCACGCTCGTCCACGGCTTCAACCGCACGGTCGAGTGGCGCATTGTCTTCCGCCTTGCACTGGGCAGCGTCCCCGCGGCCACCACCACCGTCTGGCTGCTCTCGGGCACCGGCACGCAGAGCTCGGCCACCGCGCATTTGCTCGCCCTGATCCTCGGCACCGTGCTGGTCCTGACCGCCATCAGCATGGTCTTTCGCTCGGCCATCGCCCACTTCGCCGGCCGCCATCGCGAGCTGCCGCCCCGCCCGCAGGCCGTGCTGACCGTCCTCACCGGGGCGGTGCTGGGGATCCTCGTCTCCATCTCCTCGGTCGGCGCCGGCGCCATCGGCGTCACCGTGCTGCTGTTGCTCTATCCGAAGCTCACCGTGCACCGGATCATCGGCTCCGACATTGCCCACGCCGTGCCGCTGACGCTGGTCGCCGGGCTCGGCCACTGGGCCATCGGCGATGTCGACTGGCACATGCTGCTGGCGCTGCTCTGCGGCTCCGTCCCCGGCGTCCTCATCGCCTCGCGCCTCGCCCCGCTGATCAACGAGCGCGTCATCCGCTGGCTGCTCGCCATCATCCTCACCATCGTTGGCCTGCGTCTGGTGTTCAGCTGACCTCCGTTGGACGATCGGCCCTCTCGCGGGACAAACAGACTCCGCTTGGACAGGGCATGAACAAATCCTTGGACCGGCCCTGCCGCAGCCGCTAGCTTCGCAACCCTCGTGCCCGCTCCGTCTTCCTCCTCCATGCAGATCAAAGTCGCGTCCTACAACATCCGCAAGGCCGTCGGGCTGGATTGGCGCCGGCGTCCGGCCCGGGTGCTCGGCGTGCTCAACGAAGTCGCCGCCGACATCGTCGCCCTGCAGGAGGTCGATCGCCGCTTCGGCTCACGCATCACCGCCCTCGACCCCGAGCTGATCGAGCGCGAGACCGACTATCGCGCCATCAACTTCTCACCCCGCCCGCAAAGCCTTGGCTATCACGGCAACGTCATCCTCGCCCGCAAGACCATTACCGTGGCTGCGGCCCGTCCGATGGCGTTGCCGCATCTCGAGCCGCGCGGCGCCGCCGTCGCCGACCTCGACCTCGGCGGCCGCCTCGTCCGCGTGGTCGGCATGCATCTGGGCCTCACCAAGAAGTGGCGGCAGCTGCAGACCGAAACCATCGTCGCCGAATTGCGCGCGCTGGAGGCCAACATGCCCACCATCCTGATGGGCGACCTCAACGAGCCGGACCTCAAATCCGGTGTGCTGCGCGCCTTCGAGCAGCGCCACACCATCGTCACCTGCGGCCCGAGCTTTCACGCCTCGATGCCGGTCTTTTCCCTCGACCGCATCATCGTCACCGAGGACATCGCCATCGCCGAAGCCGGCGTCCACCGCACCGCCATGTCCCGCGAAGCCTCCGACCACCTGCCCATCTGGGCCAGGGTTACCCTGCCCGCCTGAGCGGCCGCTCGACGCCCAATTCCTTCCCCTACACCCGCGCCGTCGCGTAAAACCGCTCGGCCGCCGCGATCGCCCGCTCCACCGCCGCGTCATCGATATCCAGATGCGTCACCCAGCGCTGCTGCGCCCCGCTCGCACCGGGATAGCCGCCGGTGATGCCGAACCCCTCGCCCGCCAGGTACTCGGTGAAGGCCTTGGCGCTCTCCGGCGCCAGCTTGACCCAGACGATATTGGTGTAGGCTTCCGCCTTGAGCGCCGGGATCCGGCCAAACCCCTCGGCCAACCGCCGCGCCCGCGCATGGTCGTCGGCCAGCCGCGTGACATTGTGCTCGATCGCATACAGCCCCGCCGCCGCGAGGATCCCGGCCTGCCGCATGCCGCCGCCGACGGCCTTGCGCAGCCGCCGCGCCTTGGCGATCAACTCCGTTTCGCCCACCAGCACCGTCCCCACCGGCGCGCCGAGGCCCTTGCTGAGGCAGACCGAGATCGTATCGAAGGGCCGCGCGATCTCGGCCACGTCGACATTTCCGGCAACCGCCGCATTGAACACCCGCGCCCCGTCGAGATGCGCGCTGAGCCGATGCTCGCGTGCCAGCGCCGTCGCCTCCGCCAGCCAGCTCAACGGCATCACCCGGCCGCCCAGTGTGTTTTCGAGCGCCAGCAGCCGTGTCTCGGCGACGTGCGGATCATCCCCGCCATGAATGGCCGCCGCGATATCGTCGAGCGCCAGCGTGCCGTCGGCCTGGTGCGGCACCGGCTGCGGCTGCAGCGACCCGATCCACGCCGCGCCGCCCTGCTCGTGCGCGTAGCAATGCGCATCCATGCCGGCGATATACCCGTCGCCGCGGCCGCAATGGGCCAGCAGCGCGCAGAGGTTGGACTGCGTCCCCGACGCCATGAACACCGCCGCCGGCTTCCCCAGCCGTTCTGCGAGCACCGCCTCGAGTCGGCGGACCGTCGGGTCATCGCCGAACACATCGTCGCCCACCTCTGCCTCGGCCATGGCCCGCCGCATGGCGGCATTCGGGCGGGTTACGGTGTCGGAGCGGAAGTCGTCACGGATCGGGGTCATGGTCACAGGTTTGCGGGGCGGCAGAGTTTCACTGGACGCTGCCCCATCGGTGACGTAAACGTCAAATCCTCTTACCGCCCCGGCTGGCGACTCATGCGAGTGGCCGCTGACCGTGGGACTTGGCCCCAAAAGGGCCGAACGCGTCGCATCGCCAACAGCTACTTGGCTCCGGACAGCCCTAAACTGGCCCGGTGATTTGTCGTGCCTGCGACATATTGTGTCCGTTAACAATTCAGGCTAGAACGCTCTGGTCGAATATTGCGGCCGACTGTCTGTGCCTGGCGACGCCTCAACGCGCCTGCTGACGTCACTACCGAGATTTCGATTGGTGAACAGCCGCCGGAGGCGGTTCGCCACGGCAGAGACAGCGAGAGGGACTTATATGGCTACCGGCACTGTGAAATGGTTCAACGGGCAGAAGGGCTACGGTTTCATCCAGCCCGATGAGGGCGGGGCGGATGTGTTCGTGCACATCTCCGCCGTCCAGCGCTCCGGCCTCAATGGCCTCGATGAGGGCCAGAAGGTCAACTACGAGATCGTCAAGGACAAGCGGACCGGCAAGTCCGCCGCCGACAATCTCTCGATGGCTGGCTGATCCCAACCATTCAGGTAGAACCGAAACGGGAGGGCGTGGCCGCCACCGGCCGCGCCTTTCGTTTTTTCGGCGCCCGCCCCGGCCGCGCCGGCTCATAACGCGATATGCCACAGGCTTGCATTTGCAGGAAATGCTATACGGCACAGCCGCTTAGCGCCGAAAACATGACCTATCGCTTCAACTGGCAGGATCGCAACCCTGCCTTTGTCATGCCATCGTCCTTGGTCAACGCTTTCCCACCGCTTATATCCCCTGCGTCAAACAAAACGCTCGACTAGAATTTCGCTCTAGTTCATGCTGGAAACAAATTCCAGAGAAATCTTTTAGGAAAGGGACTCAGATGGCTCGCGCCGCTGCCAAAAAAGTGAAGCCTCGCAAGCGCTTGACCGGCGACGAACGCCGCGAATCAATCCTCGAAGCAGCCCTCGGCTGCTTCCTCGAAAAGGGCTATATCGCCACCACCATCAACGACATCCGTGAGGCCTCCGGCGCCACCACCGGCTCGATCTATCACTTCTTCGACGGCAAGGGCGCGCTGGCCATGGCGCTCCTCGAGGATGCGGTCGAAGGCTGGTCGGGCGAATCGCAGAGCTCCAACGACACCGCCGAGGCGGTCGTTCGTGCCGCCGCCGGCGGCCTCGTCACCTGGGGTCTCAAGAATCCCGAACTGTTCCGCTTCACCGACGAAATCCGCACCCTGGCGGTGACGGCCCCGGAATTCGCCGAAATCGCCGATACCCTCGCCGAAGGCCAGGGCTCCATCCAGGCGTCCTACGCGAAGTTCGCAAAAGCGAGAAAAGTCAAGGACTTGCCTTGGCCGGCCGCGCATTCGCTGATCCTCGGCCCGGCGTACAATTTCCTGCGCCTCGCCACCGGCGGGCGCGCCCGTATCGCCGCCAAGCGCGCCGCCGAGATCATGAGCGACGCCGCCTGGGCTGCGGTGAAGCCCTGACCACCGGTTCCGGGCGGGGCCGCCGGTCCCGCCCGCCCTGCCCACGCGGCCCCGCTTGACCGGAACGCGCTGGACAGGCAGTTTCTGTGCGAATTCCGAACCCTTCCGGTCCGCTCCACGCCAAGGCGAAGCGGACCTTTGATTTTTTGACGACGGAGGCGCCGATGCCCGACAAGATTCCGATGACCCCAGCCGGCCACGCCGCGCTGACCGAGGAATATCGTCATCGCACGTCCGAGGAGCGGCCGCGCATCGTGCGCGACATCGCCGAGGCGCGCGCCCATGGCGATCTCAGCGAAAACGCCGAATACCACGCCGCCAAGGAGCAGCAGAGCCTCAACGAGGGCCGCATCCAGGAGCTCGAAGCCCTGCTTGCCCTCGCCGACGTCATCGACGTCAAGAAGCTCAGCGGCGACACCGTGAAGTTCGGCGCCACGGTCAAGATCGTCGACGAGGACTCCGAGGAAGAGCGCAAATACACCATCGTCGGCGACGCCGAGGCCGACGCGAGCAAAGGCCGCATTTCCATCTCCTCGCCCATCGCCCGCGCCATGATCGGCAAGGCCAAGGGCGACAGCTTCGAGGTCCCTGCCCCCGGCGGCACCAAGAGCTACGAGATCCTCGACCTCAAATACGTCTGAAGCGGTTGGCCGATCGGGCGCTCTTTGCGGCCGATCGGGCCAGAGCGAATCTCGGTAAAGCGGTTGGCCGATCGGGCGCTTTTGCGGCCGATCGGGTCAGAGCGAATATCGACAAAGCGGTTGGCCGATCGGGCGCTTTTACGGCCGATCGGGCCAGAGCGAATCCCGGCAATACGGTTGGGAGATCGAAACACCTCCGCGATTCCTGCATAGCTTCTCGCCGCCCCGTCGGGCCCCGCCTGGGCACGGCCTGAAGTCCGGGCAATTGTCGGTCGAGGACTGACATTTCGGTGAGTATGGCCCGCAAACCGGGCCGTTCCGGCCGGGCTCGACTTGAATCTGCCATGGTCTCGCCACTACATTGGCAGCCTGCAAGAGGGACTATCAGATGCACTCCAAGGTTGTGATTATCGGGTCGGGTCCGGCCGGATACACGGCGGCCATCTATGCGGCGCGTGCAATGCTCGAGCCGGTGATGATCAACGGCACGCAGCCGGGTGGCCAGCTCACCATCACCACCGATGTCGAGAACTACCCCGGCTTCGCCGACGTCATCCAGGGCCCCTGGCTCATGGAGCAGATGAAGGCACAGGCCGAACATGTCGGCACTCGGATCGTCAACGACCTCATCGTCGAGGTGGATTTCGACCGCCGGCCCTTCACCCTCAAGGGCGACAGCGGCACCACCTACACCGCCGACGCCGTGATCATTGCCACCGGGGCCCAGGCCCGCTGGCTGGGCTTGCCGTCCGAGCAGAAATTCCAGGGTTTTGGCGTGTCTGCCTGCGCCACCTGCGACGGCTTCTTCTACCGCGACAAGCACGTCATCGTGGTTGGCGGCGGCAACACCGCGGTCGAGGAAGCGCTGTTTCTCACCAATTTCGCCTCCCGGGTCACCGTCGTGCACCGGCGCAGCGAGTTCCGCGCCGAACGCATCCTGCAGGAGCGCCTGTTCAAGCACCCCAAGATCGAGGTGCGCTGGAACACCGAGCTCGCCGACATCACCGGCAGCCAGATGCCGCCCTCGGTCACCGGCGCCGTGCTCCGCAACACCGCCACCGGCGAGACCGAAACGCTCGCGGTCGACGGCATCTTCATCGCCATCGGCCACACCCCGGCCACCGCCATCTTCCGCGAGAAGCTCGACATGAAGCCCGGCGGCTACCTCAAGGTGAAGCCCGGCACCACCCAGACCAACATCCCCGGGGTTTACGCCGCCGGCGACGTCACCGACGACGTGTTCCGACAGGCCGTCACCGCCGCCGGCATGGGCTGCATGGCCGCGCTCGAGGCTGAGCGCTTCCTCGCCGAAGAAAACCTTGCGGAAGCGGCGGAATAGATCATGCTCGATTGGGACAAGCTCCGCATATTCCACACCGCGGCGGAATCGGGGAGCTTCACCCACGCAGCCGAGAAGCTGAACATGAGCCAGTCGGCCGTGTCGCGGCAGATCTCGGCGCTCGAGGACGACCTCAACCTCAAGCTGTTCATCCGCCACGCCCGCGGCCTGGTGCTGACCGAAGTGGGCGAACACCTGTTCCGCACCGCGCACCGCATGCACGCCGAGTTGCAGCAGGTCGAATCGCAGATGTCCGAGAGCCAGGACATCCCCATCGGCCAGCTCATCGTCACCACCACGGTGGGCATCGGCTCCACCTGGCTGTCGAGCCGCATCCACGAATTCCTGCTGCTCTATCCCGACATCCAGATCGACATAAAGCTCAACGACGCCGAGCTCGACCTCGCCATGCGCGAAGCCGACGTCGCCATCCGCCTGCACCGCCCCAACCAGTCCGAAATGATCCAGCGCAAGCTGTTCACGGTGCACAACCACTTTTACCTGTCGCTCGACTACCTCAACCAGTACGGCGAGCCCTCGACCCTTGAGGAGCTCGACAACCACCGCATCATCACCTTCGGCGATCCGGTGCCGTCCTACCTCGGTGACATCAACTACCTCGAGCGTCTGGGCCGCCCGGACTCCTCGCCGCGCCGCTCGACCCTCAAGGTCAACGCCATCTTCGGCATGCTGCAGGCCTGCCGCGCCGGTATCGGCATTGCCATGCTGCCCGACTACGTCACCGAGGTCGAAACCGGCCTGAAGCGCGTGCTGACAGGCGTCGAGCTGCCGGCCTACGAGGCCTATTTCGTTTATCCGCCGGCCCTCAAGAATTCCAAGCGCGTCGGCGTCTTCCGCGATTTCCTCGTCGGCAAGGCCCGCGAGTGGCAGTTCTGATCCGATCGGTCGCGGCCGCCGCCCTGGCGCTCGGCCTGCTGGCGACGCCGGCCCTCGCCGTCTTCGGCGGCAAGCCCATGGGCGCCAACGAGGTCGTGGCCAGGTCGGTCGCCGCCGTGCTCGACCAGGCGCCGGGCGGCACGCATCTGTGCACCGCGGTTGCCCTCGGGCCGCGCCTGATGCTCACCGCGGCGCACTGCACCGACGGCGGCGCCGGCGCCATCAAGGTGATCTTTTCGACCGCCCTCACCGACGTGCCGTCGGCCCGCCTGCGCGACGTCACCGCCATCGCCCGCGCCCCCAGGACCCCTGAGGCCAAGGGCAGTTTCGCCTACAATAACCCCGACGATCTGGCGCTCATTGTCCTCGACGCGCCGGCGCCCACCGGCACCAGCTTCGCCACCCTGGCCGCCGGCGCCGGCACCGGCGCCGTGCACAAAGCCGGCTATT
>JAEWCE010000326.1 GCA_023390785.1 Pseudomonadota bacterium
CGCCGGCGTAGCAGCGCCCTCGACAGCCTCGGCGGCGTCGTTGTTGGCCGAAGCCTCCACCGCTGCCTCGATCTGTGCTTCGGTCTCGACCGGCGGCGTGATTTCGGCCGGCGCCGCGGCCTTGGGCGTGCGCCGCACGCGATAGCCGAGAGAAGTCAGGATGGAGTTGAAATCCTCACCCGCGGTGCCCAGCAGCGACGTCATCTCCACCGTGACGCGGAAGCCGTTGCGCTCGGCGGCGCCGGCCGGCACCTCGCCCTGGTGCGTCTTCGCATCGAGCGCGATCAGCGGCCGGATGATGTCGGCCAGCCGCTCGAGGATGTCGACGCGCACCGCGCGCTTGCCGGCCACCTTGAAGCCTGCGACCTCGTAGAGCTTGGTCGAGATTTCCGGGTCGATCTGGAACGATGTTCTTCCAGAAAGCACGATATGCGGCAGTTCGCTCACGCCGGGCTGGCGCAATCCGCCATGCTTCAGCGCGAACAGGATCAGCGCCAGCTCGCGCGGCGCCGGCTTCAGCGCCAGCGGCACGTAGATGTGGTAGGCACCGAACTTGACGCCGAGCTTGCGCAGCTTGGCGCGCACGTCCTGGTCGAGGGCCTTCACCTCGTCGGCCACCATCTGCCGTGGCAGGAGGCCGAGATTTTCGTACAGCCGGTAGGCGAGGCCGCGGGCGCTGCCCTCGAGGTCGGCGGGAGCCTCGAGCTGCAATACCGGCTCGAGCACGGTGTTGATGTGATGGCGCAGCCAGAGCTGCAGCCGGTCCTGCACCCGCTCGAGATCGGAACCGGTGAGGCTCTCGTCGGCCAAAACGATCAGGCGCGGCGCATAGAGGCCATCGCCTTCGGCGAGCGAGGCGACGACTTCGCCGCGCCAGCGCATCTGGCCGTCGGTCGACAGCACGAACTCCTCGTTCGGAGCTCCGGCGAGCCGGTCGGCGCGCCTGGCGATCTCGGGTGCGATCACCTGTTGCGCGGCGCTCGCAAGCCCCTTGGCATCGGTGTCGCCGTCGGAGCGGGCGAGGGTAAACCTGAAGCCCTGGATGGAGCCGATAACGTGCCCTTCGAGACTGATCTCGCCGTGGTCGTTGATTTCGGGGGTAGCCATGGATCTGTCTCGCAAGTGACGCATCAACACGCTGGTGCGCCGGTCCACAAAACGCTGCGTGAGCCGCTCATGCAGCGCGTCACTCAGCCGGTCCTCGATGTCACGGGTCTTTTCGCGCCAATGTTGAGGGTCTTCAAGCCAGTTTTTCCGGTTGGCGACGTAGGTCCAGGTGCGGATCTGGCGGATCCGGTTGCTGAGGGTATCGATGTCGCCGGAGGCGTTGTCGCAGAAACGCACCTGCTCGGCAATCCAGTCGGTCGCCACCGCGCCATGCCGTCGCAAATCGGTATAAATGCGGGTGATGATCTCGCCATGCTGTGCCGGTGAAATGTCGCGGTAGTCGGGAAGCGCGCAGCACTGCCACAACAATTCGACATTTGCGCGGCCAATGGCCAGGTCGCCGCCTTCGTTGCGCGCGACGAATTCGAGCGCCTGCTGGTCGGTGGCGATGGGTACGCGAGTCAGCGCCCGGTTGTCCGGTGTCAGCTCGAGGCTTCGCCGCAGCGTGTCGAGCGAGGTGAAGTCGAGCACGCTGTTGCGCCACTGCACCTGTCGCACCGGCTCGAAATCGTGGCCCTCGAGCGCCACCACCAGATCCTCCTCGAACGGAGCGGCATTGCCGGTGACGCCGAAGGTGCCGTTGTGCATGTGTCGCCCGGCGCGCCCGGCGATCTGGCCGAACTCAGCCGGCGTCAGCGGCCGCGTCTGATGGCCATCGAATTTGCGATCGTCGGCGAAGGCAACGTGATGCACGTCGAGGTTGAGCCCCATGCCGATGGCGTCGGTGGCGACGAGGAAGTCGACGTCGCCATTCTGGTACATCGCAACCTGGGCGTTGCGCGTGCGTGGGCTAAGGGCGCCCATCACCACCGCGGCGCCGCCGCGCTCGCGCCGGATCAGTTCGGCGATGGCATAGACCTCGCGCGCCGAGAAGGCGACGATGGCCGAGCGCGCCGGCTGGCGCGAGATCTTCTTGCTGCCCGCATAAAGCAGTGTCGAAAAGCGCGGTCGGTGGATGATCTCGGCTTCGGGCAGCAGCGTCCGGATCAGCGGCGCCATGGTGGCGGCGCCCAGCAGCAGCGTCTCGTGCGTGCCCCGCGCCTTGAGGATGCGGTCGGTGAACACGTGACCGCGGTCGAAATCGGTCGCCACCTGGATTTCATCGACGGCGAGGCAGTCGACCGGCATGTCGAGCGGCATTGCCTCTACGGTCGCCACCCAGTAGCGCGCCTTGGGCGGCACGATGCGCTCCTCACCGGTGACCAGCGCGACGATGTCCTTGCCGACGCGGTCGGCGACGCGCCCATAGACCTCGCGAGCAAGCAGGCGGAGCGGCAGCCCGATCATCCCCGTGCGGTGCGCCAGCATCCGCTCGATGGCGAAATAGGTCTTGCCCGTATTGGTGGGCCCAAGGATGGCCTTGAGGGAGGAGACGGCGGTCATCGCGGCCTATGTAGGGGAGGATGCGTCCCCGGCCTAGGGGAATTGCATGCGTTAACGAGTGAAACAAAGTGAGAACGAACAGGGGGAGAATCGGCTGCATTGCGCAAATGCCCATTTGTTCCCCCCTACATCTGGTGGGTGCTGCCGAGACGTCGCGCAATCGCGGCCACAACCTGGTCCATGCGGGGCGAAAGCGTGGCCAGGCGGTTCACACTGCTTACGATTTTATTGATTTTCGACGGAATTGCTCCCGACTCATGCGCCGGTAAACGAGCGGTAAAGCCGCCGGCCGGCAAGTTTCTGCACGCCGTCACGATGATTGCCAGGTGCCGCCGCGCTCTCGGAGGCGCGTGTTGGCAAAAAAGCCGTTGACCGTCCCAGAACGGCACGGCCGAAATCTTTACCCTTGGGTAACCATAATTGTGGCGGCGGCGGCAAAGTCCGTTCCGCATGGCTTCGCGTGCGAACCGGCTGTCTCCGTTTCGGTCAGTTCATGGCGCCGGGCAGCAACCAGATGGGGTCCGGCCGCTTCTGCTTGCAGCTTCAAGGAGCCATCATGGTCGACACTCCACCGGCGCGCAAAGTCATGCCCAGTGCCACCCTCAGCGAAAGCGAGTTCAAGCGGCGCTTCGCCTCGCAGTTCATCGACCCTGCCTTCGATGGCCTCAAGCCTGAGTTGGAGGCCGTCGCCAGCGCGGCGTGGGATGGCTACAGTCATTCGCGCAAGGCGCCGCGCACGCGCAAAGCCGGTCCGGGTTACGCCGATCCCGACTACGACATCGCCATCGACTGGCTCGAGGCGAAAGCGGCCATCGATGCCGCGCAGCGCGAACACGACGGCGAGGGGCCGCGGCGGGTACTGCTGATCAACGGCTCATCGCGCAGCGAAAACACCTGTCCGGGCGAGAGCTCAAAGAGCTGGCGTCTGGTCGATATGGCACGCGAGGCCATCGGGCAGGCCGGCCTCGTGACCGAGGTGCTCGACCTCAGCCGGCTCGCCTCCGAATACGGACGCAACATCCATCCATGCAAAGCGTGCTTTTCCACGGCGGCGGCGCTCTGCCACTGGCCATGTTCGTGCTACCCCAATTATTCGCTCGGCCAGACGCAGGACTGGATGAACGAGATCTACCCCATGTGGGTGCGAGCGCACGGCATCATGATCGTGTCGCCGGTCAACTGGTACGCGCCCTCTTCGCCGATCAAGCTGATGATGGACCGCATGGTGTGCGCCGACGGCGGCAACCCCGACCCCAGCAGCACGCACGGCAAGACCGTCCCCGAAGCCAAGGCGCTCGAACTGGGCGGCTGGGACTATCCGCGCCATCTCAAGGGGCGGCTGTTCTCGGTGATCGTGCATGGCGACGTCGAGGGCGCCGAGAACGTGCGCCGGTCCCTCAGCGATTGGCTGGCCTTCATGCAGCTCGAGGCTGCCGGCAACAAGGCCGAGCTCGACCGTTACATCGGCTATTGGGAGCCGTATGCCACCTCGCACGAGGCGCTCGACCGCAATCTCGAGATCCAGGGCGAAGTTCGTCAGGCCGCCGCGACGCTGGCGGAGGCGGTGAAGGCCAAGGCCGAGGGACGGTGGACAAGCGCCGGCGCCGGGCTTACCCCGCCGCGGCAGAAATGATGCGGCTCAGTTGAGGCTGGTCAGCACCATAGACAGGTCGCCCATCGAGGTGGTCAGCAGCACCCGATAGGGGATGAAGTAGCCGCTGTCGCGCAGCGGCGCGAACCAGACGAGGATACGATCGTCCTGCGCCAGCGCATTGGTCAGCTCGCTGGTGGTGTAGTGGCCCGAGATCGGCTTGTACTTCACCTTGCACAGCACCACCGGCCCCTGGTAGCCGGTGCGCGGACTGGTCGCTGTGTCGTCCTTGGCATAGCTGAAATTGAGATCGAAGCGCTCGATGCCGGTGAAGATCGGCGCGTGCCGGCTGCACAGTGAGCGGTCGAGCGTGTTGCCCTTCAGGATGAACGAGGCGAGGAAGTCGTTGACGCCAAGCAACTGGCTGCGCTCGATCGGGATGCGGTTGATATTGTTGACGATGGGCGGGGTAACGACGAAGGCGCTGACGTTGGCATTGGCATAGGTCACCTGCACCCGGAACTCGTCGCCGCCCGAATGGGTGGTGAGGTTGAAGGCGCTGGAAACGAGCCCGTCGCCGGTCACCGCGCCGGTCGAGGAGGCGCGGGCGGTGCCGGCGGCCACCAATTGCGCAAAGCCGCTGACGGTGGCGTTGAGGTCGAGGTCATAGGCGGTCCCGGTCACAGCGAACTTGAAATTGGCGGTGGCAATGATGTTGCCGCCGAGGTTCACGACATAGGTGGCGGTCGCCGCCGTGTCGGCCAGGGCCGTTCCGGCGAGCACCAGACAGAATGCCAGGGCGGCGGGCAGCGTCTTGAAGAGGCGGGCAAAGGCCAAGTCGGACCCTCGGGTTCGAACGGCCCCGGAGGGGGCGAATCGCGGCGAAGTGCCAAATTGCCTGCGTCTCCGCGGGGGCGCAAGGCGTTCACGCACAGCTTGGCTTGACGAAAATGGCACGGTTCTTTATGGAGCAGCCTCGATCAAGGTAGACCTCAGGCCCGCCGCGGGAAAATGCCCGCCACCGGGCCGTTTTGACAGGATTTTCAAAATGGCACGCCGCTGCGAGCTGACCGGCAAGGGTGTGATGGTGGGCAACAATGTGAGCCACGCCCTCAACCGCACCAAGCGCCGCTTCCTTCCCAATCTGCTCAACGTGTCGCTGATTTCCGACGCGCTGGGGCGCACCGTGAAGCTGCGCATCTCGGCCAACGCGCTGCGCTCGGTCGAGCACCGCGGCGGGCTCGACGCGTTCCTGGTCAAGGCCGACGACGCCGATCTGTCGCCGAACGCGCTGGCGCTGAAGAAGGAAGTGCGGGCCGCGCTCGCCGCCTGAACTTCGCCTCGGGTATAGAATTTTCGACCGCGCCCGCCTCCCGGCCGGCGCGGTTTGCATTTTACGGGCGCCGGTCTGATGCCGGACCGCCCGGTATCAGAAAGGTGCGATATGTTCGCTCGCTTCGCCATGGCTGTCGCCGCCATGATCGCAGTCGTGACCGCCTCCAATATTCTCGTGCAGTTTCCGGTCGAGGCGGATCTCGGCCCGATCCATCTGGGCGACATCCTCACCTGGGGCGCCTTCACCTACCCCTTCGCCTTCCTCGTCTCCGATCTGACCAATCGCTATGACGGGCCGGGTCGCGCCCGCGCCGTGGTGCTGGTCGGCTTCGCCGTGGCGCTGTGCCTCTCCGCCTATTTGTCGACGCCGCGCATCGCCATCGCCTCGGCCACGGCGTTCCTCGTCGGGCAATTGCTCGACATCGCCGTGTTCTCGCGGCTCAGGAACCGCTTCTGGCTGCTGCCGCCGCTCAGCGCTTCACTGCTGGGCTCGCTGATCGACACGGTGATCTTCTTTTCCATCGCCTTTGCACCGGCCTTCGGTGCGATCGATATCTGGTTCGGCATGGCCGACGGCTCGCTCGGCATGGGCGCGCCGTGGCTCGGCGTCGGCGCCGAAGTGCCGCTGTGGCTGTCGCTCGCCAGCGGCGATTTCAGCGTGAAGTTCCTGGCCGCGCTGCTGCTGCTGATGCCTTACCGCCTGCTGATGAACGCGGTGATGCCGTTGCGGCCGGCAGCGGCGTAACGGTGGTGGCCGCCTTGCGCGGCCGCCCGCCCTTCTTGCCATTGGCCCGGGCCGCCGCGGCCTTGGCCGGCGACTTGGCCTGGCCGGCGAGCCTCGCCATGTATTTGCGCGTGCCGAAGATGCCGGCGAGCAGGCCGGGCACGGTGAAGCCCTCGTTCAAATTCTCCCAATGCAGCGCAAAGCCATCACCGACGATGGTGATCTGTTCGAGCTCGTCATCGGTCGCATTCTCCAGCCCCTGGGCCAGGCGTGCCGGGAAGATGAAGGTGCTGCCGTTCCTGAGGTCGATCACGACCCGGCCCGTCTTGCGGTCGTAGCGGGCCGTCGCGGCGCGCGGCTCCGTCAGGTCGGCGATACGGCCACGTTCGAGGGCCGCGTCGATTTCTTCGTCGGTGATGTCAACGCCCGCCATGAATCTCACTCCGAACCTGCAGCAGCCGGGCGCGATGTTCGGTCACCAGCCGCAATGCTTTGCGGATCTCGCCGCGTGTCATCGCCGATGCTTTGACAAGCTCGGGCCGGCCATCGCCACCGACGAGAACGATCTTGGCCTTGCCGCCACAATAGACGTGGACGTGGGGCGGGTCGTGGTCGTCCTTGTAGATGGCGATCTGCAGACCTGCGAGCGCAGCACCGTGATCATGCCGTCATATAACCCAACACGTTGGGTTATTCAATCGGGCAGGCTGAACTCCAGCAGCAGGCTGCGTTCCCAGTCGTTGAAATTGTTGTCCGAGACCAGCGTGATGCGGGTTTCACCGGCGGGGGTCTGGTGCACGGCCAGGCCTTCCATGTTGTCGATGTCGCCGCCGGTCAGCTCGAACAGCACCTCGCCCTTGAGCTCGGCGCCGGGCCGCACCTCGGCGGCGGGAACACGCACCAGCCGCATGGCGAAGTTGATCAGCACCACGCCGCGTTCGAGCACCAGCAGATCGCCGTTGGGCAGGAAGGCGCAGTCGGTGGGCGCCGTGGCGCTGCCGGAGCGATAGCTCAGCGGCCCCTTGTCGTTGCGCCCGAGCAGCCAGGCGGCGTGTAGGCCGTCGCCGACGATGACGCCCTCGGTCAGCAGCAGGGTCGAGCCGGCCACCGGCGAGGCGGGTGGCGCCACGCACACCGCCTCGAGCGATTCGTTGGTGCGCGTCTTGGTCAGCCAGTCGGGAATGGCGACTTCCGTGGCCGGTCCGGTAGGCACCCCATTTTCGACGCGGAAGTCGGCGACGCGGGTCAGGTTCTCGAAGCCGACGCGCACCACCGGCGTCTTGCCCGGCTGCTGGATCACCGTCAGCGCCTCCGCATCGCGGGCAAAGGCACGCGGCAGGTCGGCACCCTTGGAATTCTGGATCGGCTTGATGGTGACGCCGATCAGCGACAGGGGCGCACCCTTGTCGTCGTAGAGCAATTGGCCGGAGACGAAATTGCCGCGGTCCGAGACCATTACCAGCCGGCCCTCGGCGCCGACGAAGCCGACGCCGGAGAGGCCACCGAAAGTGTCGGTGACGCTGTTGAGCTCGAGCCCGCCGCGAAACACCAGGCCCTGGGTCCGTTCGCCCAGGCCGACGCCGGCAAAGCGCGACAATTGCACGGCATTGACCGTCACATCCTCGGCGAGGGCAGGGGAGACGAGAAGCAGGGCGGCCAGCGCCGCCGCGCAACGCCTCATGCGTAGCGCGACCGGCGGACCTCGCCCGGCGGTTCTTCGTCGAACAGTGCGGCCAGCTCGTCGGTCAGGGCGCCGGCCAGCTCCTCGGCATCGAGCAGCGTCACGGCGCGGCGATAATAGCGAGTGACGTCGTGGCCGATGCCCACCGCAACCAACTGGATCGGCGTTCTGGTCTCGATGTCTTCGATCACCTGCCGCAAATGCGCCTCGAGATAGTTGCCGGCGTTGACGCTCTGCGTCGAGTCGTCGACCGGTGCACCGTCGGAGATAACCATCAGGATGCGGCGATTTTCGGACCGCGCCATCAGACGCTTGCGTGCCCAGTCCAGCGCTTCGCCATCGATGTTTTCCTTCAGCAGCCACTCGCGCATCATCAGCCCGAGATTGCGCCGGGCGTGGCGCCACGGCTCATCGGCGCCCTTGTATATGATGTGGCGGATGTCGTTGACGCGGCCGGGATTGGCGGGCCGGCCGGCTTCCAGCCAGGCCTCGCGGCTCTTGCCGCCCTTCCAGGCGCGGGTGGTGAACCCCAGGATCTCGACCTTGACGCCGCAGCGCTCGAGCGTGCGCGCGAGAATGTCGCCGCAGATCGCGGCGATGGTGATCGGCCGTCCGCGCATCGAGCCGGAATTGTCGATCAGCAGCGTCACCACGGTGTCGCGGAAATCGGTGTCGCGCTCGTGCTTGAAGCTCAGCGCGCCGAGCGGATCGGTGACCACGCGGGTCAGGCGCGCGGTATCGAGCAGGCCCTCTTCGAGGTCGAACTCCCAGCTGCGGCTCTGCTGCGCCATCAGCCGGCGCTGCAGCTTGTTGGCAAGCCGCGCCACGGCGCCGGCCAGGCTCTCGAGCTGCTTGTCGAGCAAGGCGCGGAGCTGGTCGAGCTCCTCGGGCGGGCAGAGTTCGGCGGCCTTGACGATCTCATCGAACTTCTGGGTGAAGATCTTGTAGTTGAACTGGTTGGAGAATTCCTTGGCGTTGGCGCCGGGCGGCGGCAGCGGCGCCTCGTCGCCAGCCTCGCCGGGCTGGTCGTCGTCGGTTTCGGTGAAGTCCTGGTCGGCGCCGTCGGTCTCGCCGGTCTCGTCGCTGTCGCCAGGCGCCTGATCCTCTTCGGCCTCGGCATCCTCGCTCTCGCCCTCGCCCTGCTCGGGCGTCTTGTCGTCGTCCTGGCCGCGCTCGGGATCCTGGTCGTCGCCATTGTCGTCATCGCTGTCGCCATCGGCGTCGTCGAGTTCGCCTTCCGGAACGAGGTTCAAGTCGCGGAGCACGTGCTTGGCGGCGCGCGCGAACAGGTCCTGGTTCTCGTATTGCTGCAGCAGCGAGGTCAGCGACAGCCCCGCCTTCTGCTCGATCTCCTTCTTCCACAGCTCGACCAGGGCGTTGCCCGAGGGGGGAATGGCCACCCCGGCCAGTTTTTCGCGCAGGATCAGGCCCAGGGCCTCGGCCAGCGGCGCATCGTCCTTGTTGGCGACCTCGGCCAGATTGGCGCGGAACAGGCGGTCGTCCAGCATCTCGTGGATGTTGCCGGCCATGCCCGGCATGCGCAGGCACCCCAGCGCCTCGACCCGCGCCTGCTCGAGTGCATCGAAAGCGGCACGCGCCTCCGGCTCGGCGGGCGAGCGCCGGCGGTGCACATCGGGATCGTGGCTCGCCAGGCGCATGGCCATGGCGTCGCCCTGGCCGCGTGCAATTGCGACGTCGCGGCGGGTCGGCAACCGCGGCAAATTAGCGAGCCGTGCCTTGTCGGAGGTCAGCAGCGGCCGGTCGGCCGAAAAGCTCACCTCGAGCTCGGGCTTGGCGGCGATGGCGCGCACCGCCGCGCCCATGGCACTCTTGAACGCCTGGGTGGTGTCGGGCTTGTTGGCCTTGCTGCGCGGAGGGGTGGCCATCAGTGGGGGCGCCCCTCGGGCTTGTGCACCGCGACCAGAAGGAACATCGGGCGGGCGAGCTCGGTCGTCGCCCAGTCGGGATTGGCCGCGAGCTGGGCTTCGCTCGGGCGCCACTCCTCCATCGCCTTGTAGGCGAACCCGGCAGCGGCGAGCGTATTGAGCATGGTGGCGATGGTGCGGTGGTACTTCACCACGCCGTCGACGATCCAGTCGGTGCGGCGCGGACCTTCGAGGCTGTAGTCGGCGATGGCGAACGCGTCGCGGCCGTTGGCGGCCGGCGCCCATTCAGGCACGGCGCGCGCGGCATAGACGGGATGTTCGACCGAAAAGACCAGGTCGCCACCGGGCACCAGCGCTGCGTGCAGCATGGAGGCGAGGCGGGCAAAATCGGCGAGGTAGTGGAAGGTCAGCGTGCTGACCACGAGGTCGGCGCCCAACGGCGCCAGCACCAGCGTGTCGAGATCGGCGCGGCGATACTCGATTGCGGCATCGGTGGTCGCGGCCCCCGCGGCGGCGAGCATCTTTTCCGACAGGTCAAAGGCAAGGACGCGCTGCGCGCCCTCAGCCGCAAGCCAGCGGCTCAGATGGCCAAAGCCGCAGCCGAGCTCGACGACGCGCTTGCCGGCGACCGGCGGCAACAGGGCGCGAAACGACTCCCACTCCGCGGTGCCCTCGAGGCCGAGGCGCGAGCGCGGGAAGTCGCTGTAGCCGGCAAAGAACGCCGGATCGTCGTAGATGTTCTGCGCCATCGCTGCCCAGCGTCCGATCAGGCGGTGACCGCCAAATTCGCGGCGCTCTCCGGCAGGTCCTCGCCGAACACGCGCTGGTAGAATTCGGCCACCACGGGGCGCTCGAGTTCGTCGCACTTGTTGAGGAAGGTGAGCCGGAAGGCGAAACCCAAATCGCCGAAGATCTGCGCATTCTCCGCCCAGGTGATCACCGTGCGCGGGCTCATCACCGTCGAGAGGTCGCCATTGATGAAGGCCTGGCGCGTGAGGTCGGCCATGCGCACCATGTTGGCCACGGTCTTGCGGCCCTTCTCGTTCTGGTACGACTTGGCCTTGGCGAGCACGATGCCGGCTTCCTTGTCGTGCGGCAGATAGTTGAGCGTGGTGACGATCGACCAGCGGTCCATCTGGCCCTGGTTGATCTGCTGCGTGCCATGATAGAGGCCCGACGTGTCGCCGAGGCCGATGGTGTTGGTGGTGGCGAACAGGCGGAAGGCCGGATGCGGGGTGATGACCCGGTTCTGGTCGAGCAGCGTCAGCCGGCCCGAGGCCTCGAGCACGCGCTGGATCACGAACATCACGTCGGGGCGGCCGGCGTCGTACTCGTCGAACACCAGCGCGATGTTGTTCTGCACCGCCCAGGGCAGGATGCCGTCGCGGAATTCCGTGACCTGCTTGCCATCCTTGAGCACGATCGCGTCCTTGCCGACGAGGTCGATACGGCTCACATGCGCGTCCAGATTGACGCGGACCAGCGGCCAGTTGAGGCGCGCCGCGACCTGCTCGATGTGCGTCGATTTGCCGGTGCCGTGATAGCCCTGCACCATGACCCGGCGATTGAAGGCGAAGCCGGCGAGGATGGCGAGGGTGGTATTGCGGTCGAACAGGTAATCGGGATCGGTCGGGGGCACATGCGGATCGGTTTCCGCATAGCCCTTTACCTTCATGTCGACGTCGATGCCGAAGGTCTCGCGGACGGAAAATTCCTTGTTCGGCAGGTTCGTATAATCGGCCATTTTCTGGGACTCTTGAGGAGCTTCGGGGCGGCAGGGCGCGCCCGAGGGAGTTCGGGCTCTATAGCAGCATCGTTTCGGGGTGGGTAGGGGCCGGTTTCGGCGCCGCCTTGCATCGCTGATATGGGCCGTTTCGCCGCGATTCCAAGGGTTTTGCCGCCGGACACCGGTAGGCTGGCAAAACTTTCGCCATCGATGTCGATACGCGCCGGCGCGGCTCGTCGTGAAGGCAGAACACCCGATGGAGAAACAGATGACCTTCGCCGATTTCGTCCCCTCCCACCACATCACCATGGCGCCGGGCGCCAACCTTGTCGCCGCTGTTGCCGGCTGGATCGGCGCCCGCCAGGCCCGCCGCCGGCGGGCGGCTGCACTGCAGGAGCTGCTGTTCGCGCCCGAGCATCGGCTGCGCGACCTCGGCATCAGCCGCGAGGAGCTGGTGCGGACCATGGAAATTCATCGCAAGTAAGGTCTCGCCATCGCCACAATGCGACCTATATGCAGCCTTCCCTCAAACCGGGAGGCGGCCGATGGACGGCGACCACGATATCAGGCTCGGCATCGTCCGCGGCATCAGCTACGGCGTTTTCGGACCACCCGGCGAATTCATGCCGCAGATGCGGGCGCTCGGAGCGCGTGTCGCGCGCGCCTACATCACCTGGAACCAGGTCGAACCCGAGCCGGGCCGCTACGACTGGAGCGCGGTCGATGCGCTGCTCGCGCAAATCGAACCGGGCGACGAGATCTGGCTGACGGTGGTGTCGGCCTCGCGCTGGGCGACGAGCACCGCCAGCGACTTCCTGCCGGCCTCGCCCGCCAAGGAGCCGTCCTCTTATGCGCTGTTCGTCGGTGCCCTCGCGGCCCATTGCGCCGGCAAGATCACCTATTGGCAATGCAACAACGAGCCGTCCAATGCCGGGCTATGGGCTGGCAGCGCAGAAGTCTATGCGACGCAGGCCGCGGCATTCGCCAAGGCAGTGCGGTCGGCCGACAGCAGTGCGACGATCGTGCTCGGCGGCTGCGGCTACGACGTGCTCTCGGCGCCGGCCGATGGACCCGCGCGCGTGTTCTTCGACACGGTGCTGGCTGCGGCGGGCGATGCTTATGATTTGTTCGACGTGCACCTCTACGACGATCCGGCGGCGATCGCGGGCCACATCGGCGCGGTGCGGGCCATGATGCGCAAGCACGGCGCCGACAGGCCGGTGGTCGTGGGCGAGTATGGCGGGCCGACGCTGCTCGGCTTCCCGCAGCTCGAGCCGGTGATGCAGCAGGTGATGATGCAGGCCTTCAGCGGGCAGGGGCCGTCGCTCGACTCCACCGAACTGGCCCAGCCGGCCGAGACCCCCGACCGCGCGGCGCTGCGCATGCTCTATGCACGCATGG
>JAEWCE010000043.1 GCA_023390785.1 Pseudomonadota bacterium
CGGTGCTCGCCACCCTCTCGGACCGGCTGACCGTGGTGCGCGAGCTCGACAGCGCCGTGATCTCCATCCACGTGCGCTCCTATGACCCCGAGCTCGCTGCGAAGATCGCCAACGCCATTGCCGCCGAGCATGTGAAACGCCGCGCCCAGCAGTCGCTGACCGACACCAGGGATGCCACCGTCTGGTTGCAGCAGCAGATCGACCAGCTGCGCGTCAAGGTCCAGGCCGCCGACTCCAAGGTCGCCGACTTCAAGTCGCAGAATTCGATCTTCGCTGGCTCCAACGGCACCACGCTGCCCGACCAGCAGATTTCCGACATCGGCAAGCAGATCACCGACGCTCAGGCCGCCAAGAACTCGGCACAGCAGCGCGGCGATTTGATCCGCTCGCTGCTCAAGTCCGGCGCCTCGGTCGAGAGCGCCGACGACGTGCGCAATAGCGCGGTGGTGCAGAGCCTGATGCAGCAGCGCGCCACGCTGCAATCCACGCTCGCCGAAAAGTCGGCGCTGCTCCTGCCTGCGCATCCGACCATCAAGGCGCTCAACGCTCAGATCACCCAGACCAACGCCCAGATCCGGGCCGAAGCCAAGCGCATTGCCGATGGCCTTGCCGCACAGGTCGACGTGCAGAACGGCATCATCTCGTCGCTCAACGACGACCTGAAGCGCGCCCAACTCGCCGCCTCCACCCAGACCAAGGACGGGGTGACCCTCGACAGCCTGACCCGCGAGGCCAAGGCGCAGCGCGACCTGCTCGATTCCTACCTGCTGAAATATCGCGACGCCTCGAGTCGCACCGACAGCGGCGCGGTGCTGCCCGATGTGCGGATCGTCACCCAGGCGGCGCCGTCGGCGGTGCCGGCCTCGCCCAAGACAACGCTGATCCTCGGCGCCGTCGGCTTCGTGGCGCTGGCGCTGCAGATTGGAACGGTGCTCTTCGGCGAGCTGATGTCCGGCCGCGCCGTGTACGATCGCAATGCCCGGCTGCAGGAGCCGGCCTTCGGCGACGACGACGACGACGTTGACGGCGCAGCGCCGGCAGGCGGCATTGCCGACGATGAGCACGCGGAACACCCCGCACAGGTGGACGCCGAATTCGATCCGGACCTCGGCGACCTGCCCGAGCCCGACATCATCGCTGCTGCCACTGAAACCCCGCCGGCCGATGTCATGGTCACCGAGCCGGCGCCGGTCGCCGCGCCCGTCTGGACGGTCGAACCCGTCGCCGCCGCGCCGCGGCACCGGGCCGCAGCCGAAAATGCACTCGAGCTCTCCAACCTCAGTGCCGATCTGACCCTCGGCCGCGTCCGCATCGTCCTGCTGGCCGCCGTCAGCGAGGCCCGCGATGCCGCCATCGTCGCCGACATGCTTGCCGGCGATGCCCTGCAGGCCGGCCTCAGCGTCTGCCGCGTCGATGCCGGCAGTGCCCGCCAGTCGGCGGAGCCGGGGATCAGCGACTTGTGCGCCGAGCAGGTGAGCTTCGGCGACGTCGTGCACAGGCTGCGCGACGGCCTCGCCGAAGTGCCGTGGGGGCACCTCGCGACCATCGACCGCCGCTCGCCCCGCGCTATGACTCTGGTTGAAGCGCTGGCCGACATCTACGAGGTGGTGATCGTCCTGACGGGGCGGGTTGGCCTCAACTCCAACCTGCCGCTGTTCGAAGGCACGCCGGGGCGCCTGGTGCTGGTGCGCGGCGCCAACACGCCCGCCGCGCTGGTCGAGTCCGTCTCTGCCGACGCCGCCGCGCTCGGCTTCGAAGTCGCCCGCAGCGTCGCCGTGCCCGAGGCACAATCCGAAGTGGCGTAATGGCCGGACTGCGCTACGCCGCCATCCGCGGCATGTTCGAAGCCCTGGCCGCGACCCGGATCACCGGGCTCGTACGCGCCCTGTCGAGCGCCCGCGGCATCATCTTCACGCTGCACCGCGTGCTGCCCGATGATCCGGCCGACTTTTCGCCGAACGCGATTCTACAGGTGAAACCGGACTTCCTCGACTACGCCATCCGCCGCGTGCGGGCCCTCGGTTTCGACATCGTCGATCTCGACGAGGCCATCCGCCGCCTCGAGGCCGACTTCCAGGTCAAGCGCTTTGCCGTCTTCACCTTCGACGACGCCTATCGCGACAACCTCAAATTCGCCCTGCCGGTGCTGCGCCGGCAGCAATGCCCGTTCACTCTCTACGTGCCGACCGCACTGGTCGACGGCGTCGGCGAGGTCTGGTGGCAGGCCCTCGAGGACATCGTCGCCGCCCGCGACGCGCTCGCGGTCGAAATTGGCGGCGACACCGAGATTGTCCCCACCGCGACGCTGCGCGAAAAGACCGCGGCCTACGATGCGCTCTATCTGAGGATGCGCACCATGCCCGAGCCCGCCCGCGTGGCGCTGATCCACGATCTCGCCGCCAAGTACGACTACGATCTTGGCGCGCAGTGCCGTGCGCTGATCATGGACTGGTCCGAACTGCGCGGCCTCGCCGCCGACCAGCTCTGCACCATCGGCGCCCACACCGTGCACCACTATGAGTTGGCCAAGCTTCCTGCCGAACAGGCGCAAAGTGAGATCGCCATGTCGCTGAAGGTGCTCGAGGCGCAGTTCGGCAAGCGCCCGATCCATCTGAGCTACCCGATCGGCGGCACCGCCTCGGCCGGCCGGCGCGAATACGCCATGGCCGCCGACCTCGGCCTCCGCTCGGCCGTCACCACCATCCCCGGCGGCCTCTACCGCCGCCACCGCAACAGCCTCACGGCGCTGCCCCGGGTTTCGCTCAACGGCCTGTTCCAGGCGCACCGCTACATGGACGTGTTCGCAACGCCGGCGGTGTTCAGGATGCTGGGACGCTAGGACCTAGTCCGGCTTGCTCATCCACCGCACCAGCCAGCTCGCCGGGTAGAACCACAACAGTCCGGCGATGCACAGCACGACCACCGCGCCCCACCACGGCAGCCCCATCATCGTCGTCACATAGATCTGCATGATCGCCAGCGGATAGACGATCAGCAGCACGATAATGGCCACTGTGCCCCAGAGCTTGCGGGTCCGTTGCTGCATGGGGCGTCAAATCCTTCGGCTGGGCCGGGCGGGCCGCCCGCCGGGCCGCGCGACAAAGCGCCCGTATTGCGTGGGGCGGGGTACGGGGCTATTCCCTCGCCCGATTTTGTTTGTCCGGTCAATGCCCGTGGTTTCGCTCACTGCCGCAGAGTCCATCCCGAACGCCGTGCCCGCGGACCGCCTGCGGCCGGTGCGCATCTGGCTCTATATCGTCGCGCTGATGGTGCTGGCGATGGTGATGGTCGGCGGCATCACCCGCCTCACCGATTCCGGCCTGTCGATCACCGAGTGGCAGCCGATCTCGGGGGCCATTCCGCCGCTCAGCGCCGCCGACTGGCAGGCCGAATTCGAAAACTACAAGAAGATCCCGCAATATACCGTCCTCAACCAGGGGATGAGCCTCGACGAGTTCAAGTTCATCTTCTGGTGGGAATGGGGCCACCGCTTCCTCGGGCGCGTCATCGGGTTCGTCTTCGCCGTACCGTTCGTGGTCTTTCTGGTGCAGCGCCGCTTCTCCTGGAACCTCGCCGTGCCGCTGGCGGTGCTGTTCCTGCTCGGCGGCCTGCAGGGCGCCATCGGCTGGTGGATGGTATCGTCGGGCCTGCAGGATCTGACCTCGGTGTCGCAGTATCGCCTGGCCACGCATCTGGGGGCGGCGCTGCTGCTGTTCCTGGCGCTGATCTGGGTCGCGCGTCGCCTTGGTCCGTCGCGGCCGATCCCTGCCGATGCCCAGCGTGGGCCGGTGCTGTTGCTGCTCGGGCTGCTTTATCTGCAGATCATCTTCGGCGCCTTCACCGCCGGGCTCGATGCCGGGCAGGGCTACAACACCTGGCCGCTGATGGATGGCAGCCTCGTGCCCGACGGCCTCAACGTCATCGATCCGTGGTGGAAGAACCTGTTCGAGAACGCCCTCACGGTGCAGTTCATCCACCGCACCATCGCCTACGTCATCGTGCTCTACGCCGCCGCGCTGGTGGTCTGGAAGCGCGGGGCAGGGGGCTTTGCCGGTGCCAATGGCTGGCTGCCGCGCATCGCGCTTCTGATCGTGCTGCAGGCCTGCCTCGGTATCTCGACGCTGGTGCTGCGCGTGCCGCTGCCGCTGGCGCTCGGCCACCAGGCGCTGGCCTTCATGCTCGCCGGCGCCACCATGGCGTGGCTCGCCGACATCACCCCGCGCCGCGTCGCCGCCTGATTTCCTGTTGGCGCGCGCCGGTGTGGTAGCCATACTCGCCGGCGAAGGGAACTTCCGATGCCGACCGAAAAAGCCGATCACCGTGACTTCGCTGCCCGTCTCGAGCAGCGCGTCTTCACCGAACCGGCCGAGACCACCGCGAAACTTCGCC
>JAEWCE010000044.1 GCA_023390785.1 Pseudomonadota bacterium
GGCATCTGGTCGTTGTGGCGCTGATCGCGCTGTTCGACCTCGTCGTGCTCTATATGGTGCTCAGGCCCAATGTCAGCGACGAGTACCGCGCCTACTACATCGACCGCTCGGCCTCGTGTTTCCCGCGCGCCGACAATGTGGCGACCGGCTACTATCCCCTCGGGGAGCCGATCAGCTTCGTGCCCGACCGCAGCGGCTTTTCGCTCGACACGGTGCGCTGGTGCGGGTTCATGCCGCCCAGCAAGACCGGCATCCGCTCGTTCGGCGATTACGGCATCATCCGTATCCTGATGCCGCTGCCCGACGACGATTTCCTGCTGACGTTTTCGAGCTGGGCCAACACCGACAGCTCCAAGCCGGAGCGCGATGTGCAGGTGCTGGTGAACGGCAGCCGCGTCGGCACGCTCAGCTTCACCTCGGCCAAGGGCATCTTCGGCCGCTTTCTCGTGCCGCAGGCGGTAGCCCGTTCGGGCGGCACCGACGACAACGGCAACAATATCGTGATGATCCGCTTCGAGGTGCCGCGTACCGGCCCGCCAGGCACCAACAGCGAGCCGGTCACGCTGCAGTTGCGCCTCGAGAGCCTGCGCTTCGCGCCGCTCAAATCGATCCCGGCCGAGCTGGCCAGCGCCAGCTTTGCCGCCGGCACGCCAGGGACGGTGGTCGAGGCGACGCCGCCGGCACATCCGCCGCACGTGGCGGCAGGCAAAAAGAAAGAGGCGGGCTGAGCCGCCTCTTTCAAGCTTTGCCGACGCGCTTACTCGGCGTCGGTGATCTCGGTGGTGAAGGCGCCGGCGTCCGGCTCCTTGGTGATGGCCGGGTTCTCGCCGCTCTTGTTGGCGAGCAGCGTTGCCACTGTCTGCTTGAAGTCGTCGGGGTTGAGCGCACCCTTGAAGGTCGGGTCGATCAGCTTGGCGACTTCGCCCATCATGTACTTCTGGTGGTCGATGGTGGCAGCGCCGGTCGGGTCGGAATCGACCACGATCTGGGCGGCTTCGTCGGGGTTCTTCACCGCGTCTTCCCAGCCCTTCATCGAGGCCTTGACGAAGCGGACCAGCACATCCTTGAACTTGGCGTCGGCCAGCTTGTCCTGCATGACGTAGAGGCCGTCCTCGAGCATGCCCACGCCCTCGTCGCGGTAGTTGAAGACGACGAGATCGTCGGGCTTCAGGCCGCCATCGAGCACCTGGCCGTATTCGTTGTAGGTCATGGTCGAGATGCAGGCCGCCTGCTTTTGCAGCAGCGGATCGACGTTGAAGCCCTGCTTGAGCACGGTGACGCCGTCGGCGCCGCCATTGGTGGGCAGGTTGAGCTTGGCCATGAAGGCGTAGAACGGATATTCGTTGCCGCCGAACCAGACACCGAGGGTCTTGCCCTTGAAGTCGGCGGTGGTTTTGACGCCCATGTCCTTGCGGCAGGTCAGCAGCAGGCCCGAATTCTTGAACGGCTGAGCGATATTGACGAGGTTCACGCCCTTCTCGCGGCTCGACAGGGCGTCGGCCGCCCAGTCGATCACCACGTCGGCGGTGCCGCCGACCAGTGCCTGCACCGGCGTCACGTCGGTTGAAGCGGCGTCGATGGTGACGTCGAGCCCGGCGTCCTTGTAGTAGCCCTTGGACTGGGCCACGTAGTAGCCGGCGAACTGGGCCTGCGGCACCCATTTCAGCTTCAGCTTCAGCGCATCGGCGGCATCGGCGCTGGTCGCCGCCGCCAGCAGCGCGCCGATGGCGGCCACGGCGATGATGGTCTTTTTCATGCTTGTCTCCCTGTTACTCCTTACGTCTCTCCACCACGGATCGACGGATGCCAGAACGTCACAGCGCGCTCGATGAGCGCGACGACGCCGTAGAAGGCCGATCCCGCAAGGGCCGACACGGCGATTTCTGCCCAGACCAGGTCGATGTCCATACGCCCGACCGCGGTCGAAATCCGGAACCCCATCCCCACCACCGGAGTGCCGAAGAACTCTGCGACGATGGCGCCAATCAGGGCCAGAGTCGAGTTGATCTTGAGGGCGTTGAAGATGAACGGCGCCGCCGCCGGCAGGCGCAGCTTGAACAGGGTCTGCCAGTAGGACGAGGCGTAGGAGCGCATCAGGTCGCGCTCCATGGCGACGGTGACGTTAAGGCCCGCGACGGCGTTGACCAGCATGGGAAAGAATGTCATCAGCACGACGACCGCCGCCTTGGACGGCCAGTCGAACCCAAACCACATGACCATGATCGGGGCGATGCCGACCAGCGGCAGCGCCGACACGAAGCTGCCGATGGGCAGCAGGCCGCGCTTGAGGAAGGGCGAGCGGTCGATGGCAATGGCAATGCCGAGGCCGACGGCATTGCCGATGACATAGCCGGCGAGCACGGCCTTGAGGAACGTCTGCTGGAAGTCGGCGGCCAGCATCGGCAGGTTGGCGACGATGCGCGTCCAGATGGCGGAGGGCGAGGGCAGCAGCACCGTCGGGACATTGCCGCCGCGGGTGCCCGCTTCCCAGACAACGAGGATGGCGAGGCCGAACAGCGCCGGAATCAACAGCCCGACGGCGCGTTGGCGCACCAGCCCGCGGGCCAGCCGCGCGGACAGGCGCTCGGCGAACAGCCAGGCGACGAACCAGACGGTGGCGAGCAGCGACCAGTAGCCCCAGCTGGCGCTGTCGAACTGGTCGAGCTCGAACAGCAGCACGGCACCGCCCGCCACCGCCAGGAGCCCCGAGACGATCGGCGGCAGCTTCAGCGTGAACAGCGCGAGGAGCAGCAGCACCAGCAACGGATAGGCGATCGACAGCACGCCGGTCCAGCTCATCACCACCGCATCACCGCGGGCACCGAGCGGCAGCACGATGGCGAGCACCGCAAACAGCGCCGTGGCAATGGCAAGGATGCGCTCGAGCCGGCTCATGCGGGGCGCGCTCCCATGCGGCCCACCACCAGCCGCTCGACGATGCCGACCGCCAGCACAAGCAGGCCGGCGAGGATGGCCGAGAGCAGCAGCACCGACCAGATCTGCACCATCTGGCCATTGTACGAGCCGATCAGCAGCCGGGCACCGAGGCCCGACACCGCGCCGGTGGGTAACTCGGCGACAATGGCCCCGACGAGGCTCGCAGCAACCGCGACCTTCATCGAGGCAAACAGGAACGGCACTGCGGTCGGCCAGCGCAACCGCCACACCGTCTGCGTGGTGGTGGCGTTGTAGGTGCGCATCAAATCGAGCTGGATGGCTTCGGGACTGCGCAGCCCCTTGACCATGCCGACCACCACCGGAAAGAAGCTGAGATAGGTGGCGATCACCGCCTTGGAGATCAATTGCGCCGCGTCGGCATCGAGGTGCAGCAGCTGCGCCACGGCGTTCTGGCCGGTGAGGAAATTGTAGGTGAGCACCACGATCACCGGCGCCACGGCAAGGATCGGCACGGTCTGGCTGGCAATGATCCAGGGCATCAGCGAGCGGCTGGCAGCCTGGTTGAGTACGATGAACAGCGCCAGCGCCACACCCAGCACCGTACCCATGACGAAGCCCAGCAGCGTTGCCGAGAGTGTTACCCAGGCGTGATAGAGCAGGCTGCGCTTGCTCGACGGCGCCAGGGTCAGAGTAGTGTTCCACAAATCCACCGCCACCTGGTGCGGCGCGGGCAGCACCGGACGGGTATAGCTCAGCGTGGTGAGGACGATGTCGGCGAACGAGTGGGTGCCTTCATCGCGCGACAGGCGGTCAGTGACGACGCCCCAATTCAGCAGTACAGCGCCCACATACCACAGCACGATCAGGGCGAGCACCAGCACGAAAATGGCGAAGGCCTTGCTGTCCCTGATCGCGCGCATCACGATGGCTCGTAGGAATGCCCGGCACGCAGGCCTTCGCGCACGCGGTGGGCAATGGCGAGGAACTCTGGTGTCTCACGGATCTCGAGGGGCCGCTCGGCCGGCAACGTGGACTGGATGATGTCGGTGACGCGGCCCGGCCGAGGGCTCATCACCACGATCTTGGTCGACAGGTACACCGCCTCGGGAATCGAGTGGGTGACGAAGGCGATGGTCTTTTTGGTCGCGGCAAACAGCTTCAGCAGCTCGGAGTTGAGGTGGTCGCGCACGATCTCGTCGAGGGCGCCGAATGGCTCGTCCATCAGCAGCAGATCGGCATCGAAGGCCAGCGCCCGTGCGATCGAGGCACGCTGCTGCATGCCGCCCGACAGCTGCCAGGGGAATTTGCGCTCGAAGCCGGTGAGGTTGACCAACTCCATGGTGCGGGCGATGCGCTCTTTGCGCTCGGCCTCGGAATGCCCCATGATCTCGAGCGGCAGAGCGACGTTCTTTTCGATGGTGCGCCAGGGAAACAGCGCCGGCGCCTGGAACACATAGCCATACGAGCGTGATTTGCGCGCCGCCTCCGGCGTCATGCCGTTGACGCTGATGCTGCCCGAGGTCGGCTGCTCGAGGTCAGCGATGACGCGCAGGAACGTGGTCTTGCCGCAGCCCGACGGGCCGATGAACGAGACGAACTCGCCCGGCTCGATCTCGAGATTGACGTCGGACAGGGCGACGACGTCGCCGTCATTGGTGCGGAAGGTGAGACCCAGCCCCTTGGCAGAGACGACGCTGGTCATCGCTGCCTCCGCCGCACCGAAACGGCAGTCGACGCTCCTCCCCTGCGAAGCGGCGGAGGGGGA
>JAEWCE010000119.1 GCA_023390785.1 Pseudomonadota bacterium
GCGCAACGCCGCTCAGCCGCGGCAGCGGCGCGACCGGCACCTTGTCGACGCCCTCTATGCGCATGACCTCCTCGACGAGATCGGCCTTCTGCGTCACGTCGGGACGCCACGACGGCACGGTGACCGTGAGCGTGGGGAAGGCGCCGGTGACGACAAAGCCGAGCCGGGTCAGCAGCTCGGCGATGCGCGGCGCCGGCAGGTCGAGGCCGGTCAGGCGCTTCACCTCGCCCACCGGAAACTCGATAACGGTGCCGGGTGGCTCGACATGGCCGGCGACGACGATCTCGTGCGGCGTGCCGCCACAGAGCGACAGGATCATCCTGGTTGCGAGCTCGAGGCCGGGCACCTGGCTGGTCGGATCGACGCCGCGCTCGAAGCGGTAACGGGCATCGGTGACGATGCCGAGCTTGCGGCCGGCCTGGGCGGTGACCATCGGGTCGAACCAGGCGCTCTCGACGAACACATTGACGGTGGCGTCGGTGGAGCTGGTGGGCTCGCCGCCGATGATGCCGGCGATGCCGACGGCGCCGTTGGCGTCGGCGATCACGGGAATGGTCGGATCGAGCGCGTAGGTGCGACCGTCGAGCGCCAGCAGGCTCTCGCCGGCACGCGCCATGCGGGCGTGTACCGGGCTCTTGAGCTTGTCCGCATCGAAGACGTGCAGCGGCCGGCCGCGGTCGTAGGTGATGTAGTTGGTGATATCGACCAGCGCCGAGATCGGCCGGAGCCCGATGGCACGCAGCCGCTGCTGCAGCCAGTCGGGCGACGGACCATTCCTGACGCCCGAAATCAGCCGGCCTGTGAACATGCGGCAGGCCTGCGGCTGGCCTTCTTCAAAACGTAGTTCTACTGTGATCGGACTGGCGCCGCCGGGCGATTGCTGCGGCACGATGGGGTCATCCTTGAGCGTGCCGATGCCGAAGGCGGCGAGATCGCGCGCGACGCCGCGCACGCTGGCGGCGTCGCCGCGGTTGGGCGTGATGGAGATGTCGAACACCACGCCGCCGAGCCTGGCGTACTCGACATAGGGCATGCCGATGGGCGCATCGTCGGGCAGGACGATGATGCCCTCATGGTCGTCGCTGAGCTCGAGCTCCATGGCCGAGCAGAGCATGCCGTTGCTGGGCTGGCCGCGGATGACGACGCCGGCCTTGAGCTCGAAATCCTTGCCGGGGATCCAGGTGCCGGGGAACGCGAAGACCGACTTCATGCCGGTCGTGGCATTGGGCGCGCCGCACACCACGTCGATCAGCGTGCCGGTGCCGGCATCGACCTTGCACAGCTTGAGGTGGTCGGAATTGGGGTGCGGGGTGGCCGACACGACCTTGGCGACGACGAAGGGCTTCAGCGCCTTGCCCTGATCCTCGATGCTTTCGACCTCGAGGCCGATCATGGTCAGCGCCTCGCCGATCTCGGTGGCGGTGGCAGTGGTCTCGAGGTGATCCTTGAGCCAGTCGAGGGTGAACTTCATCGATAGATACTTTCGGTCGCTTCGATCTTGGGCAGGCCGCCCGAGATCGCAAATAGTCGGGCGAGCACATTGGCGAAGCCGCGCGCGTCGTCGATGGCGCGGTGCGTGTGCGCGATGTTGCCGTACCATTCGGGCGGTACGCGCTGCATGCCCCATTTGAGGTAGTCGGCGCCGCGCAGGGCACCCGCCATGGTGTACAGGCAGACGCCACCGCCGCGGAAGACCTGGCGCCCACCGGTGGGGTGGCCGAGCACGCGCACACCGACATAGGTTTGCAGATAGTGGTCCATCCACAGCCCGTCGAAGCTCATCGGCGCCGCGGCGAAGACGTGCCAGCCCGGCAGGCCTTCGACCCAGTCGGCATAGCGCGGCATGACGATCTCGGGCGGCTCGGGATGCTCGGTGGCATGGCGCCAGGCCTCGGGCTGCGTCTTCCACCAGTCCATGGTCACCGGATGCGGCTGGCGATCAGAACGCGGTTCCAGTACGGCCTCGAATTCGTCGAGCACCGTGCCGGCCACGTCGCACGCCACCGAGGCAAAGCTCAGCATCGAGCTCTCGAGCGGCGACGGCCCGTCCGCCTCGATGTCGGTGACGACGAAAGTGGTGATATCGGTGGCGGGATCGGTCACTTATCGTTTCCGTTGATGTTCGACCACTTTCCGAAGCTCGTCACTGGCGAGCCTATCGATCAACTGCTCAGCCCCCCGAACAGCGTCGGCATGTCGAAGGCGCGGAAGCCGTAGTGGTCGAGCCAGCGCTTGTCGGCGTCGAAGAACGCCCGCAGGTCATTCATGCCGTATTTGAGCATGGCGAGGCGGTCGATCCCCATGCCCCAGGCAAAGCCCTGGTACACGTCGGGGTCGAGGCCGCAATTGCGCAGCACGTTGGGGTGCACCATGCCGCAGCCCAGGATCTCGAGCCAGTCGTTGCCCTCGCCGATTTTCACCTCGGCGCCGGAGCGGTCGCAGCCGACATCGACCTCCATCGAAGGCTCGGTGAAGGGGAAGAAGCTCGGGCGGAAGCGCAGCGTGACGTTGGGCACTTCGAAGAAGGCCTTGAGGAATTCCTCCAGCACCCAGCGCAATTGGCCGATATGCGAGCTCTTGTCGATCACCAGCCCCTCGACCTGATGGAACATCGGGGTATGGGTCTGATCGCTGTCGTGCCGGTAGGTGCGGCCGGGCATGACGACGCGGATCGGCGGCTCCATCGGTGGGGTGAGGTAGGGCGCCGCCGGTTTCTCGTTGGACTGCTTCATCACCCGGATCTGCACCGGCGAAGTGTGGGTGCGCAGCACCTTGCGCACGCCGTCGGGGCCCGGCTCAAGGAAGAAGGTATCGTGCATCTCGCGGGCCGGATGCCCTTCGGGGAAATTGAGCGCGGTGAAATTGTACCAGTCGGTTTCGATGTCGGGGCCTTCGGCGATCCTGAAACCCATGTCGGAGAAGATGGCGGTGATCTCGTCCCATACCTGGCTGATCGGGTGGATACGGCCCTGAGCGGTGGGCGCGGGGCGGAGCGGCAGGGTGACGTCGAGGCGCTCGGCCTCGAGGCGGGCATTGAGGGCGGCGGCGCTCAGGGCGGCGCCCTTGTGCTCGATGGCCGTGGCGATTTCGGCCTTGAGGCCATTGATCAGCGGGCCGGCGCTCCGGCGCTCCTCCGGCGGCATGGTGCCGAGCGTTGCCAGCAGGGCCGAGACCGAACCCTTCTTGCCCAGCGCTGCGACGCGCACCGCCTCGAGCGCGCCGGCATCGGCAGCGGCGGCGATGGCGGCGGTGAGGTCGGTGCGCAGGCGGGCAATGTCGTCGGTGAGGCTCATGTGAGATATCCAGTTCGGCGGGCAAACAAAAAGCCCCGCGCCATCCCCGTTGGGGGCGGCGCAAGGCTTAGCTTGAGGCCTCGGAAAAGGCTAGCGCGGCGGCTTCTATTACGCCACGCGCGCGGCGGTGGTCTTCTCGATCTCGCCGAGATAACCGAGCGCCTTCTTGGACTGGGCGACCAGCGCCTCGAAGGCCTTGGGCTCGGTGATGGCGATGTCGGACAGGACCTTGCGGTCGACCGCGATCTCAGCCTTCACGAGGCCGTCGATAAATCGGCCGTAGGTCAGCCCGTGCTGGCGCACGGCGGCGTTGATGCGCTGGATCCAAAGAGCGCGGAAATTGCGCTTCTTGGCGCGGCGGTCGCGATAGGCGTACTGGCCGGCCTTGTCGACCGCCGCCTTGGCGACGGTGATCGAGGATTTGCGGCGGCCGTAATAGCCCTCGGCGGCCTTGAGGACTTTCTTGTGGCGGGCGTGAGCGGTTACGCCGCGTTTGACTCGGGACATCTCAGCTCTCCTTTAGCGCGCGTACGGCATGTACCATTTCACCAGGCCCTCATCCCCCTTCTTGAGGATCTTGGTGCCACGGTGACGGCGGATGTAGTCGGCATTGTGCGAGGAGAGGCGGTGGCGCTTGCCCGCGACACCGGCCTTCACGCGGCCAGACGCGGTCATCTTGAAGCGCTTTTTGGCGCCCGACTTGGTCTTCATCTTTGGCATTTTGCTACCCGTTTGCGCCCGAAGGCGGTGGCATTCTGGATCGCCACGGCATGCCTTTCGGCCGGGCGGTCCGGTTGGAAGCGGCGTCTATAGAAGGTGGGCGCGACAAGCGCAAGCCTCAGGCGGTCTTGAGCGACGAAATGACTTCGCCCAGCCGGTCGATGAGGTGCGCGCCTTCGGTGCGGCTCAACTCGCCGAGCGCCGCCTGGTTGACCTCGGCGGTGATGCGGGCAGCCTCCGGCACGACGGCACGCGCCTTGTCAGTGAGGTAGAGGCCCTGCGCCCTGCCGGCCAGCTGGCGGCGGCTGATCCAGCCGTCGGCCTCGAGGCCATTGAGGGTGCGGGCGACCCCGGGCTGCTCGACGTCGAGCCGCTCGACCAGCTGCTTTTGCGTCAGCCCCTCGGCGCGGCCGATCTCGATCAGCGCCGCCGCCTGCGCCGGTTGCACGCCGAGCGGCGCCAGCGCCTCGCGCAGCCGGTTGGCCAGCAGCCGCGCCAGCTGCGCGGCGTGAAAGCCAATGGTCTCGCGCTGATCAAAGCTCATAAGGCGTTATGTAACTGATTTGGCCCAGCCGGCCTAGAGCCGGCGGGACCTCGCCGGTGGGCTGTGAACAACGGGTCCGGGCGGGATCGCCGGATTCCGCCCGGACAAGGCTCAGGTGAAGCAATCAGACAGCCGGCGGAATCGCGGTCGTCGGATCATCGATCCGCTGACCGCCAACAACTAGGCGAGACACCGGCGCCCGTTTTCCGGTCGCCCAAAACACGAAGGGCGGCCCGATGCCGCCCTTTCTGCATTCTCTTCGAGCGCCGCTTACTTGGGCGCCAATACCATGACCATCTGGCGACCTTCCGACCGGGGGGCCGACTCGACCTTGGCCTTGGCCTCCATCTCCTGCTGCACCTTGACCAGCAGCTCCATGCCGATGTCCTGGTGCGCCATCTCGCGGCCGCGGAAGCGCATGGTCACCTTCACCCGGTCGCCGTCCTCGAGGAAGCGCGACACCGCCTTCATCTTGGTGTCGTAGTCGTGGGTGTCGATGTTGGGACGAAGCTGGATTTCCTTGACCTCGATCACCTTCTGCTTCTTGCGCGCCTCGGCCGCCTTCTTCTGGGCAGCATATTTGAAGCGTCCAAGATCGAGCATCTTGGCGACCGGCGGATTGGAATTTCCGGCGATGATGACGAGGTCAAGACCCAGTTCCTGGGCCTGGGCCAGCGCGTCGCGGGTCCGCACCGCGCCTTTGTTGACGCCTTCGGCGTCGATGAGCTGGACTTCGGGAGACTGGATATCCTCGTTGCTCAGCGGCCCATCTTTCTGGGGCGCAACGGGTCTCATGGGTCGGCGAATGGCAGAGAATCCTTCTGCAGTTGAACGGAGTGCCAAGGGAAGCGGCGCTAAAATCGTTATTCGCACGCCATAAGTCAATCGGCTGGACAGCGCGGGAACGGAAATGTCAAAGCCTGTGGCGGAGTTGCGCGGGGTACCACGACATTGACCGAGACGATTCTCGTGGGCGACAGGCCGATCGCCGTGGAGCGCCGGGGCGGCCGGGCGCCGGGCCTGTTCTGGCTGTCAGGCTTCCGCTCGGACATGACCGGCGCCAAGGCCAGCGCGGTCGATGCGTTCGGGGCCAGCCACGGGCTTGCCGTCACCCGCTTCGACTATTCCGGGCACGGCCGGTCGGGCGGCGACTTCAACGAAGGGACGATCAGCCGCTGGCTGGAGGAGGCCGAGGCGGTGTTCGCCACGACCCGCGGGCCGCAGATCGTCGTCGGCTCGTCGATGGGCGGCTACCTGGCGCTGCTGCTCAACCGGGCGCATCGGGCCGCCGGCGAGTCGCGCATCCATGGGCTGGTGCTGATCGCCCCGGCGGTCGACATGACCGAATTGATGCTGGCGCAGATGCCGAAGAAATATCGCAGGCTGCTCGACAAGCAGGGCTTCGTCGACACGCCGTCGGACTATTCGGACGTGCCCTACCGCATCAACGGGACGCTGATCGAGGACGGCAGGACGCATTTGATGTTCGGGCACGCGATCGAGACCGGCTGCCATGTGACGATCCTGCAGGGCGCGCGCGACAAGGACGTGCCGCGCGAGCATTCGGCCAGGCTGGTGCAGCATATCGTCATCGACCCCGTGAGCTTCATCGTGGTCCCCGACGGCGACCACCGCCTCAGCCGTCCCGAGGATCTGGCGCTGCTCGAGCGCGCCATCGAGCAGACGATCACCGAACGCGGGATGTGACGCGTCGGGGCAGGATGCTGGGGCTGGTGAGGGGTGACGTGGGCCCCGCTTGCGCGGGGACACCTTATGGGGGCGCCAAAGTGCGGAACGTTGCGGCCCGGAGTTGTACGTAACAACGACCGGCTGCCGGTGAGTCCGGCAGAGTCTTCGCGGGAGGCCTGCGCGGCGCCGGGAAGCCGGAGATTCTAGAAATCGATTCTTTCGCTTGCCACGTCCTTCGAGACGTGCCTTAAATATTAATGTTTACTTAAGGACATATACGGCCGGCTTTTTCAGGGGGCGTCCGTGCAAAGCAATACTTTGGGCGTGGCCATTGTGCCCGCAACGATACTGTTATGTCTTTTTTCCAACGCGGCGCTGGCACAACAGAAGCCGGCGGTCTCCGGGCTCAACGGTAAGTTCGAATTCAGTGCAGGGGCGCTCTCACTGCCGACGCCGACCTTCATGGGTCGCGCCGCCGGAGCGCTCACCGTTCCGCTCGGGGCCAATTTCGGACTGCAGGCGGACTTCAGTGCGTCCACAGCCCCCGGCTTCACCACCAGCGCCGCGCTGCACCTGTTTACCCGCGATCCGGACTCGTACCTCCTGGGCGCTTCGCTCGGCTTCGTGCGCTCGCCGGGCGCCACCATCGTCGCAGCGGGGCCCGAGGCCGAGGTCTATCGCGACCGGGTGTCGGTGGAAGCGTGGGGCGGCGTGGCGATGGTGCATCCGTCCGCGCCCGCGCCCAACCGCTTCGGAGTCTTCGCACTCGGCAGCGTGGCCTATTACCCCACCGACAATTGGCGGGTATCGGTCGGGGTGTCGTCGCTCGATGGCTATGCCGCGCTGCAGGTGGGCAGCGAATATCTGCTGGACGGTTTCGACCTGCCGGTGGCGATCATCGGCGAGGCGCGCCTCGGGCAGGACGGCGCTATCCGGGCGCTGGTGGGGCTCAAGAGCTATTTCGGCCCCGATCCGCACAAATCGCTGATCGCCCGCCATCGCGAGGACGACCCCGCCGATCTCGGCAGCGCGCTCTATGCGGCGGCGGGGCGCTCGACGCTGATGGGCACGACACCCGCAAGCGACGACAAGGAAGCATCGGACGAGCCCGACAGCACGGCCGGCACTCCGACGTCGGCTGCTCCAGACACGGCAGAGACGCCGCCCGAGCAAAGCGAACAAGGCCAACCGCCAGATGAGCCGCCTGCCGGCGACGAGACCAGCACCCACGGGGACGCCGACACGTCGAGTTCCGAGGAGCCGCCTGATCCGCACGCATGGTGCCTGGACATAGGTGCGAGCTGGAACGTTGAGCGCGGCCTTTGCCTTGGCTACCTGGGGCCCGTCACCGTGATCTTCAACGAGGATGGCACAACGACCGAAGATGTGTGACTTCGGGGCCCGCCCGAGCGTGGTCGCCGCAGGCTGCGAGCGACGACCGTCACGTCCCATGCGACGGAAGATGTAGGCCGTCGGGACAGTCACGGGCTTTTCACGGAACCGTGATGTGCTATGGTCTCCCGCAGGGGAGAGGGACTTCGTCAATGGCGCGGCCATCGCAGGGACACCTGCCGCCAGCGCGACCGCACTGTCTGTCGTGCGGCTCGCACCACGTATTTCCGGGGGTCGTCGAAACGGCCAAGGGGCGCGAATTGCGCCTCAAATGCCTCGACTGCGGCTGGTACGCCGCCGAGCCCTATGTCGAGCCGGAGCCCGAGCATCCGCCACGCAGGGATTCCGCGCGCGAAGACCGCCGTGTCGCCCTGCCGCTCGCGGCGCTGCTGCGCGTATCGGCGGCGCTGACTGCGGCACCGCGCGGCGCCTACGCCTAGGCTGCTTGTCCCACGGCGCGCTGCACCGGCGAAACAGGCGTCACTGGCATGTGCCGATTGCCGTCATTTCCGGCCCGTCGTCACCAACAGCGTGTTTGGCCCGTTCCAGCCTGCCGTTACGTCGAATGCAGCAAGTTGCCGGCGAATATCCGCCCAGGCGGCGTCCTGCGCGTCGGGATCGAGATGCGACAGCAATGCGATCACCGGTGCTGCCGCCGCGCGGAGGAAGGCGATGTAGTCGTCAACCGACGGTAGCCGGAAAGGCGCCTCGATCTGGAATGTCGACACGTCGCTGAAGCCAACTGCCCTGAACAATTCATCGAGATATCCAGGGCGACCGAGGCTCAACAGGCCGCCTGGCGCGAACGGGTCACGCGGCGGCACGCCGGCGTGCCGTGCCGCGGTCGCCATCAGTATTCTGATGCACGGGTTCGCGTCCGGCCCGGCAAACACCATCGCCGAGAAGCGCCCACCAGACTTCAGGGCTGCATGCGTGGCCGACAGGCACAGAGGCGGCTCCGCCATCAGCATGAGGCCGAGCCGACAGATGGCTGCATCGAAGGCGTCGGTTTCGGTGAGCGGCATCTGCGCATCCGCGGCCCGCGCTTCGACCATCCGCAGGCCGGCCCTGGCGACGTTACCCCGCAGCCGCTCGACCAGAAACGGAGAAAGGTCGGTGGCAAGGATGCGTCCCTGCCGGCCGACCCGTTGTGCGAGCACAATGGTCTGTCCGCCAGCTCCCGCTGCGATGTCGAGAACACGACTGCCAGGCTCGATCCCGGCCAGATCGAGCATTGTGCGCGTCGGCCCGGAAAGCCAGGCATCCAGAACGGACGCTTGCGCATCCCACCCTTCAGCGGCGGCGGCCCACTGCGCCTCCACGGTTTCGGTCATCGGGGACTTGCCAGTCTGCGCCATGGGTCCGGGCTCCAACGTCATGCTCCATCTTGGGCAAGGTGGAGATGACTGGGGCAGCGGGAATTCTTGCAGAAGGGGGCCGCAAAATCGCATAATGAGGGGGTGCGGAGGGACGTCCGTGTTCGCCTGGGACGATCTCAGATATCTTCTGGCCGTGGCCGAGAACGGCAGCACGCTTTCGGCAGCGCGCGCGCTGAAGGTCAACCAGTCGACCGTGCAGCGGCGCCTGTCCGGACTGGAAGCCGCTTTGGGGCTTCGTCTCATCGAGCGCCTGCCAAGCGGCTACCGCCTCACGCCGGCAGGGTTGGAAATCCTTCCGGCGGCGCAAGCGGTCGCCGCCGCCGTCGAGTCGCTCGAACGGCAGGCAGCCCGGGCGGCCCATTCCGGAACCCTGCGCCTTACCTGCCCCGAACCAATCGCCATCCGTCTGGTCCATGCCGGGTTCATCGACCGGTTCCATGAACGGCATCCGGGCATCCGCATCGAGTTCGTGCTGGCCGATCGCTATATCGATCTTGCCAAGGGCGAAGCCGACGTCGCATTGCGCTCCGGCGACACGGATGGCGATATGATCGGCCGCAAGCTCGCGGATTCGATCTGGGCGATCTATGCCAGCCGGGACTATGTGGATCGCAATGGCGCGCCGCGGTCCATCCCCGACCTCAAGACCCGGCAACTGATCACGTTCGACGAAAGCCTTGCCAGCCATCGCGTGTCGCTATGGCTCAATCAGGTTGCGCCCGACGTGCATTACGCAGCGCGAGCCAACAGCGTGCTTGCCCTGGTGTCGAGCACGAGGGCCGGTGTTGGTATTGCGGCGCTACCTGTGGCGCTCGGCGATGCGGAGCCGGACCTGATCCGCGTGCTTGGACCAATCCCCGAACTCACCCGCGCCTGGCGCGTGCTGGCTCATCCCGACGCGCGAGGCCTGCCGCGCGTGGCGGCGTTCTTCGACTTCGTCGCCTCGGAAATGGACGCGCTGGGCCCGATCCTGACTGGATGATTTGCCTGGGTCAAAAGCCGCCGCTCGCCGACACGCGAACGGCAGAGAGTTGGCGCACCCGAGACGATTCGAACGTCCGGCCTTTGCCTTCGGAGGGCAACGCTCTATCCAGCTGAGCTACGGGTGCGTGGGAAAAACGTCTACGCGACCCACGCGGCGTCGTCAAACGGCAGTTCGGGGGCGGGCTCGGCCCACAGGCGGTTGAGCTCCTCGAGGAACAGGTCGGCCATGTCGCCGGTGTCGCCGAGTTCAGCGCTGGCCGCCATGACGGCGGCGATGCCTTCCGCGAGGCTGTCGGTAAGCTGTTCAGTGTGCTGGGTTTTGTCGTTCATCACGCATGCTCCTGCTGCAACCCCCAGGAGCGGACGCTAGGGGGGCGATGCGGCAGGGGCGCGATGATTTCAGGGAGAGAATGTGGCAGTGAGCGATCGCCGAGAGGCCCGTTGTACCGACGGCAAAACGGGAGTCAGAACGGCGCCGGGGCGACGTAGCGGTGGACGGCATGATCGCCGGGATGGGTGAATTGCAGCATCTCGGCGTGGAGCTGCAGCCGGTCGGCGGCGGCGCGGGCGGCGCCTTCGGCATAGAAGGTGTCGCCGACAATGGGGTGGCCCAGGGCCAGCATGTGGACACGCAATTGGTGGGTGCGACCGGTGAGCGGGGTGAGCTGCAGCCGGGTGACGCCGCCCTCGCGCGCCAGCACCTGCCAGCGCGTCTGGCTGGGGCGGCCGCGCTCGAGATCGACGCGCTGGCGCGGCTTGTTCTCCCAGTCGGTGGCGAGCGGCAGATCGACAAGGCCGCTGTCGCCGGCGACGTCGCCCCAGACGCGGGCGACGTAGTATTTTTCCACCTTGCGGTGCTCGAACTGGCTGCCGAGCGCGCCCAGCGCCGCCTTGTCGAAGGCGAGCAGCAGCAGGCCCGAGGTGTCCTTGTCGAGCCGGTGCACCACCTTGGCGGCCGGATATTGCGGATAGCGCGCCTGCACGCGGGCCTCGAGGCAGTCGGCAAGGCTCGGATCCTTGCCGGGGACGGTGAGCAGGCCCGAGGGCTTGTTGCACAGGATGAGCCGGTCGTCCTCGTAGACGATGTCGAGCCACGGCTCGGTGGGCGGGCGATAGTCGAAGGTCGAGGGCAGTGGCGGCATGAAGGAGTCTCTCTTGGGCGCTCGCGGACGCAAACCGGACGCCACTTTTTGCTGCTCGCGCGTTGGCGCCTCATAGCAGCCCGAACCGGCGCACACAAAATCTGCGGTACGTGCATCATGCCCCCTTCCCTGTTCACCGGACGCCGTTAAAGATGCGGACCGAGGACGAGCGGCGCGTCCGGCCGGATTGCGTCGCCAGCAGCAAAGCGGAGGAGTTTTCATGGCGGCCAGGCAGCGCATGGGCGTCGGCATCATCGGCGCCGGCAATATTTCGAGCCAGTATCTGCGGGCCATGCGCGCGTTCCCGGTGCTCGACATCCGCGGCATCGCCGACATGCGGCCCGAGGTTGCGGCGGCCAAGGGCGCCGAATTCGGCGTGGCGGCGACCAGTGTCGAGGCCCTGCTCGACGATCCGCGGGTCGATATCGTGGTCAACCTCACCATCCCGCGGGCGCATGTGGAGGTGGGCCTGCGCGCCGTGGCGGCCGGCAAGCACATCTATGGCGAAAAGCCGCTGGGGGTGAATTTCGCCGACGGCAAGAAGCTGGTAGACGCCGCGAAAAAGCGCGGCGTGCGCGTCGGCTCGGCCCCCGACACCTTTCTTGGGGGCGGACATCAGACGGCGCGCGCCGTGGTCGACAGCGGCAAGCTCGGCACCGTCATCGGCGGCACCGCCTCGTTCGGGGTGCCGGGGCATGAATACTGGCACCCCGATCCGGCCTTTTACTACGACGTCGGCGGCGGACCGGTGCTCGACATGGGACCGTACTACATCACCGACCTCGTCAACCTGCTGGGGCCGGTGAAGGCGGTGCAGGCGATGAGCCTGACGCCACACAAGAAGCGGCCGATCCGCTCTGCTCCCAAGAAGGGGCAATTGATGCCGGTCAAGGTGTTCACCCACGTCACCGGCACGCTGCAATTCGTCTCCGGCGCGCTGGTGCAGGTGGCGCTGAGCTTCGACGTGCCCAAACACACGCATCGGCCGATCGAGCTCTACGGCACCGAGGCGTCGCTGCAGGTGCCCGACCCCAACATGTTCGGCGGCGAAGTGAAGCTGGCCAAGCCGCGGGCCGAGGCGTGGGACGACGTTCCAGTCAAGCTGCCCTATGCCGATGCGAACTACCGCTCGCTGGGCGTGGCGGACATGGCCTACGCCATCCTCGCCAACCGCCCGCACCGGGCCAGCGGCGAGCTGGCGCTGCATGTACTCGAGGTCATGGAGGCGTTCGAGACGGCGAGCAAGTCGGGCCAGATCGTGCGGATCAAGACCAGGGTGGAGCGGCCGGCGCCGATCAGCGAGTCGTTGAAGCGCGGCAAGATCTCGTAAGAGCTCAGCGGGCGTCGCCCGCGGGCCGCATGGAATCGAGGGTCAGCGTCAGAAGGCGGCCGGTGGCCGCCTTCGTCGTCAGGTGCGCCGCGCCGTCGAGCGCAGCCAAGGCGTAGACCGCCAGTTCGTCGGGCGGGACGTCGCGGCGGATGGCGCCCGTCTGGACCGCATCCTTGATGAGGTCGGCGAGAAAGCCGCGCAGGTGGGCGCGGCCATGTGCGACATGCGCCGTCGCATGCGGCATATCCGCGGCGTGATCGCGCGAGCCAAAGGCATTGCGCAGATAGGCCTCGAGCACCGCTCTCAGGCGCGCCTCCGGGTCGGTGGTCGTCTCGGCCAGGGCTTCGAGCTGGCGCAGATGGCGGGCGATCTGGCGCTCGTGCCAAGCCGCGAGGATGGTCTCCACATCGGGGAAGTATTTGTAGAGCGTGGCGCGGCCGATGCCGGTGGCACCGGCAATGGCCGACATGGTGACGGCGCTCAGTCCGGATTGGGCGACCAGCGCGGCAGCGGCATCGAGCACGGCGTCGGTGACGCTCTGCTTGTGGGCTTGGATCGTCGAGGTCCACAGTTTCGGCATGATTGCGACATGTTGACTCTTATCGATACACTATGTATTGATAAATACCCGTTCAACAATGACTGGAGTGCGTGCAAATGGCAAACCCGAAGCAGGCCGGCATCCCGCGGTGGATATGGGGATCGTTGTGGGTCGTCGGCGGGGTGGTGCTGGCAGCGATCGTCGCGATGGCGTTCGGGCACAATGCCTTCCAGCACATGGGCATGCATATGGGACCCGGCAATTGAGCCTGCCCCCGCTGGCGCGGAAACTACTGCTGCTGGCGCACCTCACGACGTCGGTCGGCTTTGTCGGCGCTGTCGCGGCGTTTCTGGTGCTGGCGATCAGCGGCCTCAACGGCCGGCCGGTCTATGCCGATCTGCAGCTCGTTGCCTGGTGGGTGGCGCTGCCGGCGGCCTGGCTCTCGCTGATCCTCGGCCTCGTCAGCGCCCTCGGCACGCCCTGGGGGCTCGTCCGCCATTGGTGGGTGATCGCCAAGCTGGTGCTCACCGTAGTCGCGGTGGCAGTGCTGCAATTGCAGATGCGGACGATCGATGCCCTGGCCAAGGCGCAGGCAGACGGCACCCTGGCCAGCCTGGCCGCAGGCAAGAGCGCCATGGTTCTGCACGCGAGCGGCGGATTGGCGGTGCTGCTGCTGCTGGCGCTGCTGTCGGTGTTCAAGCCGCGCGGGGTCACCCGCTTCGCGCCGCGGATCGCCTGAAGCGCCGCCGAGCCGGTCGCCTCCGGCGCCGTCTGGCACCGGAGGCAGAGTCGCCATCAGGCGGCGGCGGGGCTGGTGGTGAAGAACACCCACAGGCGGGCGACGGTGCGGCCGAGGACCAGCGCGGACAAGAGGCTCGAGATGAACGCCGTGACCAGGTGCACGGTCGGATCGCCCACAAAGGCGGGGTTGATCGCAGTGGTGACGGCGAGGCTGTAGCGGAAGCCGAAGATCAGCACGATCTGCAGCAGCGACCACCATTCCCCGCGCAGCCACAGCTTGCCACCCGGCAGCCGGCGGGTGGCGCCGTCGCGCTCAAGCAGCCAGCCGCCGGTGCCGCCGACGACAAAGCCCGCGAGGATGGCCGGCAGGATGGCGAGGCCGCCGCCGATGATGCCGCTCATCGCCGTGACGATCATCACGGCCGGCAGCAGCAACAGGCGCCAGACGTGGACGACGCGGTCGCGGGTGCGCTGGTAGCCCATGAACAGGATGAAGGCGAAGATGGCCCACACATAGAGCGGGGTGTGGGTAACGATGCCGACGAGGAACGGGCCGAGACTGGTCACGGGAGAACTCTCCTGGTTTTTGGGGGCGCCGCCGACGGGATGCCGGGCGACTTGTGCGGCGGATGTGGCTCGCCTAAGTCAGGGCGGCAATGCGAACTTCGTGGCCGGAGCCTGCCCTTCGTGAACCGTAAAGCCCTGCAATTGGCGCTTCGCGAAATGCAGGCTGCCACCGTGAGCCGCTATTCGCGGATCGGGATGATCCTCGCCATCGTGCTCCTGGCGGTGAGCGGGCCGTTCGGCACGTTCCAGAGCTTCAATATCGGCCAGCGGGTCGGCTATTGGGCAGTGATGGTGGTGGGCAGCTACCTCGTGGGGCAGGCGGCGGCCACCTTCTTTCTCGAGCTGCTGCGCGAGCAGATCGACCGGAAATGGCCGCGGGTGCTCCTGGCCGGTCTGCTTGCCAGCCTGCCGGTGACGATGGTGGTGCTGCTGGTGAACGGCGTCGCCTACCAGCATGTGGGCGTGGCCGACAGCCTCAGCATCTGGATGTACACCACGCTGGTGACGCTGGCGGTGGTGGTGGTGTTCGTGAGTTTCGGCGAGTTGATGGGCGGGGCGCAGGCAAACCAGACCGAGGGTGTCGCGCCGGCAGCGGCGGAGACGCCGCCGCCGATGCAAGCGGCCGCAACGCCACCGGTGCTGGAGCGGGTGCCGCTGCCGCAGCGCGGCCGGCTGCTGGCGCTGACGGTGGAGGACCACTATGTCGACATCGTCACCGACCGCGGCAAGACGCTGGTGCTGATGCGGCTAGCCGATGCCATCCGCGAGGCGGCGCCGGTGCCGGGGCTGCAGATCCACCGCTCGCACTGGGTGGCGCTCGACGCCGTGCGCCGCACCGAACGCAGCGACGGCAAGACGATTGTCGAGCTCAGTAACGGCCTGCGCCTGCCGATCAGCCGGGGGTATATGGCGATGGCCAGGGACGCCGGGCTGGTCGGTTAGCCACGCATCGCGCAGTCGGCGCCATCCCCTGCGGCGCGGCCGTGGCGGCGACTGCTGCCTATTGGGTCGACGCGCGCGGTGCTGCCGCGAGCCTTGATGGAAAAGCCGACGTCGATTCGGGTCTGCTGGGGGCGGCGGCCGGAGCCGCGGATGATGTCGAGGATGGCCTGGGCAGCCCAGGTGCCCATCTGCATGCGCTCGATCGACACCGAAGTGAGCTGCGGCACCGCGGCGACGCAGAAATCGAGGTCGTTGAAGCCGATGATGGCGATATCGTCGGGCACCCGCAGGCCGCGACGCTGGCACTCGAACAATGTCCCGAGCGCGAGGTCGTCATTGCAGGTGAAGACGGCAGTGACGCCGGGCACGTCGGCGACGATCCTGGCGAACAGCTCGCCGCCCATGGCGACGTCGGACGGGCGCGGCGACGCGCCAACAAGACCTTCGGTTGAGAGGCCAAGCTCGTCCATGGCCCGCTGGTAGCCGGCATGACGGCGGCGCGCCCGCGGGTCGCCGCGGGCGGTGAGATGGGCGATGCGGCGATGGCCGAGCTCGTGCAGATAACGCACCGCGGCGGCGCCGGCGGCGGCGTGGTCGAGCCCGATGTTGAGATCGATGGGCGTTTCGGTCACATCCATGGTCTGCACGACCGGGACGTTGGCGTGCTTCAGCAGCTGGCGCGAGCGCTCGGTCTGGTCGACGCCGGCGACAATCATCGCCTCCGGGTGGTAGCCGAGCAGGGTGCGGATGGCCTTTTCCTCCTCGAGCTCGGAGTAACGCACATTGGACACCAGCACCTGGATACCGGCAGGGTTGAGCACGTCCTGGATGGCACCGAGATAGTCGTCGAACACGCCATTGGTGAGCGAGGGCACGACCACGCCGACGATATGGGTGCGGGTCGACGCCAGGGCACTGGCCAAATGGTTGGGAATGTAGCTGAGCGCGCGCACGGCATCGTCGACGCGGGCGCGCAGCGCATCGGACACCATTTCGGGATGACGAATGGCCCGCGACACGGTGACCGGGCTGACCCCGGCGCGTATGGCGACGTCGGCCAGCGTCGCGCGAGTCCTGTTGGTCACACCTGTTCCCCGAGCCCCTGCAAATCCAGGCCTGTTAATAGTCGAACGGCGCGCCCGTGCAAACGCAGTCGCCGGTCGGAATGCGGTTCACCCGCGCGCCTGCTTATCGCGTCAGCTTCCAGCTGCGCACCTCGAACGGCATCAGCGCCGCCGGGGCGTCGCGCTGCTGAGGCTCCTCGAGGATGGTAACCGGTGCGGCGGTCCAGCCCGGGGCGGTGACGGCGAAATCGCCGCGGCGCCCGGCGGGTTCGTAGACGCGGAAAACCAGGCCCTCCCCCTCCTCCGCCGCCTTGAGGCCGGAGAAGGCGGCGGGGATGCCGCTGACGGCGAGCGGCGTTGCAACCGCCTGCTTCAGGCCCGACACCTCGCGCAGCAGCAGCGGCTGGTTGAGATCCTCGGCCTCCTCGCGGACGCCGCCCTCGTGCCAGTCGCCGTCATGCGGCAGCAGGGCGTAGGTGAAGCTCTGCGTGCCCTCGTCGGCCAGCGGGTCGGGATAGACCGGCGAGCGCAGGAGGCTGAGGCCGAGCACATTGGCGCGCACATTGTGCCCGTATTTGGCATTGTTGAGCAGCGCCACGCCGAAGCCGGTTTCGCTCAAATCGATGAAGCGATGCGCCACCGCTTCGAACATGGCCTGGTCCCAGCTCGTGTTGGCGTGGGTCGGCCGCTTCACGACGCCATTGGCGCATTCGAAGGTGGCAGTCATGGCGCGGGCCGCAACCGGTGTGCGGGTACGCAGGAACACGCGCCGGTCGTGCCAGTCGAGCGTGGTCTCGATGTCGAGGCGCGGGCTGTTGGCGCCCAGCACATAGGTCTGCGTGATGGTGGAGTTGCGGTATCGGCGCACCACCCGAATGGCGGCGCGATGCGGGCCGCTCTCGACGAGGTCGAGGCTCTCGAGCGCGGTGAGATGCTCGCCACGCTCGGCATAATCGTCCTCGACGTCCCAGGCGTCCCAGTTGCGCGGCTTGTCGACCGGATAGGCCCAGAGCTGGTTGCCCGACCCGGCCAGTGCCTCGCGTCCGCTCGGCTTGTGAACGAGCGAGGCCAGCGTGCCGTCGGCAGAGATCGTCGCCTTCAGAATGGCGTTTTCGAGCGTGGTCCTGCTGGCGACGAGCCCCGGGGTCGGCGCGACGTCGCGGCCGATCACGGCAATGCCGAGCGGCGGCACGCTGCCGGTGCCGGACAGCATGGTGCCATCGGGCAATACCAGCGCCAGCCGGCGGGTGGAGAGCGACGGGTTGACGACGAGGTAGCCGTCGCCGTCGCCGGCCGGCAGCTGCGCCGCGATGGCGTCCAGTGCCTCGGCCTGCACCGCCTTGCCTGCGTCGATCACGCCGCCCAGCTCGCGCTCGGCGTCCTGGTAGACCTCACGTATCGAGGACCCGGGCAGGATGTCGTGGAACTCGTTCTTGAGCACCACGCGCCAGTGCGGCTCAAGGCTCGCGGGGGTGGCGGCACCGAGCAGACAAGCGAGCGAGGCCGCGGTCTCGGCGGTGATCAGCGCGCGCTCGGCCTGCCGGTGCATGCGCTTGACGCCCGATTGCGTGGTGAGCGTGGCGCGGTGCAGCTCGAGATAGATCTCGCCGGCCCAGACCGGCAGCGTGGCGGCATCGGCCTGCTGCCGGGCGGCAGCGAAGAAGTCCTGGACCTGGCCCCAGCGCGCTTTCGGCAACACCGGGAAGTCGCGCAGCTGTGCCTCGCGTTCGACCATTTCCGGAGTGGTGCCGCCGCCGCCATCGCCGTAGCCGACGGCCAGCAGCGTGGTGCCATGCCGGAGCTTGCCGCGGAAATTGCGCCAGGTGGCGAGATAGGCGTCCGGCTTCAGCTCGCCATTGTAGCCGCCATGCGGGTTGGCGAAGGTGTGCGCCAGCACACGGCTGCCGTCGAGGCCCTCCCACCAGAACAGGTCGGCCGGGAATTTGTTGGTCTCGGACCAATTGACCTTGATGGTGAAGAAATTGTCGATGCCGGCCTGCCTGAGGATCTGCGGCAGTGCGGCCGAAAAGCCGAAGCAGTCGGGCAGCCAGCAGACGGTGTGGCGCACGCCGAAATGCCGCTCGAAATAGCGCTGGCCGTAGAGCACCTGGCGGGCCAGCGACTCGCCGGTGGGCATGTTGGTGTCGGGCTCGACCCACATGCCGCCGATGGTCTCCCACTGGCCGGTGGCGGCGCGCGACTTGATGGCGGCGAGCAGCGCCGGATCGTCCTGCTCGAGCTGGGCGTAGTACTGCGCCGTCGACTGATTGAAGCGATACTCGTCGGACGCCTCCATCAGGCCGAGGGCGGTGTGGAAGGTGCGGCGCATCTTGCGGCGCGTCTCGGCATAGGGCCACAACCAGGCGAGGTCGATATGGGCGTGGCCGGTAAGCAGGATGTCGCCCTGCTGCGGATAGCGCTGCTGCAGCGCCTTGAGCGCATCGAGCAGTGCGTCGTGGGCGGCAATGACGCTGGCGCGCTGGCCCTGGTCGAGCGCCACCGCCGGCTCGGTCAACGGCGGCAGCTCCCAGATGCGCTGCTGTTGCGGCGAGGGCGCGGTGCGGGTGACGTAGTCCTGGGTGGCCGACGGCCAGTCAAGGTTGCGCTGGCAGGCCTCGGCGGCCGCCAGCAGATGCGGCACCACCTCGTGATCGCCCAGCGCCAGGCAGGCCTCGTGCACCTGGTGCAGGAGCAGATGCAGGCGGTGTACGGGAACGTCGATCCACTGCAAGACGGCGCGGTTGAGGCGCGGGTTGCGCACCGGCACGCCGAAGGGTTCGCGCGCCGTACTCTCGGCACTGATTGCTACCTGGCGGTGGCGAAGCGGAAACTCGCGATGGTAGGGGTCGACGCCGAACGAGACCGCGTCGCGATTGGGATAGCTCAGCGTCACGAGGCTCTCGCCGCCAAGGTCGAGCACCAGCCGCGTCTCCTCGAGCGGCCAGTGCGCCGGCACTTCGGCGGTGGCGGCGAATTTGTGCACGCCCTCGCGGCTTGGCCAGGCGCCGCCGATCTCGATGGGGGCGCCGTCGATGCTCCAGCCGGTCACGGTCACACCCTCGCGGGCGCGCCAATAGCGCAGTTCCTCGCTCCGCACCCTGAGGCGGTCGAGCCGCTGGGAAACCGTCAACGCCATGATCTTTCGTCCTCAAACAGCGCCGCAACAGGGCCGGCGCACGGTCTTCGCCCCGACCTCAAGGCGGCCGGGTGGTTGTTTATTGTAACGTTGCAATGGATGCAATCGCCGTGGCTGCTCCTTTGCTGTGGCCCGGCGACGGAGAGGAGGCCCGCGTGCACCGGTGCGTGGGGCCACTGCCTGCGTCGCTTCGCGGCACCTCCCCGCGGCTATGCAGGGCCGCGGCAGGGTGGCTAAGCCCACTCGCCCTTGCGCATGACCGGGGTGACAGAGCCGTCCTGGCCGATGCCGTCGATGTCGATTTCGGCGGAGCCGATCATCCAGTCGATGTGGATGTTGGAGGTGTTGCCGCCGCGGCGGGCCACCTCTTCGGGCGTGATGGTTTCGCCGTCGAGGAAGCATTTGGAGTAGCACTGGCCGAGCGCGATGTGGCTGGCGGCATTCTCGTCGAAAAGCGTGTTGTAGAACAGGATACCACTCTGGCTGATGGGCGAGGAGTGCGGCACCAGCGCCACCTCGCCAAGGCGGCGGCCGCCTTCGTCGGTGTCCATCGCCTTGAGCAGCACGTCCTCGCCCTTGCTGGCATGCGCCTCGACGATGCGGCCGCCCTCGAACTTCACCGCGATGTCGGTGATCAGCGTGCCGTTGTGGCTGAGCGGCTTGGTGGAGCGCACGACGCCGTGGACATGCAGCCGGTGCGGGGTGGTGAACACCTCTTCGGTCGGGATGTTGGGATTGCAGGTAATGCCATTGCGCGCCGGCGAGGCGCCGCCCTTCCAGGCGTGGCCGTCGGCGAGGCCGAGCGTCAGATCGGTGCCGGGGCCGGTGTATTTGAGCGCCTTGAAGTTCTTGCCGGTGAGCCAGGTCTGGCGCTCCTTGAGGCGGGCATTGTGGGCGGCCCATGCGGCGACCGGATCGGGCGTCGAGATGCGGGTCGCGGCAAAGATCGCGTCGGCGAGCTTTCTGACGGCAATCTCCTCGTCGTCGTTCTGAAACACCTGCCTCGCCCAGGCGGCACCGGGATAGGGCACGATGGTCCAGTTGATATCGAACTGCACGATTTTGGCCTGAGCGGGCTTATAGGCCTTGCTGAGCGCGCGGTTGGCCCGGCCGACCTTGTCGGGATCCTGCTCGGCCAGCAGCATCGGGTTGTCGCCGGCGATGGCGAGGCGCGCGGTGTTTTCGCCAAACGCCTTGGCCACGCCCTCGTAGAGCCAGCCGGGGGCGCGGTCGAAGCCCTCGTCATGGCCGTAGCGATAGCGGGCGAGGGTCATTTCCTCGTCGGAGAAGATGGTGGTGACGAGGCCGGCGCCGGCCTTGTAGGCCTCGGCGGCGATCAGCCGGGCCAGCGGCAGCGCGCTGGTGGGCGCGGTCATATAGAGGTCCTGCCCCGGCTTCAGTCCGAGGCCGACCTGGATGGCGACCTCGGCGAGTTTCTGCAGTTTTTCGGGATCGACGACGGGAGCGGACATGGCGGCACCTGAATGAACGAAACTGCACGAGGCCTAGAACAATTCGCCGCCGCAGGGAAACAGCGAATTGTTCCAGTTTTGGTGTCGTCGCGCGTCCGAAGCGCACGGGAGTGAGGATCGTGGCTTTGGCCCCCACCCCCAGCCCCTCCCCGCAAGGGGGAGGGG
>JAEWCE010000128.1 GCA_023390785.1 Pseudomonadota bacterium
CTGATCGTCGGCCTCGGCAATCCCGGGGACAAATACAGCCGCAACCGCCACAACATCGGTTTCCTCGCCGTTGAGGAGATCGCCCGGCGCAACGGCTTTCCGCCCTTCCGCGAAAAGTTCAAGGGCCTTGTCTCCGAAGGCTCGCTTGCCGGCGAGCGCGTGCTCATCCTCAAGCCGCAGACCTTCATGAACGCCTCGGGTGAAAGCGTCGAGGCGGCGGCGCAGTTCTACAAGCTCACACCGGCTGACATCACCGTCATCTACGACGAACTCGACCTCGTCCCCGGCAAGGCGCGCATCAAGCGCGGCGGCGGCAATGGCGGCCACAACGGCCTGCGCTCCATCGATCCGCGCATTGGCACCGACTATCGCCGCGTCCGCCTTGGCATCGGTCATCCCGGTCACAAGGACCGGGTGATGCCCTGGGTGCTGGGCGACTTCGCCAAGGCCGACCTGGCCTGGCTGGAGCCCCTGCTCGGCACGCTCGCGGACAATGCCGGCCTCTTGGTCACCGGCGACGACAACACGCTGATGAACAAGCTTGCCATCGCGGTCAACGGCGACGGCGCCGAGCGCGACGCCCGCCCGGAAACGGCGGACCCGACGCGCAAGAAGGCCCCGGCCCAGTCTCATATCCGGGCTGCCCGTCCCAAAGCGCCGCCTGCCAAACTGCCCGAAGATGGCCCTATGGCGGCGATGCTGCGCAAGGTGCTGGGCAAGAAGGACGACTAACCGTCCTTGACTCGCCGATGGGCCGTCACTATTTCACAGGAACACTAACCCTGTGCTTTCGTGAGACAGTGATGAAGAACGTGACGATTTCGATGGACGATGCGCTGGCCCGCCAAATCCGCGTGGCTGCAGCACAGGCCGGCCAGAGCGTTTCGCGCTACCTGTCGGAAGCGGGACAACGACGCATCGAACAGGACGCGCAACCCACGCTCGACGAAGCCAAACGCAAGCGGCAGATGGAGGCGCTCGAACGCGTACTGTCGGCTCCCAAATGGGACGTGACCATCAACGGCCACATGCCGACGGCAGACGAGCGCAATGCCAGACGCTAAGGTTTTTCTCGACACCAATATCCTGCTCTACTTGCACGACCAGAAGGACGGCGCAAAGGCCAGGACCGCCGAGGCTTGGCTCCGGACCCTGATTGCGCAGCAACGCGCCTGCCTGAATCTTCAGGTCCTGAACGAGGCGGCGAGTGCCATGCTTAGGAAGAGTTGGTTCGACCGGACGGACCAGGTCTTCGCGATCATCGACGACCTTGCTGAATTGGGAGATACCCCTATCGGTTGGGCCGAAGTCGAGATCGCACGTTCGCTGCACGCCCATCTCGGCTACTCATGGTGGGACTGCCTCCTCGTCGCGTCAGCGTTGAAATTGGGGTGCACGTTCTTCCTCTCCGAGGACCTGCAGGACGGCCAACGCATTGCCGTCACGACCGATCAGAGCTTGACGATCGTCAATCCCTTCGCCCATAGCCCTGAGCAAATTCTTTCCTGATAGGACGATCCATGGGTTTCAAGATGGGGATCGTCGGCTTGCCCAATGTCGGCAAGTCGACGCTGTTCAACGCCCTCACCCGCACCGCCAATGCGCAGGCCGCCAATTTTCCGTTCTGCACCATCGAGCCGAACACCGGTGAAGTGGCGGTGCCCGATGCACGGCTCGACAAGCTCGCGGCCATCGCGAAGAGCCAGCAGATCATCCCGGCGCGCATGAGCTTCGTCGATATCGCCGGGCTGGTGAAGGGGGCGAGCAAAGGCGAAGGGCTCGGCAACCAGTTCCTGGCCAATATCCGCGAATGCGACGCCATCGCCTACGTGCTGCGCTGCTTCGAGGACGGCAACATCATCCACGTCGCCAACAAGGTCGACCCCATCGCCGATGCCGAAGTGGTCGAAACCGAGCTCATGCTGGCCGATCTCGAAAGCCTCGAGAAACGTCGGACCGGCGTCGAAAAGAAAGCAAAGGGCGGCGACAAGGAAGCCAAGCTTACGCTCGATCTCATCGATCGCGCCCTGGCGCTGCTGCGCGAGGGCAAGTCGGCTCGCCTGGTGCAGCGCAGCGCCGATGAGGAGAAGGCCTTCCGCGAGTTGCAATTGCTGACCAGCAAGCCGGCGCTATACGTCTGCAACGTCGATGAGGCGTCCGCCGCCACCGGTAACGACATGAGCCGGCAGGTGGAGGCGTATGCCAAACAGCACGACGCCGCCGTCATCGTCATCTCCGCCGAGATCGAGAGCCAGCTCGCGCAACTGCCCGATGCCGAGCAGGCGGAATACCTCGAGTCCCTCGGCCTGCACGAGCCCGGCTTGAATCGATTGATCCAGCAAGCCTACCAACTGCTTGGCCTGCAAACCTATTTCACCGCCGGCCCGAAGGAGGCCCGCGCCTGGACCATCCACAAGGGCGACCGCGCCCCGCAGGCCGCGGGGGTCATCCATACCGATTTCGAACGCGGCTTCATCCGCGCCCAGACCATCGCCTACGACGACTACGTCGCGCTCGGCGGCGAAGTCCCCGCCAAGGAAGCCGGCAAGGCCCGCGACGAAGGCAAGGACTACGTCGTCAAGGACGGCGACGTGATGCTGTTCAAGTTCAACACCTGACGGTCATTTGCGCTAAGCTCTCCCTGCAGACCACTTTGTTCAGGGAGACTCGAATGACGGCCTACAATGTAGTGCGTTTCCGGGTGAAGCCCGGCATGGAAGACAAGTTCGTGGCGAGCCAGCGCGCCTCGCTGCAAGGTGAAATGAAGGGGGCGCTCGACGCGGCCCTGGTCAAGACCGGCGAGCGGACCTATTGCTTCATCGGCAAATGGTCGAGCTTCGACGACATCGTCGCCGCCCGCCCGCAGATGATCGGCTTCCTCGACGAGGTGCGTGGCTATCTCGAGGACCTGGGGGGCGGCCTCGGCGTGACCGACCCTGTTTCCGGAACCACCATTGCCGAACTCGTGAGGTGATCGACGGGCGGCAGGCGCGCTCGGCGCTTGCCGCCCGACCATTGGTTGACGTATACGTCAACCCGCCATGAACCCCGTCACCGCCGATCGCCGCCACTATGAGGATTTGCGCGTCGGCGAGGTGATCGACATCGGTCACACCACCGTGACGAAGGACATGATCGTCACCTTCGCCCGCGAGTTCGATCCCTTCCCCTTCCATCTCGACGAAGAAGCGGCGAAGGCCTCGTTGCTGGGCGGCCTCGCGTCCTCCGGCTGGCAGACCGCAGCGCTCAGCCTGCGCATGCTGGTCGACAGCTTCCTCAACACCATCGCCTCGATGGGCGGGCTCGGCTTTTCCGACCTCAAATGGAAGGCCCCGGTCATGGTCGGCGACACCATTGGTGGCACCGCGACCATCGCCGCGCTGCGCCGCTCGCGCCACCATCCGGAGCGCGGCATCGTCACCCTCGATTTCGATATCCGCAACCAGAAGGGCGAGCCGGTGATGTCCATGCGGCTTGCCAACCTGGTCGAAGTCCGCGACCCGTCCGTGCCGCTGGCAGGCACCGCATGACCCGCTGGTTCGAGGACATCGTCATCGGCGAGGTGTTTCCCCTCGGCAGCCACGACTTCACTGAAGCCGAGATCATCCGCTTCGGCCGGCTCTACGATCCGCAATATTTCCACGTCGACCCCGAGGCAGCCAGGCACAGCCATTTCGGCGGCCTCGTCGCCTCGGGCTGGCACACCGTCAGCGTTGGCCATCGCCACATGGTCGATGCACTGTTCGCCGAGGAAGACCGCCTGCGCAGCCTCGGCCGCGAACCCGGCGTCTCCGGCCCCTCCCCCGGCGTCAACAAGATGGAGTTCAGAGTCCCGGTTCGCCCCGGCGACCGTGTCACCTACACGCTGGTGGTGACCAGCAAGCGTCCCTCCAACTCCATTCCGGGCTGGGGCCTGTTGTTCAACACCATCGAGGGCACGAACCAGCGCGGCGAGACCGTGTACCACGCCGAGCTCGTCGGCTTCTCCAAGCTCCGCGACTACAAAATGCCACTAAGGCTGCGTCTGCTGATGGCGTTGACGCGACTCCCGGTTTTGGGGAAGTTGCTGTCCCCGACCGGATGAACCGATGCGCCGCTCCGCCCTCGCCCTTGGCCTCTTGCTCCTCGCCTCGCCTGTACTCGCACAGGACAGCGGCGCCCCCGCTCCGGCTGCTCCGGTGACCGTCAGTCCGGCCGAGGGCAATTGGGGGTGCATTGCACTGGTCGACAACACCAAGGCCGGCCTCCTGACGGTATTTGCCGGCAGCTACGGCTACGCCTCCGCCACCTACGGCTCGAGCGCTTCGGGTACGGGCAATGCGGAAATGGGCTCGGACGGCGTCAAGTTCCTCGATGGCAACCTCACCACCGTCGGCATCACCTACGGGCTCGTCGCGCTCGACCAATCGGGCAATGACGTGCTGACGCTCTACAACCCGGAAAAGCCGGTGCTCTCCTGCACGCCGCGATAGCCCTCGCCCGCCGGGCGGAATAAGGTTCTACGTCCCGCCGTCCCGGATCCTCGCGTGTCGCTTCCCATCTTCTCCCTCGTCCTGCTCGCCGCCGCGCTGCACGCGCTGTGGAACGCCGTGGTCAAGGGGGCGAGCGACACGTTGCTGACCACCATCCTGGTCGCCGCGTCCGGCGGCCTGGTCGGGCTCGTTGTCCTGCCCTTTCTGCCCCCGGTCGCACCTGCCGCCTGGCCCTATCTCGCCGCCTCCGGTACGCTCGAGGTGATCTACTACACCCTCCTCGCCTTCGCCTACCGCCATGCCGACATGAGCCGCGCCTACCCGCTGATGCGCGGGCTGCCACCGCTGCTGGTCGCCCTCGCTTCGGTGCTGCTGCTCGGCTCCGCGCTAGCCCCGCTCGAATGGGCCGGCGTCGGGCTGATCTCAGCCGGTATCCTCACCATGCTGCTGGGCGGCCGCGGCGCCGGAGACAGGCGCGGCATTGTCTTCGCCGCCATCAATGCGCTGGTGATTTCGAGCTACACGCTCAATGACGGTATCGGCGTCCGCCTGTCCGAGGCGCCTGCCACCTACGTCATGTGGATCTTCGTTCTAACAGGCACGCCACTGGCCCTGTGGGCCCTGCTGCGCCGACCGGACTTCGTCGGCTATGCCCGCCGCAACTGGGCGTATGGCCTGGTCGGCGGCCTCGGGACGCTCGCCTCCTATGGCCTGGCGCTCTACGCCATGACCGAGGCACCGATCGCGCTCGTTGCGGCGCTGCGCGAAACCTCCATCCTGTTCGGTACCGCCATCGCGCTGTTCGTGCTCAAGGAGCAGGTGACGCCGCCCCGCATCGTCGCCGCCACCATCATCGTCGCCGGCATGATCGCCATGCGCCTCGCTTGATCAGAAGCGGTTGGCCCATCGAGCGGATTCTGGCCGATCGGCCGGGGTACAGGCAAATGACCGAACGTCAGTGTCCCGGGAAGGCCACCAGGCTCTCGACCTCGACCCCCAGCGCCCGCAGCTTGTCGGCGCCGCCCAGATCGTACAGGTCGATGACGAACCCGGCATTTTCGACCAGCGCGCCGGTGCGTCTCAGTAGCCCCGCCGCGGCCAGTGCCGTACCCCCGGTTGCGATCAGATCGTCGATCAACAGCACCTTGTGCACGTTCGACAGCACGTCGGCATGGATTTCGATGGTGTCGACCCCATACTCCAATGTGTAGTTCTGCCCAATGGTCGCACCAGGCAGCTTGCCGCGCTTGCGGATGGGTACGAACCCGACTCCGAGCGCAATCGCCACGCCCGCGCCGAAGATGAACCCGCGCGCCTCGATCCCCGCCACATGTGTGATGCCGCGGCCGCGATGTGTCGCCGCCAGCCGCTCGACGCTCTCGCGGAACCCCTCCGGATGCTCGATCAGCGTGGTGATGTCACGAAACAGGATACCCGGCTTGGGATAGTCCGGGATGGTGCGGATCAGCGATTTGAGGTCGAGCATGGGGCCAATGCGAGTGGCGAGTGACGAGTAGCGGGTAGTGTAGCGCACCCGCCCCTATTCACTACTCCCTATTCGCTATTCACTCATCTCCGTACGATCTTGCGCGCCAGCACCCCGGCGCGGAATGCCGTCTCGAGCGTCGCTTCCGTCGCCATCTCGCGCATCTTCGGTGTCACCAGCAGCGGCGCTGCCCGCACCGCGGCGCGTACCGCCGGATGGCGCGCAACCGTAACGGCAACTCCAATGATGGTGGCGGCAGTGCGGATGGCTGACATGGCCGCACTCTAGCACCGGCAATCTGGATGAAAAGAGGCAGGCAGCGGGTGGCCAGAACGGAAAGGGGCCCGCCGTTGGCAAGCCCCCTATTCGCTATTCGCTACTGGCTATTCGCTTGCAGTCTCAGTGCTCGACCTTCCGCCACAGCCGCTGCTTCACCAGCCACATCAGTACGGCGAAGAGGATCAGGAAGGTCAGCACCCGGAAGCCCGCCGCCTTGTTGCTGTTGAGGTGCGGTTCGGCCACCCACATCAGGAAGGCGGCAACGTCCTTGGAGTACTGCTCCGCCGTCAGCGGCACCGTCGATCCATCCTCGCCGGGGGCATACTGCACCTGCCCGTCGCTCAGCGGTGGCGGCATGCCGATGGCATGGCCTGGGAAGTACTTGTTGTAGTACTTGCCCTCGGGGAGCTGGAAATCGGCCGGCGCCGGATCCTCGTACCCGTTCATCAGGGCGTGGATGTAGTCGGGTCCGCCCTCGGCATAGGTAGTGAAATAGTTGAACAGCCAGTTGGGGAACTTGTCCTCGATGCTGCGCGCCTTGGCCAGCACCGACATGTCCGGCGGCAGCGCGCCGCCATTGGCATCACGGGCGTCCTGTTCGGTCGGGAACGGCGACGGCCAGCTGTCGGAAGGCAGCGCCGGTCTCTTGCCGCCGTCGGCCGTCGGATCCTCGATCTCGTAGGTGGCGGCGAGCGCCTTCACCTGCGCTTCCGAGAAGTGCGGTCCACCCGGCTCCGCGAGATTGCGGAACGCCAGCAGATGCGCCGAATGGCAGTTCGAACAGACTTCCTTGAACACCTGGAAGCCACGCTGCAGCTGGTTCTGGTCGAAGGTGCCGAACGGCCCCGAAAAGCTCCAGTGCTGCTTGGCGATGGTGTTGTCTTCCGCAGCCGCGGCCTCCTGCGCGATGGCGGCACCGGCAAGGCCGAGGCCGATCACGGTGGCAGCGAAAATGGTCTTGAGGTTGATCATTCTGGTGCTGTCCCGTCGTCAGGTCGTTGCCGGAGCCGGCTTGGAGAGCACCGACTCAGAGATGGAATTGGGCAGCGGCCTGGGCTTTTCGAAGCGCCCCAGCAGCGGCAGGATCACGATGAAGTACGCGAAGTAGTACACCACCGAAAGCTTGCTGACGTCCGCGACCGTGAACGGCCCGAGCACCTGCAGCGCCGGTTCCTGCGCGCCGTACCACATCAGCAGCAGGAAGTTGACCACGAACAGCCAGTAGAACCACTTGAACGCCGGCCGGAACGTGCCCGAGCGCACCTTGCTCGTATCGAGCCACGGCACGAAGAACAGGATCAGGATCGAGCCGCCGAAGAAGATGACGCCGAGCAGCTTGCTGTCGATGATGAAGTTGAAGTCGATGGCGCGCAGGATGGCATAGAACGGCAGGAAGTACCATTCCGGCACGATGAGCGGCGGCGTCACCAGCGGGTTCGCCATGATGTAGTTGTCGGAGTGCCCGAAGATGTCCGGCGCAAAGAACGCGAACCAGGCGAACGGGATGCAGAACACCACCACCGCGAACAGGTCCTTCATCGTGTAGAACGGATGGAAGGGCACGGTGTCGCGCTTGTCCTTCACCTCGACGCCGATCGGGTTGTTGTTGCCCGGTACGTGCAGCGCCCAGATGTGCAGCACCACCACGGCCGCAATGATGAACGGCAGTAGATAGTGCAGCGAGAAGAAGCGGTTGAGCGTCGGGTTGTCGACCGCAAAGCCGCCGCGCAGCAACTGCAGGATCGGATCGCCGATCACCGGGATGGCCGCGAAGATGTTGGTGATCACCGCTGCGGCCCAGAAGCTCATCTGGCCCCACGGCAGCACGTAGCCCATGAAGGCG
>JAEWCE010000181.1 GCA_023390785.1 Pseudomonadota bacterium
GGGGACGGCTGGCGTGTCCCGGCCCCCAGCAGCAGCGCGAGGCCGGAGCCGGCGAGCAGGCCGAGCACGGCGCTGACCGGCAGCAACAGCGCGGGCTTCGGCCAGGTCGCGTCGGTGGGCGCCGCGGCGCGCGAGATAAGGTGCACCTGCTGGTTCTGCAGGCCCTCGATCTGTGCGGTTTCCTGCGAGCGCTGCTGGAAGTCGTCGAGCACCTTGCGGGCGGCGTCGGCCTGGCCCTGCAACTGGCGGAGCTGCACCTGCGCCAAATTCATCTCGCCGGCCTTCTCGCGCATGGCCGTAAGCGCGGTGTTGAGCTTGTCGAGGTTGGCGGCCGCGAGGTCGCGGTCGGACTGCAACTGGCGCGAGATGCGCGCCGCTTCGCGCGATAGCAGGGCCACGACCTTGGCGAGTTCGGCATTGGCCTGCACCACGGTCGGGTGCCGCGGGCCGAGCGTCGCCTGGGCGCTGGCGAGGGCGGCAGCCTTCTGATTGTAGTCGGTGCGCAGGGCGTCCATGGCCGGCGACGACAGGGCATCGGAGAGGCGGAGCAGGGCCGCGGGCGAGGTTCCGGCCGCCTTGGCCTGGTCGAGGCGCGCCTGAGCCTGGCTGAGCGCATCCTGCGCCGTGATCATCTGCGCCGAGATGGCGTCGATCTGCGACTGCACCGTGCCGCCGGTGGTTTCGTCGTAGATGCCGTTCTGCTGCTTGAAATCGGCGACGGCGCGCTCGGCGGCGCTGACGTCGGCCTGGAGCGCGGTGATGCGGCTGTTGAGCGTGCTGGTGACATTGGCCGCGGCGTTGGTCTGCTGCGCGCCGTTGGCCGCGATGTACTGTTCGACCACGGCGTTGGCGATGCGCGCCGCCTTCTCCGGGCTCGCGGATTTGACGGTGACGTCGATGACGTAGGTCAGGCCCTCGCGCTCGACGTCGACGGCGTGCAGGAATTTCTGCAGCGCGACCTCCTCGCCGGCTGGCTTGGCCGGACGGAGCATGCCCAGCAGCCCGCCCCCGGTGGCGGCGAACTCGGGGTCGGCAGCGAGGCCGAGCTGGTCGAAGACCTTGCCGAGCAGGTCGCGCGACTGGATCACCGAGACCTGGCTGGCGATGGCCGCGCTGTCGGCACCGATGCCGGGCAGGACGCTGTCGATGTTGGTGGTCTTGATATCGCGCGGATCGACCAGGATGGCGGCAGTGGCGGTGTAGCTCGCCGGCGTCACCAGAATGTAGAGCGAGGCGACGATGATGGTCGCGACGGTGACCAGCACGACCAGCAGGCGGCGGCGCCAGAGGATGGTCCACACCGCGCCGATGTCGAACAAGGGAGGGGGATTGCGATAGTCGAGAATGACGGAGGTCATGGTGCCGCGGTGTCCTGTTCCGGCAAAAGCTATCGCGCGCGCCAATGCCGACCAACGTTAGCCAGTGGTTAACCTTAAAGCCGCTGCATTTGAGTCAAATGCCACCGATTAGACCGGAGTTTTACTTCTCGCCGGAAGTAACCATGGCGGGCCGTGATGGTGGAAGCTGCCGCCGCTATTGGTGATAAGCGGGGGTGCCCGCGGAGTCGGTCCCGGGTGCTGTCCCCGCCCCCTGCATGGCGAGCCTCGAGTGAGCAGTACCGAAGCTATTGAGTTCACCGCGCCGGCCGAACGCATTTCGGTGACCGGCCTCGCCCGCAATGGCGCGGTGGCGGGGATCATCAAGCTTGCGAGTGCGGGGCTGTCCTTTGCGATGTTCCTCGCGGTAGCGCTGGTGACCGACGAACGGCAGTTCGGCCTGTTCAGCGCCGCTTACGCCGGCGCCAGCCTGGTGTCATTCTTCGCCAGCGTCGGACAGCAGAGTGTCGTGCTCCGCTTCTGGCCGCAATATGCCGGCGCCGGGCAGGTCGGCATCGCCAACAGCCTGATGGCACGATCGATCCTGGTCGTCGTTGCCGGCCTCGTGGTGTCCAGCGCCGGGCTGGTGGTCGTGGGGCTGCTGCCGGGCTTCAGCGTGGCAACGCCCGAATGGTTGCCGCTGTGCTGCGCGGCAGCGCTGTTGTCGCTGGCGCTCGGCTGGTCGGAATTCGCCTCCGGCGCGTTCCGCGCCAAGAGCGTGCTGGTCGGTGCGCTGCTGCCGCGCGACGTGATCTGGCGGGCGCTGGTGCTGGCCGCCATCGGCGGCATCTACCTCACGCACCGCAGCACCGACGCGGTGACGGTGACGCTGCTGACGGCAGGGCTGCTGCTGCTGTCGGTGCTGCCGCAGGCGGTGCTGCTGCTGCGCGATACGCTGCGCCTGGAGCGGACGTCGCTGAGTGCGGCACAGAAGCGGGAATTCCGCGTCGTGACGCTCGGGCTGTGGGGGGCGACCTCGCTGCCGCCGGCGCTGGGGCAGGTCAGCACCCTGCTGGTCGCGGCGATCCTCGGGCCCGAAATCGCCGGCGCGGTGTTCGTGGCCGATCGCACGACGCGCGTGGTGCTGCTGGCATTGACGGGCATCAACCAGGCGCTGGCGCCCGAAATCAGCGGCGCCTACTACAGCGGCGATACGGCGCACGTGCAGAAGATCACCAGCCTCACGGCGCTGGGCGCGAGCATCGTGGCGGTGCTGACGTTGGCGGTGTTTGCGGTGTTCGGCCCCGTCATCCTCAGGATCTTCGATCCGGCCTATGCGACGCCCGGCACGCATGCGGTGCTGATCACCTTCGCCCTGGGGGCGAGCTTTGCGGCAGCGTGCGGGCCGATCGAGCTGCTGTCGCACCTGACGGGACTGCAGAACTCGCTGCTCAAGGTGCTGGTGGTGGTCAACGCCATCGGCCTGTGTGTCACGGCGCTGGCGACGTGGCAGCTCGGGCCGCTGGGCGCCGCAGCAAGCATCGCCGGAACGCTGATTGTGTGGAACATCATTTCGGTCGGGATCGCCAAGCGGCGCATCGGCATCGATTCGTCGGTGCTGGGGCTGTTGCGGCTGCCGGCGGCGCGGCGCGTGCTGGGGTAGCTTCCGGTGAAGATCGTCCAGGTGCAGACGCAGGCGGAGGCGGCGGGGGCGCAACGGGTGTCGGACATGGTCGGCGCCGGCCTCAGGGCCCGCGGCCACGATGTTCGTACCGTGTTCCTCTATCGCAAGACGGACGCCTATGACGGCGATCCGCACGCCGATTTCGTGCTCAGCCACAAGCCGCGCAGCGCCGGCGACCTGTTGCGCGCGGCCACCGGGCTGGTCCGCTACATGCGCCGGGCGCGGCCCGATGCGGTGATCTCCTACCAGCATTACGGCAATATCGCCGGCACCATTGCCGGACGGCTCGCCGGGGCGCGACATCTGGTTGCGAACCAGAGCGGGGCGCCCGGCAAGCATGGCGGCTGGCCTGCGGCACTCGCCGACCAGGTGCTGGGCCGGACGGGGGCGTACCACTATTCGATCGCCAATTCGGGTTGGCTGGCGGCGCAGTTTGCCGACTATCCGGCGGGTTATCGCAGGCGGCTGAAGCGGATCGACCATGGCATTGCGGCCGAGCCGAGCACTCTGTCGCAGCGTGAGGCGAGGGCGACGTTCGACCTCCCCGCCGGCGCCTACCTCATGGTGTCGAGCGGACGGCTGACGCGCGACAAGAACCAGGCGGCGTTGATCGGGGTGCTCGCGGCCCTGCCCGACGTCCATCTGGCGCTGGCCGGGGTCGGGCCGGAGGAGGAGCCGCTGCTGGCGCTGGCCGCCGCCAAGGGCGTCCGCGGACGGTTGCATCTGCTTGGCGAGTTGCCGCGGCAGCAGATCGCCGATTTCCTCGCGGCCGGCGATGTGTATGTGTTCCCCTCGCGGACAGAGACATTCGGGCTGGCCGTGGCCGAGGCGGCGATCGCCGGACTGCCCGTGGTTGCCAACGATCTGCCGGTGCTGCGCGAGGTGCTGGGCGAGGCTGCGCTCTACGCCGACGCCGAGCGGCCGGAAGCATTGGCGGCGGCGGTGCTGCAGGTGCGCAGCGACCCGGCGCTGGCCGCTTCGCTGGTCCAAGCGGGGCGGCAACTGGCCGAGCGGTATTCGCCAGAGCGCATGTGCGCCGCCTACGAGGCGCTGCTGGTAGGAGACGCGACCGCCTAGGTCTTGCGCACCGCAGCGATGCCGTCGATGACCTCGAGACGGCCGGCGCGGTTGAGGGTGTGGATCTGCGGATAGGGGAAGTCGCCGGCGGCTGAGATCGGGCGCGGCTCGCCGAGAACGACCTCGTCGTCGTCGAGGCGAACGACGCGGCTGAGTCCGAGGCCGGCGCCGTAGCCGTCGGTGCCGTCCTGCACCGGCAGCAGCAGTTCGCCGTCGCTGCGGATGACGGCGCCGCCCGGACGGGCACGCCGGCGGTCGATGAGGATGGGATTGCGGCGATGCGGCGTCCACGGGCCGAGCAGCGTCGGGGCACGATAGACCACCAGCGTGTCCGACGTGCTGCCGAGACGGCCATCGCGGTCGGTGGCGAACAGCCACAGGGCGCCGTCATGCTCGACCAGCGTGGCGTCGGAGATGTCGCCTTCGACGAGGGTGGCCACGGCACTCCAGCGGTCGGGAAAGCGCTCGGCGCGATAGAGCGTCAGCCCGCCGCCGCCGCTGCCTTCGGGCAGCATCCAGATGTCGCCGTCGCGGGCAAGAACCTGGGGGTAGGAGAGATGGTGCGGCGCTTCGAGCACCGGCAGCGGCGGCCCCGCGGTGCCGTTGTCGTCGAGCGTCGAGACGGAGATGACCGCCTTGCGCGTTGCGTGCGGATAGTCTTCGACGAAGATGTAGCGGCGGCCGTCGTGTTCGAACGGGAAGGGGTCGGCGAAAAAGCGGGAGCCATCGTCGGGCAGCACGGACCAGCTGCTGCCGCGCGCAGCGGTTTCCGCGACGCCCGGGCCGTCGTGCAGGCGATAGCCGACGCGCCAATGGGCGAAGCGGTAGCGGCGCCGGCGCAGCGCCTCGCGGCCGATGCGCGGCACGGTCGAGCCGAGATAGCGGGCGGGGAACAGGCCGGTAGGAGGGCTCGCGACGAGCGGCGTGGTGGTGCGGTCACCGGCGGCATAGCGGGCGATGGTCGCGACGGCCAGGGTGATGGCGCGCGCGAAGATGTCGTCGGCGCCGGCGGCCACGAAGACGCGGTTGTCGACCATCGGTGCGGCGTGGCCGAGGCTGCGGCCGTCGAGGACCACATCGATGTCGGGCACATGACCGGCAGCCAGCGCCGTAGGAACGGCGGCATCATCGAGGCTGCCGTCGAACGCGAGGCGCAGGGTGGGCGCTGCGAGCGTGGCCGTACCGGCCAGGTCAAGGGCGAGACCGGCCGAGCCGGTGCGGCCGCGGGCCGGCAGCTCGGCGGGGGCCGAGAGGGTACCGCGATGCAGCAGGCGGCGCTCGAGCGCCAGCGCCGCGCGCATGGCGATCGGCCAGCCGACCGACGAGCCGGGGATGACGGCGAGATCGTGCCCGGCCGCCGCCAGCCGGCCAGCCAGCACCTCGTGCCAGCGGCGGGCCGGACGCGGAACGATGATGTCAATTTTCATAAAACACCGTTCTTGCCGGGACGATTTTCTTGCAAAGTCAGCCGGGAGTGGCGCGGATGCAAGGATTTCCCCGCGCTGCGGGCGCCCAATTGTCATCAACCTTAACCGCGGCATCGATCGCCCCCGCGCGCGTAAACCATTCGCGCAGGCGTGAGTTGCCGTAGAGAGGGCGTTGCCCGAAGAGGATATGACATCAAAGAAGGGGCATGGCCCTCGTGTTCGCTGTTGCGGTTGAAGACGATTTCGATTTCGCCTCGCCCGAGTATGCCGCGCTGTATCGCGCGTCGTCGGCGACGGCCTTCCAGCATCCGGCCTGGCTGGCGGAGCTCTATGGCCGGCTGACCGCGGCGAACGATGCCGTGCCGTTGATCGTGGTCGTGCGCCATGCCGCTGACCGGTCGCTGGCCGCGGTGCTGCCGCTGGTGCGTCGCCGCTACGGCATGCTGAACGTGGTCGAATTCGCCGATCTGCGCGTCTCGGACTATGCGGCCGTGGTGGCCGATGCGCGGACCTTCACGGCCATTGTCGCGGGCGGCAGGACGCGGCGGCAGATCCTCAGGGCGATCGGCTCGCACGATGTTCTGCGCATCGGCAAGCTCATGGACGGCGCCTTGCCGATCAACCGGCTGTTCGGCATCGCCCGGTCGAGGCCGATGCACACCAATTCGTACGCAGTGCCGCTCGAGGCTGATTTCGGCAACTGGCGCGAGCGCCACCTCGATCGGTCCTATGCCAAGGAACTGGCCAAGAAGCTGCGGCAACTGGAACGCAAGGGCGCGGTGCAATTCGCCGAAGTCACCGACGATGCGGAAATGCGCACCACGTTCGAGGCGATGAAGGCATTCCGCCGCGATCGTTTCGAGCTCAACGGCGGCGGCGAGTTGTTGCAGGTGCCGGCGTATTTCGAGTTCTATCTCGCAGTGGCGCGCCGCCAGGGCCTGGCGCGCACCTACCGGCTGACGGTCGACGGGCGCATCGTCGCCACGGCGCTGGGCCTTGCGCACAAAGGCGCGTTCCTCGTTATCCTCAGCGGCTTCACGCAGACCGAGTTCAAGAACAAGTCGCTGGGTAGCCTGCTGTTCGAGCAAATCGCCCGGGATTGCATCGCGCATGGCGAGGCCGTGCTGGACTTCACCATCGGCGACGAGCCGTACAAGCGGACGTTCGGCGCGCAGCCAAGCCCGATGTGGCAGATGTCGCGGGCGGGCAGCGCGCTCGGCCTCGTGGCCTCGACGCTGGTCGAGCGGCTGCCCTCGGCCAAGGCGCTGGCGCGGAACCTGTTCGACAGGCGCAACGGCACGACGCCCAGGGGCGGTCCGCATGGCGGCACGCCGGCGGTGCTGGAGCAGCCGACGATCGCGACCGACCAGCCGGCGCTAGGCGCGTAGCACGCGGAGGCGGGCCGCCAGCGGCGGGCTCAGCGTATCGATGGCATTGAGGAGCCGGCGGCGCAGGAACTGCGCCTGGCGCCGGGCGCGCCAGGCGAGCCGCGTGTCGACGGTGAAGGCTCGGCGGTAGCCGGCCATGCCGAGCGCCTGCGCATCCATCGCTGCCTTCACCGGGTCGTTGTAGAAGCTCGCGATCTTGGCCGCATCCATGCCGGGCGTCTGCATCCACGCCGGGACGTGCGCGGCGAGGCGCTCGACGTCTGTCAGCAGGCGGCTGACGCCGGTGCCGGCGGCGGGACAGGAGGTCTGGTAGGCGTCGCCGATCAGCACCACGCCCGGCTGCCGGACGTTGCGGGCCACGGCGAGGTCCATGATCCAGTTCTGCACCCGGCCGTCGAGCTCCACGTCGCCGAGACGGCGGCGCAGGCCGGGGAGCCTGCCGTCCAGCGCCGCGAGCGGATCGGTGCGCAGTGCCTTGATCCACGGGTCGCGGTGATCGAGGAAGACGAAGAGATTGGCGCGGATCAGCTCGCCGATAGGGAACAGCGTCAGATAGTCGATGCCGTCGCGCGGGCGCTCGCCGTAGATGGTCAGGGCCGGATGGGCGCCGATGCCGTCGCCTGGCCGGAGGTTGAAGCCGAAGGTCAGCGACTGGCGTTCGTGCAGCACCTCGCGCTCGATGCCGAGGCGGGAGCGGAGCAGGTCGCTCATGCCGCTGGCGAGGACGACGAGCCGGGCGCTGAGCGTGCCGTGCTCGGCGATGGTCACCTGCTGCAGGCCGGCGCTGGTTGCAAGCTCGGTGACGCGTCCGATGAGCAGGCGTACGCTGCCGGGCAGGGCGCTGCGCATGGTCCCGACCAGGTCCGCGTAGAACGCGGCCTGGTAGCGGGCATTGGTGTGGTCGACGATGCGGCCACGGCGGATATTGAGCGACTGGTCGAAGCGGGTGGAGTTGGCAGTGAGCAGGTCGAGCAGGCCCAGCCGGCCCAGGCTCTCGAGCTGCATGCCGCCGAGCTTTTCGACGCGGAATTCGTCGGGCGGGGTAGCGTTGCGGTCGACCAGGGTGACACGCGCGCCGCTGCGGGCGAGGGCGATGGCGGCGATGGTGCCGGCGAGGCCGCCGCCGACAATGGCAATATCGGTGTCCGCGATCATCGCGAGTTCCTCAGGATGGCGAAGAGCGCCTTCGGGTTGGTGGTCAGGTAGCGCACGAACAGGCGGCGCGGCTCCATCAGCAGCCGCCACAGCCACTCGAAGCCGAGACGCTGCCAGACCAGGGGGGCGCGCCGGACCTTGCCGGCCATGTGGTCGAACAGCCCGCCCGACGTTTTGACCAGGCCGACGTGGCGGAGCTTGTGGCCGTGGTCGCGGAAGAAGAGCTGCTCGCGCGGCACGCCGAGGCCGAGCCACAGGATGTCGGGGGCGAGCGCGTCGATCTCGGCGAGCCTGGCGTCGAGGGCGTCGCCGTCGAGATAGCCGTGCGAGGCGCCGACGATGTTGAGGCGCGGATAGGCGGCGCGGGCGGCGGCCAGGGCGCGGGCGTTCTCGGCCTCGGTGGCGCCGAAGAGGTAGAAGCTGGTGCCGGTCGTTTCGGCCAGCCTGGCGACATCGTGGAAGAGATCGGTGGTGGCGACCCGCTCGGGCAGCGGCTCGCGACAGAGCAGGCGCGAGGCGATGACCAGCGGCTGGCCGTCGGCGACGATCTGGTCGGCCGGTGCAAACAGCGCCGCCTGCGCCGGATCGAAGGCGGTGCGGGCGATCACCTCGCCATTGGCGGAGGTGAAGAACAGCGGCCCCTGCGGCCGGCGCCGGGCGGCGAGGCGGATCATCAGCTCGGCTTCCGCCTGCCGGTCGATGACGGCGATGGGCAGCCCGCCCAGGGTGATGGTGCGGGTGTGCTGCGAGGGCACGTCCCGATCGGTGAGCTCGAGCGTTGTCATCGCGCGTTCCTGCGGGCGGCGGGGTGGAAGACGGTGAGGACGATGATCCAGATGTCGAGGAAGATCGACCAGTTGTCGATATAGTAGATGTCGTGCTCGACGCGGCCCTCGATCTGGGCGCGCGTGGCGGTCTCGCCGCGGAAGCCGTGCACCTGGGCCCAGCCGGTGATGCCGGGCTTGATGCGCTGGCGGTGGGCATAGACGGCCAGCTCGCGGCTCAGCTCCTCGTCGTGCGATACCGCGTGCGGGCGCGGGCCGACGAGGCTCATCTGGCCGGTGAGGACGTTGACGAGCTGCGGCAGCTCGTCGATCGAGGTCGCGCGGATGAAGCGGCCGATACGGGTGATGCGCGGGTCGTTCTTTTGCGCCTGCTTCATCTGGTAGCCGCTCTCGACGACGCGCATGGAGCGGAACTTCCAGATCATGAAGGTGTCGCCGTTGAAGCCCCGGCGGGCCTGGCGGAAGATCACCGGGCCGCGCGATTCGAGCACGATCAGCAGGGCGACGAGCGCCAGCAGCGGCGACAGCAGCAGCAGCCCGATGCTCGACAGCACGATGTCGAAGGCGCGCTTGAGGATCACCGAGGTCTCGCCCATGGGCGTGCGGACGATGCGCAGCACGTTGTTGGGGCCGATGGCGGTGACGTCGAGGAATTTCAGCGTCCGATTGCGCGAGGCGGGGGCGTAGAGCAGGTTCAGCGCGTAACGCTTGAGCTCGTTGGCGACGCCCTCGAACGCATCGAGCTGGGCGAGGTCGCCGACGAGCACAAGCTGATCGGTGCCGTGCCGGAGGTTGCGCTGCGCGAACTGCAACACGAGTTCGGGGCGGAGCTTGCCGGCCTCGTCGCGGGCATCCTCGAAATACAGGGTCGATTGCAGCTTGTGCCCCTGCCGCCAGATTTCGCCACCGAGCAGGAAGTTGAGCACGTCGGCGCGGTTGCCCATCACGGCGATGGTCTCGTAGTGCAATTCGCCGCCGCGGATGCGGCCATCGACGAAGGTCTGGACGAGATTGCGGACGGCGAACATCACCGGAATGCCGACGAGGTAGGCGGTGGTCAGCGACACGCGCGAGAAATCGCCGACGCGGCCGAGGAGGAACGCGGTGAGCAGCGTGATGCCGATCGAGGCGGTCCACGAATAGAAGGCATGCTGGATGTCGAGCGACGACGTGACCGTCCGGTCGAGCAGGCGGGAACAGGCAACGGCGGCGAAGAGGCCGTAGACGAAGGCCGTCAGTACCCCGTAGGCGATGTAGAAATGCGCGTCGAAGGTGGTGAGCGACTGGTGCAGGCCCCACAAATGGTAGGCCACCGCGACGCCGAGGACGAGGGCGAAGGCGATTGCGGCCTCGATGCCGGCGACGATGGCGCACAGCATCAACCGGTGCATCACCTCTTCGCCGCGAGGGGAGGTGCGGCGGTCGGAGCTGGCAATGAAGTGTTCCGCGTCAGCCAATTTGGGCGAGATCCATGGAGGCCTGCACGATCTCTAGCGGGATTTTCAATCACGCGGGCGCGATGCTTAATCATTGGTTAAAGCATAAACTTTGCTACAAATTGCGCAGGCGCACCGGGTCGTCACCCCCGCCCATGTCGCGCTTGTGACGTTGCAACTCGTGGAATTGGCGTTGAAATCGGCCGTCCGGTGGCCTAACAGTCTTTATCGACTCAGGTCCTGACGAGGGGCCAATTCTCGCCCGTGCGGTCGCGGGCACCCAGATTTCGGATCAACTCCCGTGACCACGGACCGGGCCGGCGCCAGACGGCGCGCCAATTCATTCTCCCATGTCGCCAAGGCGAGCTGGGGGAAAGGCGTAGGCACGCTTTGGCGGATCGTTCGCCTCAACCTGCGCCATCCGGTGCAGGTGACGATCTGCATCATCTCGACCTTCATTGCTGCGACGCTGCAGCTGTTCATCCCGCGGCTGCTCGGCCACGCGGTCGACCAGGCGCAGGGCCTGGGCAGCGGCTCGGGCGCGGCAGCGCAGGCGGCCCTGTGGCAGACGGCGATCCTGCTGCTATGCATCTCCATCGGGCGCGGCGTGTTCACGCTCCTGCAGAACTATTTCAGCGAAAGCGTGGGGCACACGGCGGCATATGAGTTGCGCCTTGCCGCCTATGAGAAGCTGCAGCAGCTTAGCTTTTCGTTCCATGACCGGGTGCATTCGGGCGACCTGATCACACTGGGCATCCTCGATATCGACGGCGTGCGGATGTTCTTCGCCACGGCGCTGGTGCGCTTCGTGCTGCTGGTGGTGCTGATCGGCGTCGGCGCCTACTTACTGATCTCGTCCGACCTGGTGCTCGGCCTGTTGAGCCTCAGCTTCGTGCCTTTCGTGGCGTGGACGTCGTCGCGGACACAACTCAGGCTGCGCGCCACCTGGCTCGAGCTGCAGAACCGGCTGACGGTGATGTCGCGGGTGATGGAAGAGAACCTCGGCGGCATCCGCGTCGTCCGCGCCTTCTATGCCGGCGACCACGAGATGCGGAAGTTCGAGGAGACCTCGAGCCACGCCCTCGAGCTCGCGCATGAGCGCGTCGATTTGCGCGTCAAGAGCACTTCGGCGATGAACCTCTCGTTCTTCCTGGCCATGATGCTGGTGCTGTGGGTGGGCGGCAACAAGGTGATGGCCGGCGAGATCAGCGTGGGCTCGCTGGCGCAGTTCTTGACCTTCATGACCATCCTGCAGATGCCGGTGCGCCAGCTGGGCCTCCTGGTCAACTCCATCGCCCGCGGCGCGACGTGCGGCATGCGGCTGTTTGCGCTGCTCGACCTCGAGCTTGCGGTGCAGGACAAGCCCGATGCACCCGAGCTCAAGGTGACCGAGGGCACGCTCGAATTTTCGCATGTGAGCTTCCGCTATCCGGGCACCACGCGCGATGTGCTCAAGGATGTGAGCTTCACCGCCAGGCGCGGCGAGACCATCGCGCTGGTCGGCCCGCCGGGCAGCGGCAAGTCCAGCCTCGTACACCTGATCCCGCGCTATTACGACGTGTCGAGCGGCACCATCACCATCGACGGGCAGAACGTCGCCGAGGTGAAGCTCGATTCGCTGCGCCGGCAGGTGGCGGTGGTGCAGCAGGACTCGTTCCTGTTCACCACCACGATCGAGAACAACATCGCCTATGGCAATCCGTGGGCGAAAGAGCGGCGCATCGAACGGGCGGCGGAATCGGCGCAGCTGCACAATTACGTCGCCGGCCTGCCGGCCGGGTACGACACCATCGTGGGCGAGCGCGGCGTGTCGCTGAGCGGTGGGCAGCGGCAGCGCCTCACCATCGCGCGCAGCCTGGTGCTGAAGCCGGCGGTGATGGTGTTCGACGACTCCACTGCCGCGATCGATGCGGCCACCGAGCAGCGCATCCGGCTCGCCATGCGAAAATTCGCCGAAGGCCGGGTAACGATCATCATCGCGCACCGGCTGAGCTCGCTGATGCATGCGGACCAGATTCTGTTCATCGAGGACGGCAAGATCGTCGAGCGCGGTTCGCATCTCGAGCTGCTGGCGCGGCGCGGCAAATATCGCGCCCTCTACGATCTGCAGGTGCGCCCCGAGACCGACGCCCCGGCGCTGGCAGGAGAGTGAGATGAGCACCGTCGACGTCGATCTCGAGGAAGAAGACCGCAGCCGCCGCCCGAGCAAGGCGGTGGTCGGCTCGCACCGCGAGGAAGAAGAGGTGTTCGGCAAGGCGTACGACCCGCGCATCGTCAGGCGCATCTGGTCGTTCGTGCAGCCGTATCGCAGCCGCATCCTGATCTCAGTGGTGTCGGTGCTGGTGTTCACGCTCACCAACCTCGCGATCCCGCTGATCATCCGCTTCGCCATCGACACGGGCATGGCGCCGGGCGGCGACGGGCAGGTGCTGCTGTGGTGCATCGCCGCCTTCTTCGTGGTGATCTGCATCAACTACGGCGCCAGCCGGGTGCAGGAATCGGTGGTCGGCAAGGTGGCCGAGCACGTGCTGTTCGACATGCGGCGGGCGATGATGGCGCGCTTGCAGAAGGTGTCGCTGAGCTTCATGGACAAGACCGAGGTAGGCCGGCTGATGTCGCGCCTGCAGGGCGACGTGAACTCGATGCAGGAGTTCCTCGAGACCTCGGTGATGTCGGTCGGGGATATCGTCCTGCTGTTCGGCATCTTCTTCGTGCTGCTGGCGCTCGATTTCCGGCTCGGCCTGTTGACCATGGCGACGATGCCGACGCTGCTGGTCATCCGCTTCTTCTGGCTGCCGCCGGCCAAGCGCAGCTTCATGGCCGCGCACGAGACCAATTCGATCGCCAATGGCGCACTGGCCGAGGGCATCAACGGCGTGCGCACGGTGCAGAGCCTCAACCGGCAGCGGGTCAATTTCGACCTCTATGACGAGAAGGCCTACAACAACCTCCGCACACATCTGCGCGCCGCCAAGTTCGCGCAGGTGACGGTGCCCATCGTCGACACGCTCACCGGCATTTCGATGGCGACGGTGATCGTGGTCGGCGGCCAGATGGTGCTCAACCATGAGCTGGCCATCGGCGTGATGGTGGCGTTCCTGTTCTACATCCAGCGCTTCTTCGATCCGATCCGCTCGCTGACCATGCAATACTCGGTGATGCAGCGCGCCATGGCGTCGGGGCAGCGCATTTCGGAGGTGCTCGACGTCCCCGTCGATATCCAGGACAAGCCGGACGCCTTCGACCTCGGGCCAGACATGGACGGCTCGGTCGAGTTCCGGCACGTGACCTTCGGCTATCGCAAGAACCAGCCCGTGCTCAAGGACGTGAGCTTTACAGTGAAGCCGGGCGAGACGGTGGCGCTGATCGGGCCGACCGGCTCGGGCAAGACCTCGTCGATGGCGCTGGTGCATCGCTTTTACGATGTGTGGGACGGCGCCGTGCTGGTGGGCGGGCACGACGTGCGCGACGTGACGCAGGCGTCGCTGGGACGCTCCATCGCCATGGTGCTGCAGGAGCCGTTCCTGTTCACCGGCACGGTGATCGAGAACATCCGCTACGCCAAGACCGACGCGACGCTGGAGGAGGTCACCAAGGCAGCGCAGGCGGTGGGCGCGCACGATTTCATCATGGCGCTGCCCCAGGGATATGACACCAAGCTGGAGCAGCGCGGCGGCAACCTGTCGCTGGGGCAGCGGCAGCTCATCAGCTTTGCCCGCGCCCTGGTGCAGGACGCCAAGATCCTGGTGCTGGACGAGGCCACGGCCTCGATCGACAGCTACACCGAGCTGCAGATCCAGGAGGCGCTGAAGGTGCTGCTCAAGGGCCGCACGGGCCTGGTGATCGCGCACCGGCTGGCGACGATCCGCAACGCCGACCGCATCCTGGTGCTACAGAACGGCGTTCTGATCGAGCAGGGAAACCACGAGCACCTGATGAAACTCGGCGGGCTCTACGCCAAGCTCTACAACATGAACTACGCCAGCTTCGACGACATCCCCGAAGAGATGATTCCCACCGCCGCCGCGGTGGGCACGGCGACGTAGGACGCCGACCGCCGCCTTCGGTGCTTCCTTCCTCGCAAACGGAGGGTCCCGACGGCGCGGCTTTTCATATCCGGTAAATCCGCTCGGCATTGCGGCTGAACAGGGCAGCCTGTTCGTCCTCGCTGGCGCCGGCGACGATCGTCTTGGTTGCCTCGACCCATTGCGTCAGGGTGCCGTTGAGGGTGACGACCGGGCGGTCGGAGCCCCAGACCACGCGGTCCCAGCCGAAGCACTCGAGCATGTGCTCGACCACCGGCCGCAAATCATCCGCTGTCCAGCCGGTGGGCGCGTGGTTGACGATACCCGAGATTTTGCCGGCGACGTTGGGAAGCGCCGTGAGGGCGGCGACATCGGCGCGCCATTGCCGCAGATCGCCGCCGGCGATCGGCGGGTTGCCGCAATGATCGAGCACGAACTGTACCTCGGGGCAGGCCGCGACCAGCGCGCGGGCAAGGCCGAGCTGGTGCGGCCTGACACAGATGTCGAAGCTGAGGCCGAGCGGGGCGAGGCGCCGGAGATTGTCGCGAAACACCGTGCCGGCCGACAGCTCGTCCGGGTCGGACTGCAGCAGGCGGCGGATGCCCTTGACGCGCCGGTCGGCGGCGAGGCGCTCGAGGTGCTTGGGAAAATCCACATGCTCCGGCCGGGCATTGGCAATGGCGCCGACGACACGCGGATCGAGGCCGAGCACGAAGCGCGTCTCGTCCTCGGATTCGCGGAACAGGACATCGACCTCCATGTGCAGCGCCGCCTCGATGCCGAGCGCTGCCGCCTCGGCGAAATAGCTCGGTGCGTCCCATTGCCGGTTGAGCGGCGGCACGCCGGCGAGCCAGGGGTAGCTGAACTTGTCGAGATAGATGAGGTGCAGATGGGTATCGACGATGCGCATGGATCAGCCTCTGGCAAAGCGAGTGAACATCAGGACGCCGGCACGGCCAGCGCCGCGAGCGTGCCGGTGACGGCCGCATCATAGGCCCACGAGCCCGTGGTTTCGACCTGGATGGCAGTGGGGGCGTCGAGCCCGCCGATGTTGCCCGCAGCAAGCGCGCGGTAGTCCGCAATGGTGCGGATGGTCGGCGAGATCACCATGCCCTCCCGGATCATCCCCGGGATCAGGCGGTAGGTCTCGCTGCGCCCGTCTGCATAGCTCACGACGAGATGGAGCAGCGGCGGCTTGAAGACGAAATCGGCAAGGCGGCCGAGCAGCGTTTCGCGGATATCGAGCCGGAGCAACAATGGCTGGCCGTTCGGCAGAGCGACGTCCTCGCCGAAGCCTGTGGCAATGGCGACGGGTGCTGCGGCGGTGACCGGCGCGGGCGTGGTCCGGCGGTCGAGGATGAGCTGACCCGCGGCCTCGCCGGCTATGGCGTAGTCCGACAGCAGCAGCGGCCAGAGCGATCCTTCAACCGAGGCGGGGTGGCGGTCGTCGGTAGCGCCTGGCGCAAACAGCAGATGATCGGGCGCGGCGGGTCCGGAGAGATAGGCGGCGTTGCGGGCGATCAGTGCCGGCGAGGCGGTCATGTTTTCCTGCAGCGTCGGACGCGGCGCGAAATCGAGGCCGGCGGCAATGACGGCGCCCTGAATATTGGACAGGGCATCGACGCGGCCGGTGAGCGGCGGCAGGGGCGTGGCGGCACGGATGTGCGCGTAGGCCGCGTCGGACTGCTGCTGCTGGCCGGCGAGCCATGCCGTGGGATCGCGGGCGAAGGCGGCGGACTGCGTGAGCTGTCGCGCGAGGATGCCGGCCGGCGTCGTGGTCAGCGGCGAGAGCGACTGGCCGGTGGCGACGAGCAGGCTGCAGATTCCGACCAGGGCAAATAGCATCGGCGCGTAGAGTGTCCAACTGAAGCGTGCCCGCCACGCCGGCACGGCGCGGGGCAGGCCGAGCAGGATCAACAGCATGATCAGCAGGCCCCAGCCGGCGACCGAGTGCGTGTCGTGCCGCACGAAGCCGGCCTTAAGCGCCATGAACAAAGTGCCGGCGACCAGCAGCAGGCGCAGTACCGCAAGCAGAGGCCGCTCCTCGCCGGCCCGGACGAGGCTGAACTCGCGCCCGGCGGCAACGAGGAGCGTGAAGGTGCAGAGAACGAGAAACAGCCAGAGCTCGAGCAGCGGACCGTCGACGGCGAGGGCAGGGGTGTAGGCCGCCGCCATCTCGGCGCTGCCGGTGAGGAACGGCACGAAATCCCCCGGCTGCTGGCCGGCGAGCACGAACAGTCCCCAGCTCGCGGCGGCGTAACCCAGGGTCGCCAGCGGCAGGCGGCGGCGGGAAAGGGCGGCAATGTCGACCAGCACGAAGACGCCGAGACAGAAGGGGATGAACGACACCTTGCCGAGGCCGATGGCGGCGGCGACGACGATGCCGGCGACAAGGCCAGCCCAGCCGTCGCGTTGCGCCAGCGCCAGCAGTCCGGCGATCAGCGGGATAGCGAGCAGGATGCCGTCATTGGCCTGCCAGGCCACGGTGGGCCAGAGCAGCAGCGCCGCGGCGGCGACAATGACCCAGCCCATCGGCCGCCCGGTGTCGGCGAGGCGCGAAAAGCCCCAGGCGAAATAGAGCACCAGCGCCAGCCGTCCGAGCACGTACCAGCCGGAAGCCCCATCGGCCCAGTCGCGATGGTAGAGCGGAAACAGCGGGCCGTTGGTGAAGACGAACTGCGTTCCATAGGCAAAGCGATGCAAGCCGGCATAGACCGAGGCAAGAATCCACGAGCCTTCCATATCGCCAAGCGGAAACTCGAAACCAAACGGCGCGAGCCCGGTGAGGAACAGCAGCAGGAACAGCGCGAAAACGACAAGGCCCGGCCATAGACCCTGCCGCGCGGCAGCCATCTACAGTTTGCTCGTCAGCTCGGGGACGAGCGCGAAGAGGTCGCCCACGAGGCCATAATCGGCGACCGAGAAGATCGGGGCCTGCGGGTCGGAGTTGATGGCGACAATCACCTTGCTCGACTTCATGCCGGCGAGGTGCTGGATGGCGCCGGAAATGCCGACGGCGATGTAGAGGTCGGGGGCGAGGATCTTGCCGGTCTGGCCGACCTGCAGGTCGTTGGCGGCGTAGCCGGCATCGACCGCGGCGCGCGAGGCGCCGATGGCGGCGTTGAGTTTTGCCGCGAGCGGGCCCAGCAGGGCGTCGAACTTTTCCTTGCTGCCGAAGGCGCGGCCGCCGGAGACGATGATCTTGGCCGAGCCCAGCTCCGGCCGGTCGGAGACTGCCGCGTCCTCGGAGACGATGCGGGACAATGCGGTGTCGGCAGGTTTTGCCGAGATGGTCGGGATGCCGGCCAGCGGGCTCGGCGGGAAGGCCGAGGTGCGAACGGTGATGATCCGCCTCGCATCGATCGACTGCACGGTCTCGATGGCATTGCCGGCGTATGTCGGGCGCTTGAAAATGTCGGGCGCGACCACCTCGACCACGTCGGAGATCACCATCACGTCGAGCAGGGCGGCTAGACGCGGCAGCAGGTTCTTGCCGAGCGAGGTCGCCGGGGCGACGATGGCGTCATAGCCGCCGAGCGTGGCGATGGGCTCGGCCCAGGCCTCGGCCAGGGCGTTGGCAGGCAGCTCGAGGATATGGACGTCGGCGCCCAGCCTGAGCGCGGCCGTGACCGCGTGCGGCGTCGCGGCGCCGTCGGCGATGAGCAGTGTGGTCATGGCAGCACCCTCGCATCGCGCAGTCGGGCGAGCAGCTCGTCGACCGAGCCGACGACGACACCGGGTGGCCGCGCGGCGGGCTCCTCGACCCTCAGCACCTTGAGGCGCGGCGCGAGGTCGACTCCGAGCTCGGCCGGCGTGGTCTTGGCCAGCGGCTTCGAGCGCGCCTTGATGATGTTGGGCAGGGCAGTGAACCGCGGGGTGTTGAGGCGGAGATCGGTGGTGATCACGGCGGGCAGCGGCAGCTCCAGCGTTTGCAGGCCGCCATCGACCTCGCGGGTGACGGTGGCCTTGCCGTCGGCGATGGCGATGCGGCTGGCAAAGGTCGCCTGGCCGCGGCCGAGCAGGGCGGCCAGCATCTGTCCGGTGGCGTTGGTGTCGTCGTCGATGGCCTGCTTGCCGAGAAGCACGAGATCGGGCGTCTCGCTGGCGGCGATCTTCGCCATGGTCTTGGCGACACCCAGCGAGTCGGCCTTGCCGTCGTGCACGACCAGGATGGCGCGATCGGCGCCCATGGCGAGCGCCTGGCGCAGTGTGTCTTCGGCCTTGGCGGGGCCGATGGAGACGGCAACGATCTCGGTGGCGATGCCGGCTTCCTTGAGGCGAATGGCCTCCTCGACAGCGATCTCGTCGAACGGGTTCATCGCCATCTTGACGTTGTCGAGCTCGAGGCCGGAGCCGTCGGACTTGACGCGGACGCGGAAATTGGCGTCGACGACGCGCTTGACCGCCACCAATATCTTCACGCCTTCACCTTCGTGTTGTGCGGGTCGTAGAGCGGCTGGAAGTGAACCTGCGCCGCGACGCGCTCATTGGCGACAACCAGCTCGTAGCGCCCCGCCTCGGGCTCCGGGTGGCGCACATAGCCCATGCCGATGGGCTTGCCAACCGTGTAGCCATAGCCGCCCGAGGTGAGATAGCCGGCGAATTCGTCATCGCGCAGGATGGTCTCGCGTCCCAGTAGAACGATGTCCTCACGTTCCGTGGTGAAGGTGGCAAGTCGTTTCCTCAGCGGCGTGTCATGCAGTGCGAGCAGTGCGTCGCGGCCGAGGAACGGCGTCCCGGATTTGAGTTTCACTGCCCAGCCGAGCCCGGCCTCGAACGGCGTGTCGTTGGGCGTGATATCGCTGCCCCAGGCCCGATATCCCTTCTCGAGCCGTAGCGATTCGAGGGCGCGGTAGCCGACCGGGCGCAGCCCGTGCGGCGCGCCGGCTTCGATCAATGCATCGTACACATCGCCGGTGGCGGCGAGCGGCACGTGCAACTCCCAGCCGAGTTCGCCGACATAGGTAACGCGCAGGGCGCGCACCTCGTGCCCGGCGATGGGCAGCAGCCGGACATGGCCAAAGGGGAAGCCTGCATTGGAGATGTCGGCGTCCGTTACCGAGCCGAGGATGTCGCGGGCGCGGGGACCCATCAGCACCACCGTGCCGAACTGTTCGGTGACGTCGGTAGCGATCGCGTCGAGGCCGGCTGGCACGTGCTCGCGGATCCAGGCGAGGTCGTGGGTGCGGAAGCCGGTGCCGGTGACGATGTAGAAGCGATCGTCGGCAAGCCGTGCCACCGTGAGGTCGCATTCGATGCCGCCGCGCGAGTTGAGCATCTGCGTGTAGGTCAATCGGCCGGACGGCTTGTCGACCGCGTTGGCGGCGATCCAGCTCAGCGCTGCGGCCGCGTCCTTGCCGGTGATCTCGTATTTGGCGAACGAGGACTGGTCGAACAGGCCCGCCCGCTCGCGCACCAGCCGGTGCTCGGTGCCGACCGCGTCGAACCAGTTCTGCCTGCCCATGGCATAGACGTCGCGCGGCTCGCTGCCGGGCGGGGCGAACCAGTTGGGGCGCTCCCAGCCGAGCTTGGAGCCGAACACCGCGCCCGCGGCCCTGAGGCGCTGGTAGAGCGGGGAAACGATGCGGTTGCGGCCGCTCTCATATTCCTCGTGCGGGTACGCGACGGTGTAGTGTTTGCCATAGGCGTCGAGCGTACGGTCGCGAACCCAGTCGCGGTCGCGGTGCAGGGCGGAGAAGCGGCGGATGTCGACGACCCAGAGGTCGAGGGGTGCCTCGCCGCGCATGGCCCATTCAGCCAGCGCCCAGCCGGCGCCGCCGGCCGAGGCGATGCCGAAGGCGTTGAAGCCGGCGCCGACATACATGTTGGCGCATTCGGGCGCTGCGCCGAGGATGAAATTGCCGTCGGGCGTGAAGCTCTCGGGGCCGTTGATCATCTGCCGGATGCCGGCGCCAGCGAGCGCCGGCACGCGCGCCATCGCTTGCTCGAGATGCTGGGCGAAATGCTCCCAATCGTCGTCGAAGAGCTGGAACTCGAACGGACGCGGAATATCGCCGGTGGTCCAGGCGATGGGGTCGGGCTCGTAGCCGCCCATCACCAGGCCGCCGACCTCCTCCTTGAAATAGGTGCGGCGGTCGGGGTCGCGCAGCGTCGGCAGGCCGGGCGTGAGACCGTCGATCTTTTCGGTGACGATGTACTGGTGCTTGACGGGCTGCAGCGGCACCCCGACGCCGGCCATGGCGCCGATCTCGCGCGCCCACATGCCGGCGCAGTTGACGACGGTCTCGCAGGCGATCCGGCCGGCGGTGGTGACCACCGCAGCGATGCGGTCGCCTGCCATCTCGAAGCCGGTGACGCGCACGCCTTCATGGATCCTTGCGCCGTGCATGCGGGCGCCGCGCGCCAGCGACTGCGTGATGTCGGAGGGCGAGGCCTGGCCATCGGTCGGCAGCCACGAGGCGCCGACGAGGTCGGAGGTCTCGAGCAGCGGCCACATGCGCTTGACCTCGGCGGGCGAGATCAGCTCCATCTCCATGCCAAAACTGCGGGCGGTGGTGGCGAGCCGCTTGTACTCGGTCCAGCGGTCGTCGGTCGCGGCGAGGCGCAGGCAGCCGGTCATCTTCCAGCCCGTGGCGAGACCGGTCTCGGCCTCCAGCGTCCTGTAGAGCTCGACCGAGCGCTTCAGCACCTGGGTGATCGACGCCGACGAGCGCAGCTGGCCGACAAGACCGGCGGCGTGCCAGGTCGAGCCGGAGGTGAGCTTGCCCTGTTCGAGCAGCACCACGTCGGCCTTGTGCTCCTTGGCCAGATGATAAGCCGTGGAGCAGCCGATGATGCCGCCGCCGATGACCACGATCTGGGCCTGTGCCGGGAGGGTCATGCGGGTGGTCCGCCGAAGCGCTGGCGGTAGGCGGCGAGAGCGGTGTCGAGCCGGGCGAAGTTCTCGTCGGCATAAGCCGCATAGTCCACGCCGGGGCGGTCGAGATGGTCGACCGAGACCAGCGACCACAGCGCTTCGCGCAGCAGCGACGCGGCCTCCATGGCGGCGTGGCTGCGCCGGATGGTCTCGTCCGGCTCGCGGCCGAAATAGGCGGTGAGAAGCGTTTCGGATTCGGCAGCCGAGAAGCGGTTGTTCGAGCTGAGATTGGCGAGGTCGAACATGGCGGTGCCGAAGCCGGCATACTCGTAGTCGATCAGCCACAGGCGGCGGCCGTCGTCGATCAGATTGGCGGGCAGCAGGTCATGGTGGCCGACGATGATGGGCAGGTCCATCTGCGCCGCTTCGAGCTCGGCATTGATCGCCTGCCAGGCCGCGAGCGGTCTGTCGGCATGGCCCGCCTGCCGCAACTGGCGCAGGTAGTCGCGGTTGACGTGGAACACCCAGAAAATGAAGCCGGGGCCGCTGAGGCCGGGAGGCATCTGCTGGTGGAAGTCGCGAATGAAGGCGGCGATGCGCGGGATGACGGCGCGCACCCTGTCGGCCGTCAGCACCTCGCCCTCGATGAAGCGCGACACCATCAGGCCGGGCTCGGCGTGCACCACTTCGGGCGCAAAGCCGGCCGCGTGGGCGGCGCGCGCCGCCATCACCTCGCGGTCGCGGAAAACGTGGTGAAAGGGGAAGTCGCGGGTGATGCGGACGACGTATTTGCCGGTGGAATCGGTGGCCGCGAAGCTCTCGTTGGAGATGCCGCCCGCCAGCGGGGCGAGGGCCACAGCGCCCGTCCAGATCGGCAGCGCGGCGATACGGCCTTCGACGTCCGACATTTTCGCCCGGAAACTCCTCCACGACCGGAGACGATCCGGCGGCGCCTTGTTAGCCGATTGGGGTGCGCCGTCCAACCCGGTTTAGCTGCCGTTCAGGTTCACCCTGCCAAGTTTTGCGTCTTGCCCGCCGGCCGCGGGACGGCCAAGGATAGGGTCGCCGCAGGCGTCTATGGGGTAAGCCCGCCGTTTCGAGAATGCCGAAAGCCCGCCCGTGATCCTCCGCGTCCTGTTCGTCGCCGCCATCCTCGTGGCCAGCCCGCTCGCTGCGCACGCCGCCCAGGCGATGCATGGGGTGGCGCTGGTCATCGGCGAGAGCAAGTACGAGCAATTGCCGGTGCTCGCCAATCCGAGCAAGGACGCCCGCGACATCGACCGTCTGCTGGGCGATCTCGGCTTCGACGTCGACCGCGTGCTCAATGCCGACGGCGACGAGCTGCTCGAGGCGATCGCGCGGTTCGAGGAGCAGGCCAGGGACGCCGACGTCGCGCTGATCTACTATTCGGGGCACGGTATCGAGGCCAAGGGGCAGAACTTCATCGCGCCCGTCGATACCGACCTCAGGACCCCGCAGAGTGCCGGCGCCAGCATGATCGCAGTGCAGCCGATCCTCGATGCGCTGGCCAGGGTGGCGCCGGTGTCGATCATCCTGCTCGATGCCTGCCGGTCCGATCCGTTCCCGCCCGGCCAGACCATCGTGCTGCCGGGCGACACTGAGCCGACGCCGGTCGAGGGCCACGGACTTGCCGCCGTGCGCGGGCCGACGCCGGTCGCGGTCAAGGCAGCCGATCCCGATAGTTTCGGCTCGGTGATCGGCTTTTCGGCGAGCCCGGGCGAGCCCGCGCTCGACGGCGCGCCGGGCGAGAACTCGCCCTATGCGGCGGCGCTGCTCAAGCATTTCGCCGCGGGCGGCTATTCGTTCAGCGACGTGATGACCATGGTCACCGAGGAGGTCTATCTCAAGACCCGGGCCAGGCAATTGCCGTGGACCAATTCGTCGCTGCGCAAGGTGCTGAATTTCGACGCGCCGGCTGACGAGGACGTCGACACCGACCAGTCGGCGATCAAGAGCGAGCGGCGCAAGCTCCTGCTGACCATCGCAAACACGCCCGTGGCGACGCAGAAATATGTCGAGCAGCTCGCCGGCCAGGAGAAGGTGCCGCTCGATGCGCTCTACGGCATGCTCGACGTTCTTGGCATCAAGACCGGCGATGCGGGCGGCGACATCGAGCAGCAGTTGCAGAAGGGCGCCGAGCGGCTGAAGCAGATCATCGCGGAAAAGCCGCAGCCGGTGAAGACCGACCCCGAGCTGGAACGGCTTTCCAAGCTGGCCGACGACGCCGAGGCCGAAGGTGCGATCGCGCTGGCGCTCACCTATCGCGACGAGGCCAGCGGCCGCGCCGATACCCTGCTCGACCAGAAACAGAAGGAGGCCGAGCAGCTCCGGCAGGACATGCTCGACATCGCCGCGACCTATGCCCAGAATGCGGCCACGGCGCTCCTCAATTTCGATCACCGGCATGCCGCCGAGCTCTATGGCAAGGCCTACGCTGCGGTGAAGGACTGGGACAAGGCCCAGGCCCTGACCTACAAGATCGGGCAGGGCGATGCGCTCTACGACCAGGGCTATTACCGGGCCGACAATTCCGCGCTCACGACGGCGCTGTTGGTCTATCGTGACGCGCTGGCGCTGGCGCCGCGCGAGGCCGATCCGGCCGGCTGGTCCGAGGTGCGCGACCGCATGGGACAGGCACAGCAGGTGCTGGGCGACCGGCTGACCGACCCCAGCATGCTGCAAACCTCGCTGCTGTCGTATCGCGCCGCGCTGGACGTGCGGACCAGGGCGGAGATGCCCACCGAATGGGCCAACACGCAGAACAATCTGGGCAACATCCTCTACAGTATCGGCGTGCGCACGCACGACACCGCCATGCTCGACGAGGCGGTGGCGGCGATGCAGGCCGCGCTCACGGTGTTCACGCCGGAGGCCATGCCGGCCAAATGGAGCGTGACGCTGAGCAACCTCACGGCGGTGCGCGTCGATCTTGCCGCGCTGACCTATGCGGCGACCGACAATGCCGAAATGGCGGCCGCCGCGGCGGGCGTCGCCGACCCAACCAACATTCCCGAAGTGGCCAAGGCGCGGGCCGACGCCAACGCCATCCTCGACACGGCGCTCGGCGCCCTGCAAAGCGCGCTCGATGCGCAGGGCAGCAAGCTCAATCCGCTCGACTGGGCGATGCTCAACCACACGCTGGCGTCGGGCTACGAGCAGAAGGGCGAGATGAACCATTCGCCGCCCGATTTGCGGAAGGCGGCGCAGCTGTACGAAAGCGTGCTCAAGGTGCACACGCGCGAGCGCACGCCGGCGCAGTGGGTGCGCTCGAGCAACAATCTCGCCATCACGCTCAAGAAGCTGGCGGACGAGACCAGCGATCCGGCGCCGCTGCGGCGGGCCGTCGGCCTCTATCGCGACGTGGTGGCCACGACGTCGCGCGAGTCGCTGCCGCTCGACTGGGCCGACTACCAGCAGAACCTCGGCAACGCGCTGGCGGCGCTGGCCGACTACGAGGACGCCGGGCCCAATCTCGACGCGGCACTGGCGGCGTACCAGGCGGCGGGCGAGATCACCACCGTGGCGCGCGGCGCCGGCAAATGGCAGGGGCTGCAAACGGCCATCGCCACCACGCTGCTGATGAAGGGGCTGAAGACGATGGACCGGGCGCCGGTGCTCGAAGCGCAGCAGCTTACTCTCGCAGCGCGCGACAAGATGCGCGAGCTCGGCGCGCCGGACGAGGAGTTCTACACGCAATATCTCGGCGCGGTGGACAAGGTGCTGGCGCTGCTGCCCAAATAGGTTTCCGTCCGGTCGCACCGCGGGTAAGGTCCTGGCCGGATTCCTGGAGGCTCTCGTGCATATTCTCATCATCGGCGCGGCCGGCATGGTCGGCCGCAAGCTCACCGAAGCGCTGGTT
>JAEWCE010000204.1 GCA_023390785.1 Pseudomonadota bacterium
TTCATGTTCTTCTACTGGCACATGGCGGTGTTTCCGACTGCCGCGCTCGCCGTCACCATTCTCAGCGCCTCGCTCCTCGGCGACGGGCTGCGGGATGCATTCGATCCCACCCTGAAAGGCCGTTGAAGTGTCGTCCAACCTCGCGCAGCAATTCCTGCTTGATCCAGATGTGCTGTTCCTCAACCACGGATCGTTCGGCGCGTGCCCGCGCCCGGTGTTCGAGGACTACCAGCGCTGGCAGGCGCGGCTCGAGCGGCAGCCGGTCGAGTTCCTCGACTCGCGGCGCGGGCTGAAGGCGAACCTGATGGTGGCGCGCGAGGCGCTGGCGCACGAGCTCAACACCGCGCCCGACAACATCGCACAGGTGTCGAACGCGACGACCGGCCTCAACGTGGTGATCCAGTCGCTGCCGCTGAAGCCGGGCGATGAGATCCTGACCACCAACCACGAATACAACGCGCTCGAAAAGACGTGGGTCTATGTGGCGCGCAAGACCGGCGCCAAGGTGGTGGTGATGCCGGTGGACCTGCCGCTCACCTCGGCCGGGGCCTTCCACGACGCCGTCGCCAAAGGCTTCAGCGAGCGCACCCGGGTGCTGTTCCTCAGCCACATCACCTCGCCCACGGCGCTGTTGTTCCCGATCGAGAGCCTGGTCACGGAAGCCCGCAAGCGCGGCGTCTTCAGCGTCATCGACGGCGCACACACGCCCGGCCACATCCCGCTCGATCTCGAGGCGCTCGGCGCCGATTTCTACGCCGGCAACTGCCACAAATGGCTGATGTCGCCCAAGGGCTCGGCGTTCGTCTATTGCCGGCCGGAATTGCAGGCGATGATCGATCCGCTGGTGATCAGCCATGGCTGGACGGCGGACAACAAGCAGCCGGGCGTGCGCGGCCCGTTCGGCAATTCGGCGTTCGTCGACGAGATCGAGATGCAGGGGACGCGCGACCCGTCGGCGTGGCTGGCGGTGCCGGCCGCCCTCGCCTTCCGCCGCGAGCACGATTGGTGGGCGGTGAGCGCCGAATGTACCCGGCTGGCGCGGGAGACGGCTGGGCGGCTCGCCGAGCTGACAGGGCTGCCGGCGCTGTCGAGCCCCGAGTTCTGCGCACCGCAGATGATCGCGATGCCCATCCCCGCCTGCGATCCGCTGGCGCTGCACGACGAGCTGCTCAAATCCTGGGGCATCGAGATCCCGGTGTTCGAATGGCAGGACCGTCATATCGTCCGGCTGTCGTGCCAGGGCTACAACAACCGGGCGCAGATGGACGTGCTGATCGAGGCGCTGAGCGAGCTTTTGCAGTTGCGCCCGGACGCGAAACGGGCCAGTCAGGGCTGAACCGGGGTCGGATCTAGGATGCATGGCACCTGAGCTGCTGGTCGAAGAGCGGGATGCGCTCGACTATCTGGAGCGGATCGACACGACGACGCGCGGCGTCGCCGTGCTCGATGCACTGGCAGAGATGGTCAACCGCGCCGGGCTCGGCGTCGGCGACCGGCTGCCGCCGGAGGTAACGCTGGCCGCCCGGCTCGGCGTCGGCCGCTCGACCATCCGCGAGGCGCTCAACCGCTGGGAGGGCCTCGGGCTGATCCGGCGCAAGCGCGGCGCCGGCACCTTCCTTGCGGCGCGCGTGTCGACAGCGCGGGCACTGGTGCCCACGATGGTGCGGCTCGAAGGCGAGGCGCTGCTGCGGCTGATCGAGGTGCGGCGGGTGCTCGAGACCGAGGTGGTGGCGCGGGCGGCGCGCAACGCGTCGCGGGCGCAGCGCAGCGACATCTCGCGGCTGTGCGACATCCTGTTGGTCGAGGTCTATGCGAAACGGCCGTGGCGCCCGGCCGATTCGGCCTTCCACGGCGCCATCTACGACGCCTCGGGCAATCCGATGTTTGGCCAGATTCTGTCGCGGCTCGACCATGCGCTGGAGCGCTCGGCCGAATCGCCCTTCGGCCGCGACGAGTTCGGCATGGAGTCGTTCCCGCCGCACCGAATCCTCGCCGACGCCATCGTGGCGCGGGACCCGGAGGCGGCGGTCCGGGCGATCAACCACATCCTCGACGTGGTCGAGGGCGAAATCCGCGACATCATCGGCGCCACGGCGAACTGAGCCGGCCCCCAAAACGGGGGCGTTTTTCGGTTATGAATCGTGCCCAGAAAGTCATTATTCAGGTCGGATTCGTCATGGTTTGATGCGGAAAAACCGTGGAGGACCCATGGCCGAGTTTCTTGCCCTGCACGATGCGGTGGCGCGGCACCTCAAGGCCGGCGCCACTGTCGCATTCGAGGGATTCACCCATCTCATCCCGCACGCCGCGGCACACGAGGCGATCCGGCAGGGCATCGGCGACCTCACGCTGCTGCGCATGACCCCCGACATCATCTACGACCAGATGATCGGCATGGGCCTGGCGCGGAAAGTGGTTTTTTCCTACGCCGGCAACCCCGGCGTAGGGCTGCTGCGGCGGATGCGCGACGCGATCGAGAACGCCTATCCGCGCGCCATCGAAACCATCGAGCATTCGCATTCGGCGATGGCGCAGGCGTATGAGGCGGGTGCCAGCGGACTGCCGCTGGCGGTGTTCCGCGGCTACAAGGGTGCCGACCTGGCACGGGTCAATCCGCAGATAAAGGCGATCACCTGCCCGTTCACAGGCGAGGAGCTGGCGGCGGTTCCGGCGCACCGGCCGGACGTGACGTTCATCCATGCGCAGAAGGCGAGCGAAGCGGGGGACGTGCTGATCGAAGGCATCATCGGGGTGCAGAAGGAAGCGGCGCTGGCGGCCAAGCGCGTGGTGGTGACGGTGGAAGAAGTGGTGCCGGACTTTGCCGGGCTGCACCCCAACCTCACCATCCTGCCGCACTGGACCATCGATGCCATTGCGGTGGTCCCCGGTGGCGCGCACCCGTCATACACACATGGATACTACGCGCGCGACAATGCGGCCTATCTCGAATGGGACAAGATCTCGGCCGACCGCGAGGCGTTCGCGAGCTGGATGCAGAGCAATGTTCTAAGCGTGGGACCCGAGGTATTCGCGACGCGCGTGGAGGGTCTCAGATGAACGACTTCACACCCAACGAGATGATGACCATTGCGGCGGCGCGGGCGCTGAAGAGCGACGATGTGTGCTTTGTCGGCATCGGCGCGCCCTCGGCGGCGTGCAATGTGGCGCGGCTGACGCATGCGCCCGGCATCACGCTGATCTATGAGTCCGGTACCATCGGCACGGCGCCGGAGGTGCTGCCGCTGTCGATCGGCGACGGCGAATTGTGCGAGACGGCGCTGTGCACGGTGAGCGTGCCCGAGATGTTCCGCTACTGGCTGATGGGTGGACGCATTTCCATCGGCTTTCTCGGCGCGGCGCAGCTCGACCGCTTCGGCAACATCAACACCACGGTGATCGGCGACTACGCCCATCCCAAAGTGCGGCTGCCGGGCGGCGGTGGCGCACCGGAGATCGCCACCTCGTGCGGCGAAATCTTCATCACGCTGAAGCAGGCGCAGCGGGCAATGGTCGAAAAGATCGATTTCTTCACGAGCTTCGGGCATGGCGAGGGTGGCGACAACCGGCGGCGGCTCGGCATCACCACCAAGGGGCCGACACTGCTGATCACGGACCTTGCGATCTGGCGGCCAGACCCCCAGAGCAAGGAGTTCACGGTGACGTCGCTGCATCGTGGCGTGACCCGCGCGATGGTGCAGGAGACCTGCGGCTGGCCGGTGCGCTTCGCCGGGCAGGTGGACGAAACGCCGGAGCCGACCGAGCTCGAGCTCGGTACGTTGCGCGACCTGCAGGCCCGCACCGCGGCGGCGCACCAGGGAACACGATAGATGGCCGAAGCCTTCATCTGCGCATACAGGCGCACGCCGATCGGCCGCTTCGGGGGGGCACTGTCGAGCGTGCGCGCCGACGATCTTGCGGCGGTGCCGCTGAAGGCGCTGATGGCCGAGCATTCCGGAGTCGACTGGGAGGCCGTTGACGATGTCGTGCTGGGCTGCGCCAACCAGGCGGGGGAAGACAATCGCAACGTGGCACGCATGAGCCTGCTGCTCGCCGGCCTGCCGGTCGGCGTGCCGGGTACGACGATCAACCGGCTGTGCGGTTCTGGCATGGACGCCGTGCTCACCGCCGCGCGCGCCATCAAGGCGGGTGAAGGGCAACTCTTCATTGCCGGCGGAGTGGAATCGATGAGCCGGGCGCCATTCGTCCTGCCCAAGGCTGAAACGGCGTTTTCGCGCCATGCCGAGATCTACGACAGCACCATCGGCTGGCGCTTCGTCAATCCGCTGATGCAGCAGCAATACGGCATCGATTCCATGCCCGAGACGGGCGAGAATGTCGCCGAGGACTATCACATCAGCCGCGCCGACCAGGACGGGTTTGCGCTGCGCTCGCAGCAACGGGCGGTCGCGGCGCAGCAGAATGGGCGGCTGGCGCGTGAGATCGTGCCGGTGAGCATTCCGCAGCGCAGGAAGGACCCGATCGTCGTCGAGCGGGACGAGCATCCGCGCGGCGACACGTCGCTCGAGGCACTGGCGCGGCTGCCGACGCCGTTCCGGCAGGGTGGCACGGTGACGGCGGGCAATGCCTCCGGGGTCAATGATGGTGCCGCGGCGTTGATCGTGGCCTCGGACGCGGCGGCACGGCGATATGGGCTGACGCCGATGGCGCGCATCCTCGGCGGCGCCGCCGCGGGCGTGCCGCCGCGCATCATGGGGATGGGCCCGGTTCCCGCGACCAGGAAACTCTGCATCCGATTGGGGCTCACGCCGCAGGATTTCGAGGTCATCGAGCTCAACGAAGCCTTTGCCAGCCAGGCGCTGGCGGTGCTGCGCGAACTGGGCATTGCGGACGACGCGCCGCGGGTGAATGCCAATGGCGGCGCCATTGCGCTCGGCCATCCGCTGGGCATGTCGGGGGCGCGCATCGCCGGCACGGCCGCGCTGGAGCTTGTGCTCAGCGGCAAATCACGGGCGCTGGCAACCATGTGCATCGGAGTGGGCCAAGGTATCGCCCTGGCGCTGGAGCGCGCAAACTGACACGGCCCACCGCGTCGGCGTTTCCTTGACGCGGCCGCCGTGCCCCCTGCCCGCGACCAATGCGCGTGTCGAAGTCGACGCGAGGGCGTGTTAGTCCAGAGTCGACAACCAGCCGCAATTTGATGACCGCATTGCTCGACAGACTCAAGGACGGCCTCATCGTTTCCTGCCAGCCGGTGGACGATGGACCGATGGACAGGCCAGAGATCGTTGCGGCGCTGGCGCTCGCGGCCAAGGCGGGTGGTGCGCGGGCGCTGCGCATCGAAGGCGCGGACAACGTCGCCGCGGTGACGCAGCGCTGCGACCTGCCGGTGATCGGCATCGTCAAGCGCGACCTGGCCGACAGCGCGGTACGCATCACGCCATGGGTGGAGGACGTGCAGGCGCTGGCGGCAGCGGGCGCCAAGGCCATCGCGGTGGATGCGACGGTACGGGCGCGACCGGTGAGCGTCGCGGACCTGTTGGCGGCCATCCGCGCCACCGGGTGCGTCGCCATGGCGGATATCGCCACGCTGCAGGACGCGCGGGCAGCGCGGGCCATGGGGTTCGACATCGTCGGCACGACGCTGTCGGGCTATACCGGCGGGCCGGTGCCGGAAGCCCCCGACTTGCAGCTCGTCAGCGACTGCGCGGCCCTGGGCGGCGTGGTGGTCGCCGAGGGCCGCTACAACTCTCCGGCGCTGGCGGCGGCTGCGCTGCGCGCGGGCGCAACGGCGGTCTGCGTCGGCTCCGCGGTGACGCGACAGGAGCATGTGACCGCGTGGTTCGAGGCGGCGGTGGCCAAGGCCGCCGCGGCGCGCGATCGCACCGTGCTGGCGCTCGATATCGGCGGCACGAAGACATTGCTGGCGCTGGTGCGGAACGGCACGGTGCTCGAGGAACGGCTGGCACGCACCGAAGGCGCGGTGGGCACGGCGCCCTGGTTCGCGACGCTGGGCACGCTCGCGGCGGACTGGGCCGGCCGCTATCACACAGTCGGGGCGGCGGTGAGCGGCCTGGTGCACGATGGCGCCTGGCGCGCGCTCAACCCGGGCACGCTGACGATCCCGGAGAGCACACCACTGCCGGCGCGGCTGCGCAGCACATTCGGCGCGGACGCGGCATTGGCCTGCAACGACGCCCAGGCGGCGGCGTGGGGCGAATACCGCTTCGGCGCCGGGTGCGGGCACGACATGCTGTTCCTCACCGTGTCGTCCGGCGTGGGCGGCGGCATCGTGCGCAAGGGGGCCCTGGTCACGGGCAGTACGGGGCTCGCCGGCAGTGTCGGCCAGCTTCGCGGACCGGACGGCCAGCGCTTCGAGACGCGCGCCTCGGGCTTCGGGCTCAGCGCCGCCGCACGCGCCCTCGGGCGGCCGGACGATACGCGCGCCATCTTTGCGGCCGACGCTGCCGGCGAGGACTGGGCGGCGGAGGTGATCGCAGCAGCGGCGAGCGAAATGGCGGCGATGCTCGTCAATCTGCAGCTGCTCGTGGATCCCGACCTGATGGTGCTGGGCGGCGGCATCGGGCTGCTGCCCGCTTATCGCGCGCGGCTCGAGCAGGCGCTGTCGGAGACGCCGGCGTTGCTGCGGCCGAGGCTCGCCGCCGCGGCGCTCGGCACGCATGCCGGCATCCTCGGCGTTGCCGACCTCGCGGCGAACGAGTCGCCGGGTTAGGGGCGGACGGGAGAACGGTCGCGGGCGGAACGCAGCAGTGCGTCGATGACGCGATGGGCGTTGAGCGCGTCCTCGCCGCTAACCGGTGGCGGGCGGCCGGCGGCGAGGGCGGCGAGGAATTCCTCGATCAGCGCCTGGTGCAATTGGTGGCCGGCGGCCATGACCGGGACTATCGCGCCGGTTTCGGCCGGCGGGGTGCCGATGACGACGGAGGAGCCGTCGTGGAAGCGGGCGACGAGGTGGTCGCCGACGAGCTGCGCCGTGCCGTTTTCGCCGACGAGGTCAATGCGCTCCGGCAGGCCGGGCCAGGCGGCGGTGGTGGCGCTCAGCGTCCCCATGGCGCCGCTGGGGTAGTGCAGCAGCGCCGCGGCGACGTCTTCGGTCTCCATGCGATGCACGAGGCTGGTCGCGGCGTGGCCGACGATCTCGTCGGGCACGCCCGCGGCGGCGAGCAGCAGGTCGATGGTGTGGATCGCCTGGGTGAGCAGCACGCCACCACCGTCGCGCGCCGTGGTGCCGCGCCCGGGCTCATCGTAGTAGGCCTGGGCGCGCCAGTTGTCGACGCGAGCGGAGGCGGAAATGAGCCGGCCGAGCCGGCCGTCGCGCACGAGATCGAGCAGCGTGCGGCTCGCGGGACGGTAGCGGTTCTGGAAGACGATGCCGAGGGCGATACCGCGCTGCCGGCAGGTGGTGACAATGGTTTCCGCGCGCTCGAGGCTGATGTCGAGCGGTTTTTCCAAAATGATGTTCTTACCGACGTCGGCGGCGGCCTGAACCAGCTCGAGATGGGTGTTTGGCGGCGTCAGGATGAGCACGACGTCGATCGTGGGGTCGGCAAAGATCGCCTCGGCGCTGTCAGCCACCGGCACGCCGTGACGCTCCGCGAAAGCAGTACGGCGGGCCGGCGTCGGGCTGTAGGCGGCGGCGACTTCGACGCGGTCGCCAAGGGCGTGTAAGGCGCGCGCGTGCGGTTCGGCGGCCATGCCGAGCCCGATGATGCCGATGCGGGTGGTCATGCGATGGCGGCCAGCAGGCTGAGGCCGGTGTGGTAGCCGGGGTCGAGGTCGGGGGTCGCCGGCACGAAATCCACCGGGCCATCGGGACCGATGGTCTGGTAGGCGATGGCCGGTTCGCCGCGCCAATAGCGGCCGAAGAAGGCATCGTGCGCCTGCCGCCAGATACGCAGCGTTGCGTCGCTACGCGAATAGGCATGGCAAAGTGCGGCGGTACGAATGGTCTCGGGCAGCGACCACCAGGGGCAGAGCGGACTGATCACCGCGCTGCTGCCGAGCGAAACTGAGAGCGCGATGCCGGGGCCGACGAAGCCTCGATCGAAGGAGGCGACGAGGATGCGCTCGAGTGTGGCGGCGAGCGCCGGCGGCGCGGCGGGGCCCAGCCAGGCCATGGCGAAGCCGGCGAACTCGATGGCGTGGCCAACATTGCAGGCGTCTTCGCCGGGGACGTTGGCGACGAGGCCGGATGCGGCATCGAGATGGTTGGCGAGGATGTGATCGATGAAGCGCTGAGCGAAGTCCAGCCGTCCGTTCTGGCCGAGCTGCGCAAGAAGCTCGGCGGCACCGAGTAGAATCATGCGGGGCCCGAAATCGGGTGCCTGGTCGCGGGCGGTGGCGGCAGCGAGCGGTGCGGCCTCGTCCATCTGGAAGCGGTGGGCCTCGATCGCGGCAATCACCTGATCCAGATAGTCGAGGCGCTGAGCGAGCTCGGCGGGAGCATAGCGGGCGGCGCCAGCGACCAGACCCTTGGCAACGAAGGCATCGGAATAGGTGAAGATATTTTCGGCCCGCGCCTGTGGCACCGGGCGGCCGTCGACAATGCGCACCGGCGTCATACCGGCGTCGTAGCAGAAATAGGCGTGGCCATCGTGGCCCTGCAGCTCGGCAAGCGCGGCGTAGAGGGCTCGGCCGCGGGCATCGAGCGCGTCGGCGAGCGCCCTGTCGCGGCCGGCGAAGAAGCCGGCGTGGCGCACCAGCGCCTCGAGGCCGCGGCCCTGGATCCAGCCATAGGTGAAATCCGGTCCGCGGACCCCATCGGCGACGCCGTAGTCGGCGAGCGTAATGCTGTTGAGCTTGGTGTTGAGATAGACGCCGTGCAAGGCCGGGCGCGCCAGCATCCAGCGCAGGGTGCCGGCATTGGCCGCGGCATAGGTGGTGCGCGCCGCGGCGATGAAGTCGGCGTCGGTCACTCCTTGATCCCCGTGGCGGTGATGCCGCGGACGAAGTTGCGGCGGAGGATGGCGAACAGCACGACGCTGGGCACCAGGACAATGGTGGACGCAGCGCTGAGCCGGCCGAGATCGATGGTGAACCCGGTCTGGAACAGCGCGAGGCCGACCTCGATGGTGTAGCTGTCCTTGGTGGTGCCGACGATCAGCGGCCAGGCGAAGGCGGTCCAGGCCTGGAAGAAGGCGAGCACGGCCAGCGCCGCCAACGCACCACGCAGCAGCGGCAGTACGATCAGAACGAAGATGGCGATCTCGCTGGCGCCGTCGATCCGGGCGGCATCGAGCAGCTCGTTGGGGATTGTCTGCTCCACGTTCTGGCGAATGAGGAAGATGCCGAAACCCATCACCATATAGCCGAGCAACAGGCCCCAGATGGAGTTGAGGATGTGCAGCTGCTGCGCCTGGAAGTAGAGCGGGATCATGTAAATCTCGAACGGCACGATGGCCGTGGCGAGGAACAGGATGAAGATCGCATGCAACGAGCGGAACTTGAACTTGGCGAAGATGTAGCCGCCCACCGACGAGGTGGCGACGATGCAGATCGTCGAGAGCGTGGCGAACAGGGCGCTATTGCCGATCCAGCGCAGCAGCGGCGTGGTGGTGAGCACGGCGGTGAAATTGCTGACGATGGGATTGCGCGGGATGAGGGTCGGCGGCCAGGCCAGGATTTCCTGCGGAGTCTTGAAGGCGTTCGAGATCAGGAACAGCAGCGGCAATAGCATCAGCACGCAGAACAGCAGCAGCGCGAGGTCAATGACCAGGTTCAGCGCGCTGAAGGGACGGCGCGGCGCGGCGGATTCGGCGACGAGCGGACGGGCCTGAGATTCGGTTGGAACGACGCTCATCGGGCACCTCGCTCGCGCAGCAGCGAGAACTGCACCAGGGTCAGCAGCAGCACGATGGCCAAGAGGATCACCGCTTCGGAGGCAGCATAGCCGACACGATAGTTGCGGAAGCTGTTCTCCAGCATATCGAGGACCAGCACGCGCACCTGCCTGCCCGGCGCGCCCTGAGCATCGGAGGCGAGCACATAGGCCTGGGCGTAAACGTTGAAGCCGGAGATCAGCGTCACCACTGAAACGTAAAGGGTGATGGGGCGGAGCAGCGGCACGGCGACATGCCAGAACGCCTGCAGGCCACTGGCGCCGTCGAGCTTGGCCGCCTCGAAGACGTTGGTGGGAAGGTTACGGAAGCCGACGACATAGATCAGGACAGCGTAGCCGATCGCCTGCCAGGAGCAGAGGACGATGACGCAGATCACCGACAGGACGGGGTCGAACAGCCAGGAGAGCGGCGAGATGCCGAACAGCGACAGGAAGGCATTGAGCGGGCCGAGGCGCGCATCGAAAATCCACTTCCACGCCATGGCGGCGGGCACCAGCGGCACGATATAGGGAATAAAGGTGGTGGTTTCGAACACACCGGCGAGGCGCGAGCCGAGGCGGTAGTTGATCAGCGCGGCGACGCTCATGCCCACCGGGATGGTGATGGCCAGCGTGCCGAAGGCAATCACCGTGGTGTTGAACAGCGCGGTAAGGAACAGCTTGTCGCCGAACAGTTCCTGGAAATTGGCGAGACCGATGAAGGGACGAGTCTTCGAAATCAGGTTCCACTCGTGGAGGGACATGCGCAATGTCTCCTCGATGGGGTAGAACCGCACCCAGGCGAAGATCGCGAGGATGGGCAGCAGGGCGGCCATGGCGAACAGCCATTGGCGACGGGCGAGCATGGGTCCCTCCTGGTATCCGGATGTCCCGGGTTGAAAGGAACTACGCGACCTGGCGGTGCGCGGCGGACCCGGTGGTCCCCGACCGGCCGGCACCGGATCGCTCCACCGTAACAGGAACCGGGGGAGCGCGCTTGCGGCAACGCTCCCCCGGCGGGAGAAAGTCTACTTCGCCAGGATGCCGGCGCGATCGAGCACCGCGGCGCCGTCATCTGACGCGCTCTGCAGCGCTGCGTCGATGCCCGCGTCATTGTTGAGCAGCGAGGCATCGGCGAAGCTGTCGGTGAGCTTGGCGGCAATGCGTGTCAGGAACTCGTCGGCCGGTCCGATGTTGGGCAACTGGAAGAACTTATAGTCCTTCGGAAGCTGCACGAAGGCGGCGAATTGCGGCGTCTTCTTCAGGATCTCGGTGTAGTCGAGATTGGCATGGTTGGGCAGCCAACCGACATTCTCGAGCATCCAGAGCTGGTTCTCGGGGCTGGTCGCGGCCTTGACGAAGGCCCAGGCCTCGGCCGAGTGCTGGTCGCTGCCGACAAAGAGGTTCACCGGCGAAACGATCGAGCCCATGGGCAAGGTCGAGGTCGCGTAGTTCAGGTCCGGGGCCTTCTTGGCGATATCGCCGATGACCCAGGACTCACGGATAAACATGGCCGTCTGCCCACGCTCAAATGCGTCGGAATCGGCGGGGGCCTCGATGGTGTCGCTCTTGTCGCCGTGCACGACCTGGATGTACTGCGCCAGGTTCTTGTGGCCCTCTGGCGTCGCCAGCGTCATCTTCCACTTGCCGTCGGGCTGCTGCACGACGACGTTGCCGCCGTACTGGAACATGTTGATCCAGAACTTCTCGGCAATGCCCTGGCCGCCGCCCGAGAGGCGCATCGACCAGCCCGACACGGTGAGGTTGCCGTTGGCATCGCGCTGGGCGAGCTTGGCAGCGTATTTGGTGTAGTCGTCCATGGTCTTGGGCGGCTCGGTGAGGCCGGCGGCCTTGAACATGTCGGTGTTGTAGTAGAGCGCGCTCTGGCCGCGGAACAGCGGCGCACCGTAGACCTGGCCGTTGTAGCTCGCGGCGTCGGAGAAGTATTTGTCAAAGTTCGCGGGATCCTGAACGTAGGACGCGATGTCGGCCGGCGGATGCTGCAGCAGGTCTTCCTGCATGTAGCGGGTGGCCGAAGAGGTCGCGAGCTCGATGACATCGGCGGCGTTCTGCGAGCTGATGCCGAGGGCCACGCGCTTTTCGTGATCGCGCAGGCCGATGGCCTCGACATCCACCGTCAGGTCGGGGAACTGCGCCTTCAGCCCCTCGGCGACGTGCTGATAGAAGGGCGCCATTTCCGGATAGCCGCTCCAGACGGTGATCTGGTCGGCCAGCACCGAAACGCTGCTGCCCAAAAGCGCCACGCCGAGCGTGGCCCCGAAGATCGCGGTGCGGGTGATGCCCGCCGGCCGCTCAGACTTGTGTTCCCTGCTCATGATATTCTCCTGCCTTGCCTTTGTTGAAAGCCTGCAGCCCCTCGCCCACCCGTTCGAAGCTTCTATGCAACCGGTTGCGGTGTCAAGCGCGCAAAACGGCTGCCCAGGATGCCTAGCCGGGTGAGCGTGACGCTCCCTCCTTGCCCAGCAGCGCGCACGCCGCGTCTGCCAGTTTCTCGGCGGTGCCGGGCGCGAACGTGCCTGGCATGCCGATATATCGATGCGCCTCCTCGACCTCATAGCCGCCGAACGCGAACTCGCTGCGCGGCGGAATGTAGCCGGGCGAGGCGTCGGCGAGCTCGAGCACGAAGGCCGGCGCGTTGCCGAGCGCTGCCCGGATTGACAGCGCAGTTTCAGTGAAGATTTCGCCGGGCAGCGCCACTATGGGGATACCCCCCCAGCGCAGTGCCGACACCCGGCCCCTCCAGGTTGCGTCGGCCGGACTGCCGTTCCAGTTGCGGGCCCAGTCGGCCCAGGCGGCGAGCAGCGCAGCGCGCTCGGGATGCGCCTCGGCCTCGACGGTCCAGCGCGCCGCAAGCTCGGGCAGCGGCTCGACTTCGCGGCGGTGCAGCGCAACGCCGACCATGGCGTCGGCGGCCGTTACCGGCCCGTCGACGGGCGTTTCCGGCGCCGCAAGCGCGGCAGCGGCGATGCGCCGGCCAAGCTGCTCGGCGCGCGCGAAGGTGCGGTCGTTGCTGGCGGCCAGTGTCTGCGACGCGTAGGCGCTGTGGCCGGTGTTGACATCGCCGCAGCAGCCGGTGGCGAAGACGGCTGTGGCGCCGGGATAGGCACCTTCGATAGCGGTGCGCACATAGTGCGGATAGTCGGCCGTCCACAGCAGATTGTCGGCGCTGAGAGTCACGGGGTGACAGGCGTAGGAGACGAACACGGCAAAGACCTTGCCGTCGTCACCGCGCAGGCGCAGCACCGGCAGGGCACGATCGACGATGCCGCCGGCGTGGCGCCGATTGCTGCCGACCTCGGGCTCGGCGCCCATGCCGATCGAGAGCGTGGCCGGACGCTGTGCCTTGACCGCAGTGTCGATGGCCGTGAGCAGGGCGGATTCGAGGCGACGCATATAGCCGGCATCGACATGCTGCCCGCCCGGCCCGCGCTCGACGGCAGGACCGCCGTGATTGTGCAGCGCCGTGATCACCACGCGCTCGGCGGGCAGCACGCAGGCCTCGCGCACCCGGCGCGACAGCTCCTGGTCGATGCCGATGATATCGACAACGACGATGGCGGTGTCGTTGACCGCGAGGGCCCGCACGGTCAGCGGATCGTGAGTTCCGATCGCCGGATCGACGCGGGCGCCAAACCCGGCCATCAGCAGCCCCGGTGGTGGCGTGATATCGACGATTGCAGCGCCTGCCCGCAGCACCATCAGCGTACCTCCTGCCCTGCGACCCAGACCTTGTCGACGGCGAGGACGTCGCCCTCGGCGCGCCACAGCACCAGGTCGGCCGGCTCGCCAATCGCGAGACGATGGCGCGCGCCGAGCAGGCGTCCGGGATTATCGGTGACGAGCGGCAAGGCCTGTTGCGGGGTAAGCCCGGCCATTGCCATGGCGCGCGCCAGATTGCCCGCCAGCGGCAAGCCGGCGCCGGCGAGATAGGGCGTACCGGCGACGCCGATACGCCCATCGGTGGAGATCTCGACATCGCCACCGACCGGCTGGCGATAGCGGCCCGGCGGCTGGCCGGCGAGCGCCACGCTGTCGGAGACGAGGATGGCACGATCGCGGCCCTTGGCGCGCAGCATGGCGCGGAAGGTGTCGGCCGACAGGTGGTGGCCGTCGGCGATGAAGCTCGCGTACAGGCGGTCGTCGGCCAGTTGCGTCCAGATCAAATTGGGATGGCGCGGCAGGACAGCGGCCACGCCGTTGCCCAGGTGGGTCGAGAGGCGCGCGCCGGCATCGACGGCGGCGTGGACCTCATCGGGCCTCGCGGCACTATGGCCGAGCGCGACGATGACGCCCCGCGCGGCGAGGGTCCGGATGTAGCCGGGCACTCCGGCATGTTCGGGCGCCAGCGTCACGAGCTTCACCAAGCCGTCGCCGGCGGCCTGCCAGCGCTCGAATTCGGCGAGATCGGGGGGCCGGACATGCTCGACAGGATGGGCGCCGCGCGGTCCATCGGCCGGCGAGATCGAGGGCCCCTCAATGTGCACGCCCGGCACGGCATGCGCCACCGCCGGGAATTGCCGCCGGGCCTCGGCGATGGTGCGCAGCGCCGCGATGAGCTGCGCCTCGGAGGCGGTGATCAGCGTAGGCAGGAACGTGGTGGTGCCGAGCTGCGCCAGCATGGCGACGAGGCGGGAGACGGTTTCAGGCACGAGGTCCGGTGCGTTGAAATCGAGCCCGCCATAGCCGTTGACCTGGAGGTCCACGAGGCCGGCAGAGAGCCAGGTATCGTCCGGAGCGGCAGCAGGCCGGATCGCTGCAATGCGATCGGCCTCGAGCTCAATCGCGATGCCGGCACCGTCCGCCGGGTCGCGTCCGACGATGGAGGGACGGTCGCTCACAACGCCCGGACTCGGCCGCGGAAGCGGTCGATGAAGCGGGCATTGGCGGCGTCGCCGCCCGGGGCGTTGCCGCTGCGCCAGACCGGCGGCTCGACACCGCGCTCGACCAGGGCCGCAACGGTGCGGATGACGAGGCAGTTGAGCGCGAAGGCGTTGGCAAAGGTAGAGATCGCGGCGATCGGATCGGCCATGCCCGGCACCTGCACCACGGCGTCGCCGATCGGCACCTTGGTGTCGATGGCGATATCAACGATGTCGTGCAGATTCTGCCTGGTCGGATGGCGCGCCGGATGGTCGGGCGAGGTGTTGCTGGCATGCTCGCGCGAGCTGACGCCGATGGTGAACACGCCTCGGCGCCTGGCTTCGAGCGCGGCATCGATCAACGCAGCGTTGATGCCGTAGGCGTTGGCGAGGATGAGCAGATCGCCCTCGCCCAGGCTTCGATCGCTGATGACGATCTTGCCGTAGCCGGGCAGCCGCTCGATCGCCATCGAGCGCAGGGCGCCGTTGGACAGCAGCGTGCCCTCGTCGAGGATGGCGCTCATGTGCATGAGGCCACCGGCACGGAAGAACACCTCCTGCGAGGCCAGGTTGGAGTGTCCGCCCGGACCGTAGATATGGATGAGGCGGTCGGCCGAGACCTGGTCGGCGAGGCGCCCCGCCGCCTGCTGCAACGGTCCGCTCTCTTCGTCGAGAATGCGGCGCATCAGCGCCGTGCTGGTCTCGAAATAGCCCGTGCACAGGGCATCGGCATCAAGGCTCGCGGACATCGGGATCGGACTCCGGATCGAGATAGAGGGTGCAGTCGGCCTGCCTCAGGATGCTGGCCGGACAGGCGGTGGTGACCGGGCCGTAAAGCGCCTCGCGCACCGCCTGTCGCTTGGCGAGGCCGGGCACGACGCAGAACAGCCGGCGGGCGCGCAACAGCCGCGGAATGGTCAGGGTTATCGCCATTTCGGGAACGTCGTCGAAACGGGCAAAGCACTTGTCGTCGACCTGCTGCTGGCGGCAGACGTCGTCCAGAGCCACGATCTTGACGTCCTCCGGATCGTTGAAGTCGGCCACCGGCGGGTCGTTGAAAGCGATGTGGCCGTTGACGCCGATGCCGAGGCAGACGATGTCGATCGGCGCCGCGGCAAGGGCCGCTGCATAGTCGCGTGCCGTCTTTGCCGCATCGGGCTCGGGCACGATGCGATGCACGGTCTGGAAGGGGACGCGGTCGAACAGATTACGGTCGAGCCATGCGGCGAAGCGCTCGGGCGCCGCGGCGGGCAGGCCGACATATTCGTCCATATGGAACGCCGTCACACGCGACCAGTCGATGCCGGGCGCCGCGGTCAGCGCCGCGAGCATCTCCGCCTGACTCGGAGCGGCGGCAAAGATCATGCGGACGGATTGCTGGGTAGCGAGCAACTGCCGGATGGTCGCGGCGATGGCGGTGCTGCTGGCGGCCGCCATGTCCTCGCGGCTGGCATAGCTTTCGACCTGCATCCGGCCGACCTGGCGAACAGGACGGGACGGCTCCGCTCGAGACGCGGCCAGCACCATTGACGGCTCCACTCGTATCGGCTGCCGCCAGGTGGACCTGTCCGCGGCGCTATCGTCACGTTTTCATGCAACCGGTTGCATGTCAAGCAGGCGAAAAGCTGTTGCCCGGACGAGAATGACGGTCTAGGGCTGCACCGGGCTAGACGCACGAGGCCGGCGGCGAACCCATTGGCGCGGGAGGGTGCGATCATCGCCAAGCCGGAAAAGGGATCGGTCACGATCGACCAGGTAGCGGCCGCCGTGGGCGTCAACCGCTCGAGCGTGTCACGTGCCTTCAGTCGGCCGGAGATGCTCAATCCCGAGACCGTGGCGCGCATCCGCGCCGCCGCCGACAAGCTTGGCTATACCCCGAACCGCAGCGCCCGCGCGCTCAGTACCGGGCGGCACGGCAATCTGGCGCTGGTGGTGCCGGACGTCGCCAATCCGTTTTTCCCGCCGATGATCCGGTCGGTGCAGAATGAGGCCGACCAGCAGGATTACTGCGTGTTCCTCGGCAACAGCGACGAGGACCCGCGACAGGAGGAGAAACTGCTCGGCCGGTTTTCCGGGCAGGTCGAGGGCATCGTGCTCGCCTCCCCACGCCTGTCGGACGAGCGAATCCGAGCCTTCGCCGAGATCAAGCCGCTGGTGCTGATCAACCGGGACGTGGTTGGCATTCCCAGGGTGCTGATCGATTCCGGCTCGGGCGTGGCCGAAGCCGTGGCGTACCTGGCGCAGCAGGGACATCGCCGCATCGCGTACGTCAGCGGCCCCTCGAGCTCGTGGTCGAACAAGCAGCGCCGCGCCGCGGTGAAGAAAACCGCGGCCGAGCTCGACCTCGACGTCATCACCATGGCGGCGCAGGTGCCAAGCTATGAGGCGGGGCAGCGCGCCGTCTCGTTCGTGCTCGAGGGCGGCGCGACCGCCGCGGTGGCATTCGACGACCTGACGGCGCAGGGCATGCTGGCGGGGTTCCGCGAGCGGAACGTGCGGGTGCCACGCGAGGTGGCCGTGGTCGGCTGCGACGATGTGGTGGGGGCGACGACCACGCCGCCGCTCACCACGGTCTCGAACCGCGCCGGCGAGGCCGGCCAGATCGCCACCCGGCTGCTGCTCGACATCATGTCCACCCGCGCGGTGCACGATGTGCGCTACGTGCTCGAAACGCATCTGGTGGTGCGCGAAACCACGGCGCCGGCGGCGGCACGGCGCTAGCGCCGAGTGCTGGTGTCCCAGACCGCCCCGATCGCGGATCGACGCCGCGATGGTTCACTGCGGCGACGCGTTGGCTATAGTGATCCCGGCGGAGCGGAGATGCAGCATGGAGATGGGATATCACGCGCAGTGGCAGGCGGAAATTGCCGCGCTGCAGCAGATCGTGTCCGGGTTCGGTCTTACCGAAGAGTGCAAATGGGGCAAGCCCTGCTACACGCTGGACGGCAGGAACGTCGTCATCATCCAGGGCTTCAAAGGGTATTGCGCCCTGAACTTCTTCAAGGGCGCCGCGTTGAAGGACCCCAAGAAGCTCCTGGTGCAACTCGGACAGGTGCAGGCGGCGCGGGTGATGAAGTTCACCAGCACCAAGGAGATCCAGGCGAAGGCGGCTACCATCAAAGCCTATCTGCGTGAGGCAATCGCGACCGAGAAGGCCGGCGTGCGGGTCGAAACGAGGCCCGTGAAGCTGGCGGTTCCCGACGAACTGGCGGCGAAGTTCCGGGACGATCCGCAGTTCAGGCGCGCCTTCGATGCGCTGACGCCGGGCCGGCAGCGCGGATATCTGTTCCACTTCGCCGGCGCCAAGCAATCGGCCACGCGCACCGCCCGGATCGAGAAGGCGATGCCCGCGATCTTCGCCGGCCGGGGATTGCTGGACCGCTGATCGGCGGCGCCGCGCGATTGCGGCGAACCGGCAACACGATGCCGTCCAACAGCTGGTGCTGACGCGATGCGGGTTGCTTTTGCCGGCAGGCGGACGCATATGGGCCGCCCATCGCAATCGCTCACCGCGAGGAGCCGCAAATGAAGACGATCTTGTCCATTTCGAACGCAATTCCGCAGCAACTGGACAGAGATCTTCATGCAGCTCTCATTTGGGAGGACGCGCGCCCGCTCGGGCAGCCGTAACGCCTCCAGCACCGCTTCCGCGCAAGTCGAGGCCGAAACCGCGGCCACCCAGCGCGACCGCCGCCGGCAACGCCTGCGCAAGTTCTTCAACTACTACCGGCCGCACCTGCCGCTGCTGATGGCCGACCTCGCCTGCGCGCTGGTGGTCGCCGCGACGGCCCTGGCGCTGCCGCTTTGTGCCGGGCTCGTCACCCGGCAGGTGACCGAGCTCTCGGCCTCGCCTAAGGCGCTGGGTTCTGTCTATCTCATCGGCGCGGCGATGCTCGCGCTGCTGGCCCTGAACGTGGCGGCGACGTTCTTTGTCGACTACCGCGGCCACATGATGGGGGCGCGCATCGAGAACGAGGTGCGACGCGAGCTGTTCGAGCACTGCCAGAAACTCTCATTCAGCTTTTACGATCGCAACCGGGTGGGGCAGCTGATGAGCCGCATCACCAACGACACGTTCTGGCTGGGCGAGGTGTTTCACCATGTGCCCGAAGAGCTGGTGGTGATCTCGCTCAAACTGCTGGGCGTCATCGTCATTCTGGCGCATATCGACCCCTGGCTGACCGGGTGCATCCTGTTGCTGGTGCCGGCGGCGGCACTGTATTCGATCTACTTCGCGCGGCGGATGGAACAGGCCCTGGCGCGCGCCAAAGCCGAGATCGCGGCGGTGAACGAGCGCGTCGAGGATTCGCTGTCGGGTATCCGCGTGGTGCAATCCTTCGCCAACGAGGCGCTGGAAAAACGGCTGTTCGGCACGGCCAACGCACGGTTCCTTCAAAGCCGCGCGCAAGGCTATCGCAGCGAAGCCTGGTTCTCGGCGGGCACCACGACCTTCGCCCAGCTCATCACCATCGTGGTGATCGTGGTCGGAGCCCTGCGCGTGGCGGCGGCGCAACTCGGCATCGCCGACCTGCTGACGTTCCTGCTGTGTGTGGCGGTGCTGGTCGATCCCATCAACCGCATCACCACGGCGGTCCGCTGGTGGCAGGACGGCTTCACAGGGTTCGGCCGCGCCATGGACACTCTCGAGACCGAACCCGAGATTGCCGACCTGCCGCACGCCAGCCCGATGCCACGGCCGCGCGGTGCCATCTCGTTCCAGGAGGTGAGCTTTCGCTACGAGGAGGACGGGCCGCACGTGCTCGACCGCCTGTCGTTCGAGATCGAGCCCGGCGAGTTCGTGGCGCTGGTCGGGCCGTCGGGAGTGGGCAAGAGCACGCTGTGTGCGCTGATCCCGCGCTTTTACGAGCCGGTGGCGGGAACGATCAGGATCGACGGGCAGGACATCCGGTCGGCGACACTTGCCTCGCTGCGCCAGCACATCGGCGTCGTGCAACAGGACGTCTACCTGTTTGCCGGGACGGTGGCGGAGAACCTTCGCTACGGCCGACCAGAGGCGGGCGCCGACGACATCGTTGCGGCGGCGAGGGCCGCTGACGCCCACGATTTCATCGCCGCCCTGCCCCAGGGCTACGACACCGATATCGGCCAGCGCGGCGTGAAGCTGTCGGGCGGGCAGAAGCAGCGGCTGACCATCGCCCGGGCGTTCCTCAAGGATCCGGCCATCCTGATCTTCGATGAAGCGACGAGCGCCCTCGACAACGAAAGCGAGCGTGCCATCCAGCAATCACTGGCGACACTGGCACGGGGCCGCACCACGATCGCCATCGCGCACCGGCTCTCGACCGTGCGGCGCGCCGACCGCCTGCTGGTGCTGTCGCCGCACGGCATCATCGAGGAGGGGACGCATGAGGCGCTGCTCGCCAGGGGTGGCGCCTATGCGGCGCTGCACGCGGCGCAGGCCGGAGTCTAGACCAGCCCGCCGCCGCACTGGCTCCGGCGGCGGCATTCCATTTCGCAGCAAATGCCGGCCATCACGTCGTGACGGCCGGACTCACCTGGCGTCAGCGCCCGCCGTCGGAAGAACAAGACCGGAGCGAGACGTCCGCTCCCCAGATCGCGCACCGGGGACCGAGGCGATCAACTCGCGGGTGTAAGGATCCTGCGGATTGCGCATGATCTCGGGCGGCCTGCCCGCCTCGACGATGCGGCCCGACTTCATAACGATCATGCGGTCGCTCATGTGATGAACGACCGACAAATCGTGGCTGATGAACACATAGGACAGGCCGAGCTGACGCTGTTGCTCGAGCAGGAGGTTGAGGATCGAGCTCTGCACCGAAACATCGAGAGCGCTGACACATTCGTCGGCGACCGCCGCGTAACACGCGCTGCTGGGCTGGGCAGGCTTGCTTGATCGGCCCGGGAACCCGGCGTAGGCTGGCTTTTGGCCTTTAGATCGTTGTTGCTCCGGTGGATTCAGCGATGTCGAGCCGACGATGGTGACGTGTGCAAACTGCCGAGCCGTCAACCCTGACGATGCCCGCTTCTGCAGCAATTGCGGCTCGTCGCTCGCACCGCCTCGATCGATCGAGGGTGAACGAAAGTTTGCGACGGTGCTGTTCGCCGATGTCGCCCGTTCGACCTCGATAGCCGAAAAGCTCGATCCCGAAGACTGGGCCGTGATCATGAACGGCGCCTTCGCCTTCATGAACACGGCGGTATCGCGCTATGGCGGAACCGTGTCCCGGCTCATGGGAGACGCCGTGCTGGCGCTGTTCGGCGCCCCCGTCGCGCACGAGGACGACGCTGAACGCGCCGTCCGGGCAGCGCTCGATATCCAGGAGGCCAACAAGGCCTATGCAGCCATGCTGCGTGACAAGCACGGCATCGATTTCGACCTGCGCGTGGGCATCAATACCGGCACAGCAGTGCTCGCCTTCGTCGGGGATGCCATCAAGACCGAATACACGGCGATGGGCGACACCGCCAACATCGCCGCCCGACTGCAAAGTGCCGCCCTGCCCGGAACCGTACTGATCAGCGCCGAGACCTACCGGCTCGTCCAGACGCTGTTCGATTTCACCGCACGCGGCGCGATCGAGGCCAAGGGAAAATCCGAGCCCATCGAGACGTTCCAGGTGGTGGGCACGAAAGCGGTCCCGGGCAGCGCCCGGGGCCTGGCGGGCCTCTCGTCAGAGGTGGTGGGCCGGGATCGCGAGGTTGCGCTGCTGAAGGACAGGTACGCGGGGCTGGCAAGCGGCCGCGGAGCTGTTGTTGCCCTCATCGGCGAGGCCGGGCTTGGCAAGTCGCGGCTCGTTGCCGATCTTCGGCACGCACATGAGGCCGCGGGTGCCACTCCGATCCAGTGGTTCGAAGCACGTGCGATCTCGTATGGGCAGTCAATTCCCTACTATCCCTGGCGCCAACTCGGCAGGCAGATCGTTGGCGGCCTCGACACCGATTCGAGCGCGACGCTGCGCGATAAGCTGCATGCGTTGCTGAAACGCCTCGACGTCGCCGACAGTAATTTGCCGTTTCTCGAAACGATGCTGGCGGTCGACACCGAAGCGAGCCGAATGGCACTTGCGACAGTCGGGGGCGACGCGCTCATTGCCGGCGTCGCCGCCGGCGTCGTCAACGTCGTCAAGGCGGCGATCCATTCGGGGGGCGAGATCCGGCCACAGGTCATGATCATGGACGATCTCCATTGGTCCGACTCGGCCACACTGGAATTGATCGCGCAGGTGGCAACACTCGCCGCGTTCGAGCCGCTGCTGCTGGTCTGCGTGCTTCGCCCCGATCGCAAGGCGCCGAGCTGGCCCCTGGTCGACCGGCTGCAGGCAAGCCTCGGCTCGACCTTCGACAGGATCGATCTCGAGCCGCTCGATGCCGCCCAGGCGAGCGAGCTGCTCGGCAACCTCTTGCGCATCGAAGATCTTCCCGACGCAATCCGCAGCCAGATCCTGGCGCGCTCGGAAGGCAATCCGTTCTACCTCGAAGAGGTACTGCGATCGCTGATCGACCAGGGCCAGGTCGTGCGCGAGGGCGAGCATTGGCGAGCCACGCGGACCATCATCGACGCAAAGATCCCGGATACTCTCGCCGGTGTCCTCAGCTCCCGCATCGACCGGTTGCCCGACATGACCAAGCGCGTGGCGCAGACGGCGGCGGTGATCGGTCGCGTGTTCCAGCACCGGGTGCTCGAAACAGTGTGCCGCGCGGCTCCGGCCACCGAGCGGATCGACCATGTCGAGCCGCATATAGCCGCTCTGGCGTACGAGCAGCTGGTGCGCGAGCGGATGCGCGATCCGGAACGCGAATACAGCTTCAAGCACGCCCTGACCTGCGATGCGGCCTATGAGCTTCTGCTTCGTTCGCGCCGACGTGAATTGCACGCCCGCGCCGGCGCCGCGCTCGAGCAACTCTATCCCGAGCGCCGCGATGAGCTCGCGGCCATGCTGGCCCATCATTTCTCCGAGGCAGACGACCCGCGCGCGCTCGGCTATTCCATCAAGGCCGCAACCAATGCCAGACGCCTTTATGCCTTGCGCGAAGAGCTGATGCATCGCGACCGCATCCTCAAGGCACTCGAGCTCGATCCGCAAACCAGGTCGGCCGAAAAGATCGATGCGATCATCGAGTGGGCGACTGTCCGGCACCGTCTCAACGAGTATGACGGGGTGCTCGAGCGGCTTGAGTCGGCCATCGCCATGGCCCGCGCCAGCGGCGACAAACGCCGGCTCGGCAACGCCTTGTCGTGGACGGCAAACATCCACTTCGTCACAGGGTTTCCGTCCCGCAGCGGGCCATATCTCGCCGAGAGCCAGCAGATCGGCGAGGAGCTGGGCGATGAGCAGATGGTGCTGCTGCCGATGTTCTTCGGCACATGGACATTGCTGGACCGAAACCCCGCCGCCTCGGTCGAGCGGCTACGAGAGGTTGCCGAGATGGCGCGGGCGCATCAGGTCAACGATGTCGAGGGACACGCGCTGGCCTATCGGGCGGTCGCGCTGGCGCGGATCGGCGAGTTCGAACGCGCGCACCAGCAGATCGACGAGGCGCTCGAGATGCTTCCCAAGACACTGGCGCCGGTCAAGAAGGCCGATATCCATATCGCCGTTGGAATGGCGCTACATGACATGGGCGAATACGAGGAAGGCCTGAAGCACACGCGGCTCGGCGCGCAACTGGCCGAGCAGGCCAATGGCCTCGAATGCGCCTGCGCCGGTTATTTCGGCGTGGGCTGGACGCAGCTCGAACGGCGCGAATTGAGCGACGCGCACTCGCAGTTCGAAAAGTCGCTGAAATACGCCGGCATCAGTGGCTTCGAGGGATTCCTCAATGTCATTCGGGGCGGCGTGGCGCTCACCGAGATCGATCGCGGCCCCGAAGCAGCCGTGGAGCAATTGCGGACTGCCGTCAGCAACGCGCAGAACATCAACGACGAGTATGCCGCCGCCATTCTGTCGGAGAAACTGGCTGCGGCCCTGCTCCGGCTCGGGCAGCGCGAGGAAGCCGGCCGGTTCCTGGGCGAGGCGCTGCACTATTATCGCGGCGCGGGGATGCGGCCTTATCTGGCGTCGGCTCTCGACCTGGCGTGCAGCCTGCACGAAGCGAACGGCAGCCGCGATGAAGCGGAAGAGGCACGGGCCGAGGCAAGTGCGATCATGCGATCGCTCGCCGGCCACACCGGCAATCAAACGGGGGCGCAGGCAGGAGATGGAAAAGCCGATCATCCTGGCGGTTGACGACGATCCGGGAGTGCTGGCGGCAGTCGTGCGCGACCTGCGCAGGCGCTACGCGGCCAGCTACGATGTCTCGCGAGCCGAGTCCGGCGCGGCGGCACTCGATCGCCTGCGGGAGTTCAAGCTGGCCGGTCGCGTCGTCTGCCTGATGCTGGTGGATCAGCGCATGCCGGGGATGACAGGGGTCGAATTCCTGATGGAAGCGATGTCGCTGTTTCCGGAAAGCAAACGTGCCCTGTTGACGGCCTACGCGGACACCGAGGTCGCGATCAAGGCGATCAACGACGTTCGACTTGACCACTATCTGATGAAGCCCTGGGATCCGCCCGAAGAACTGCTCTACCCGGTTGTCGACGATTTGCTCGACGACTGGCGGTCGAACTTCCTGCCGCCCTTCGAGGGCGTTCGCATCGTCGGTCATCGCTGGTCGGCAGACGGGCACCATGTGCGCGACTTCCTGGCGCGAAACCTCATTCCATATCGCTGGCTCGATATCGAGGCTGATGCGGAGGCCGTGGAGCTGCGGACGCTGAGCGGCGACCCCAACGGAGCTCTGCCATTGGTCGTGCTCCCGGACGGGTCGACGCTTGCGGCGCCGAGCATCGCCGAGCTTGCCGACCGTCTCGGTCTTCATACGCAGCCACAACTGCCCACTTACGACCTGATCGTGGTCGGCACGGGGCCGGCGGGATTGGCTGCGGCGGTCTATGGCGCCTCCGAGGGCCTGCGCACAGTGCTCATCGAGCGTGAAGCACCCGGAGGACAGGCTGGCACCAGTGCGCGGATCGAGAACTATCTGGGATTTCCGGTGGGCCTCAGCGGCAGCGATCTGGCGCGTCGTGGCGTTGCGCAGGCCAAACGCTTTGGCGCAGAAATCCTCGCCCCGATGGAGGCGGTAAAGCTCGAGAGCGCGGACGGCTATCACCGCGTGACGCTGAGCAATGGCTCCGTCATCGCCAGCCAAGCCCTGATCGTTGCGACGGGCGTGTCCTACCGCATGCTCGATGTACCCGGGGCGCAACGGTTGGCCGGAGCCGGGCTGTTCTATGGGGCGGCGATTACCGAAGCGCTCTCGGTCAAGGACCAGGATGTCCTGGTGGTCGGCGGCGGCAATTCCGCCGGGCAGGCCGCGCTTTATCTGGGCCAATATGCGAAGTCAGTGACCATACTGGTTCGCGGCAACACTCTGGTGGGCAGCATGTCGCGCTATCTGAGCGAACGCATCAATCAATCGGCGAACGTCCGGTTTCGGATGAACGCTGCGATCCAGGAGCTGCATGGCAAGGACACGCTCGAGGAGGTCTCGATCGTCGATACGACGACCGGCACGGTGGACCGCGTTTCCGCTAAAGCGGTGTTCTGCTTCATCGGCGCGGCGCCCCACACCGAATGGCTGCAGGACGTGTTGCAACTCGATCCTGACGGCTACATCCTGTCGGGGCCGGCCCTGGCTGTGGAGGGTGGCAAGCGGCCCCATGGCTGGCTCGTGCCCCGCGAGCCGGCGTGGCTCGAGACCAGCATCGCCGGTATCTTTGTGGTCGGCGACGTCCGGTCTCGCTCGGTCAAGCGAATGGCCTCGGCGATCGGCGAAGGAGCCATGTCGATCACCTTCGTCCACCAGCACCTGCGCAGCCCAGAAATCTCCGGCCGTCCCCCACCGCCGGCCGGGCATTGAGGCATGGCGACAATCACTGACGAGCCCCCGTCCCTGGTCGAGATCATCCGGCGCGTTCCGCTGTTCGAGGGCCTCTCCGAAACACAGATGATGGAACTTGGCGCAGCGTCCCGGCGCATCTCGGCGGCGCCGGGCGAGCTCGTCATTCGGCAGGGCGATGAGGGAAACGCCCTGCTGGTCATCCTTTCGGGGGAACTCGAGATCACCCGGCAGGAAGGCGGACAGGAAATCACCCTGGCCACGCGGCGAATGGGGGAGATTCTTGGAGAGATGTCACTGCTCGAGGAGTGGCCACGTACTGCGTCGGCCCGCGCCATCGCGGCAAGCGATCTGCTCGAGGTCGACGCCGCGGCATTTCGCAAAGTGCTCGAGGTCGATCCGAGGATCGCAACGACAATCCTCAGGACTATGGCCGGCCGCCTGCGCAGCACCGAGGCGTCGCTGATGCAGCGGGAGAAGCTCGCCTCGCTGGGCACCCTGGCCGCGGGCCTCGCGCATGAGCTGAACAACCCGGCCGCCGCCATTCAACGCAGCGCTTCGTACCTGCGGACGCTTCTGGAGGCCACCACCCGGGCAAATGCCGAGCTGCGAGAACTACCGTTGGCCGAGAGTGAGAGGCAACGGATCGAACACCTCCGGCACCGCCTCGAAGGCGGCAAGAATCAAAGCCTCGATTCCAGCGCTGAGGACCGCATCATTTCCCGGCTCGCGGCCGTGGGGGTGTCGGACGCATGGGAGGTCGGGGCGCCACTCGCGTCGGCGGGCTGGAGCGCCGATGACATCGATGAACTCTGCCGCAGCCTTGCCCCGGTGCATCAATCCGCGGTTTTCAGGTGGCTCGGCAGCGAACTGGGCGCACGACAGCTGCTCGATGAAATCCAGCGCAGCGGGCGGGCCATCTCTGACATCGTGCGGGCCGTCAGGTCCTATGCCTATCTCGACCAAGCCGCGATCCAGGACGTCGACGTGCCGACGACACTCAACGACACCCTGATGATCCTCAAGCACAAGCTCAGGGACGTCGAGATCGTTCGCGACTATGAACCCGACCTGCCGCGGATCGAGGTGCATGCCGGCGAACTCAACCAGGTATGGACCAATCTGATCGACAACGCGGTCGACGCGATGGCGGGGCGCGGCACCGTGACGATTCGAGCGCATCGTTCGGCCGACGGAATCGAGGTTGCCATCGCCGATACGGGCCCCGGCATCCCGGCCAGCATCGCAGCCAGGATCTTCGATCCTTTCTTCACCACCAAGCCGCAGGGGGTGGGAACCGGGCTCGGCCTTCACATCGCCCACAATATCATCGTCAACCGTCACCATGGCCGCATCGACGTGGACTCGCGACCGGGCCGAACGGAGTTCCGGGTGTTTGTTCCGCAGCGATTGCCGCGCGCTTCGGGCGGGTCCAACCCGGCCGCGCCGCCTGAAGCGCACGGGTAGTCTGGCATTCGCCCCTTCGGGCAAAAAACGGATGAGACGAGAATACGCACCCTCGTTGTTGACGCTGACGCTGAATTATCACCTGTGGTGGGCTTTTTAGGTGGTTCGCGGGCTCACCCCTGCTAAGTTGAAACCAGTATCGTTGCCGGCACATCCACTTCTGGAGGATTTTTGGAGCAGACAAACCTTCGCCTCGCCCTGCGACAGCACACCGATGATCTTCATCGGCGCGTCGATGCCACCGTTGGCGCCTTTCACGATATTCGCAGTTACGGCGCCTTTCTCACGCACAGCCTGCGCTTCCGCCAGATGGTCGAGCCGGCCCTCACCCCCAGCGCAGATTGGACGCCGCAGTCGCTCCTGACTGAGCTTGCCCTCGACAGCGATGATCTGGCACTGCCCCATGGTGCTGCACAAACCCGGCCGCTTGCCTCCATCGTCGATGAGTCAACTCGCCTCGGTGCTCTCTATGTGCTCGAAGGGTCGGCGCTGGGCGCGCATCTGCTGTTCGAGCGCGCCCGGGCACTTGGCCTCAGCGCAGAGCGCGGGGCACGGCACCTCGCCAAGCAGGTGGGTGCATCCAATCGCTGGCGGGAGTTCGTCCAGTTGCTCGACTCCCGGCGCGAACTCGACCGCACGGCCGTCCTGGCGGGCGCGCGGCATTTGTTCGAAACCGCGCTCTCTGTCTATGCAGGCGCCAAGTGACAGTGCACGCCGATCCCGTCCTCACCGCGTGCGATCTCGAACCGATCCACATCCCAGGCTCGATCCAACCTTATGGCATCATGCTCGTGGCCTCGCGGCAGACGGGCGAGATCGTGGGTTATGCCGGAACCGAGCCGTTCCTGCCGGGTCTGCTGGCGACGCCGGTCGCCTCGATCATCGGCCGCGAGATAGGGGCCGTGGCCGACGCCCTGCCCCGCGCTGGCTTCCACCTTCTCGGCGAGATCGAGCTCGGCGGCACCGTGCGCGATGCGATCGCGTATGCGAGCGATGGCTACGTCGTCTTCGAGTTCACCGACAAGTTCGACAACACCGCCATTGACGCGACCTTCCTCGGCCAGTTGGAGGGCCTCGAGGCCCGGCTCGAACGTGCCGCGAGCCTCGAGGATCTTTCCAACGAAGCGAGCCGTATTTTCCAGCGCCTGACCGGGTACGGCCGCGTGATGGTCTATCGCTTCATCGAGGACGATGCCGGGGTGGTGCTCGGCGAATCGATCGCTAACAGCTGGCCAAGCTTCATGCGCCACCACTTCCCCGCCTCGGACATTCCGCGCCAGGCGCGCGCTCTCTATGTGCGCAACCGGGTGCGCGTGATTGCCGACGTGAACTACGAGCCGGCGCCAATCGTCAGCGCCAGCTCGAGCCTGCGAGAGCTCGACCTGTCGGATTCGACACTGCGGTCGGTTTCGCCCGTGCATATCAAGTATTTGAAGAACATGGGCGTTGCCGCGTCAGCGTCGATGTCCATTGTCAAGGATGGTGCGCTCTGGGGCCTGATCGCCTGCCATCACCATTCGGCGCGGCCCCTGTCGCTCGCCACGCGCACGGCCTGTCAGGCGATGGCGGCGAGCCTTTCGCGCCTCATCAAGGGTCGCGAGGAAACCGAGCTCTATGGCGAGCGTATTCAACTGCGCGCCCGGGAGGATGGAGTCCTGGCCCGGCTCGGCGAGGATACGTCGCTGCACGACGTGTTCGCCGGCGCAGGCAAGGAGCTTGCCGGTTTGCTGCGCGCCGATGGGTTCGCCGCTGTGCAAGGGGACGAGCTTTTCTGCGTCGGCCATTGCCCCGATGCGGCCGCGGTGCGCGCCATCGCCGCGCACGTTCGTGCGCCGTCGCTGGTGCGGCCGTTTGCGACGCGGCACCTGTCGCGCGATTTCCCAGCGGCCGAAGTCTGGCGGGACCGGGCCAGCGGTCTGCTTGCGGTTACCATTGCAACCGACGTGCCGACCCTTCTCATGTGGTTCCGCGCCGAGCACCTGCAGACGGTCGAATGGGCCGGCAATCCGCACAAGGACGTGCCGCTCCAGCCCGGCGCCGTGCTCACGCCGCGGGCGTCATTCGAGGCATGGTCCGAAAGCGTGCGCGGCCGTTCCGAGGAATGGAGTCTCGCCGAGCAGGAGAGCGCGACGCGCATCGCCCGGCTGATCCTGAATGCGCGAACCAATGCGCGCATCCGCTTGCTCAACCGCCAGATGAGCGTGGCGCTGCGTGAAAACGAGACGTTGATCGCGCAGAAGGATTTTCTGCTGCGCGAGGTGAACCACCGCGTCCAGAACAGCCTCGCGCTGGTCGCCGCATTCCTCAGGATGCAGGCGCGCGACGCCGCGCCCGAAGTGCGTGCCGCTCTCGATGAAGCCGAAAAGCGCCTCATGGCAGTGTCGCTTGCCCATCGTCGGCTCTACCAGGACGACAGCGTCGAGATCATCGATCTCTCGCGCTACCTGGATGAACTGGTTCGGGAACTACTCGGGGCGATTGATCCGGGCTGGGGGAAGCAACTCCGCTTCGAGGTGGCACCAATCCTGGTCAGCGCCGACCGTGCTGTGACGATCGGGCTTATCGTCAACGAGCTCCTCACCAACGCGACCAAGTACGCCTATGACGGCAAGCCTGGCCCGGCCACGATCAAGATCGAGCAGCATCGCAAGACGATGCGTCTGGTGGTGTCGGATGTTGGCCGCGGCCGCAGCGGCGAGACCCAGGGTACCGGCTTCGGCACCAAGATGCTTGCCGCCCTCGTCCAGCGTCTCGACGGCACACTGGAGATCCAGGACAACGAACCGGGCACACGCGTGATCGTCTCGGCGCCAGCCTGAGCCGAAGGCGACTGCAGCCCTGGCGGCTCGTGGTCGATGAGACGCGCGCGGCGTCCAGCAACTGCCCACTCAAGCCCAACCCGGCCGAAGCCGAGGTCGCCGCCGCCCCACGGCCGGGCGCCGCGATTGCGACCGCGGCAATGACGAGTCTAGCCTCAAACGGCATGCGTGACGGGACTTATACCGGCCCTGCCACGGACGTGGTCGCGATGTCGCCGGCCATCCGTGGCTCGCCCTCAACCAGCAGTATCTTCATCACAAGAGTGCGCGGTCCTGACCACTGACACTTCCGCAGAGACTTCCGTACGGCCTGCCGTCATAAGGAACGGCATCAGGGGGCCTGTAATGCTCAGCGCAAGAGGTTGCGCGCCCACTCCCGGGCGCGCTCGACCTCGCCGTCCTTGAGCGGACCTTCCGCGCCCTCCACCAGAAATCCCGCAAGTCCGCCCGTCATCACGAAGCCATGGCGCTCCAGACTGGCGGCGATCCGCGAGGCTGCATAGCCGCCGACGTCGATGACCCACCTGAGCGGCTCCGGCTTGACCGTTTCCAAATCAAGCCTGGTGTCGAATGCAGCGGCGAGCTTGCCGGGGGCCACTCGATCGAGCCCCTCAACATAGCTGGAGATGTGCGGGGTTGGGCGGAAACCCCGCGTTGGCGACCCCACAACCAGCAGCTCGGTGGCGGTAAGGTCGAGATTACGGGCCTCCTGAACCGAGGCCAGTCGTACCTCGTTGCCGGTTGCGAGCATGTCCCGGACGGTTTCGGCGATAGTCCGGGTATTTCCGTACACGCTGTCGTAGACCACAACGATCTTCATCTGCTCTCTCCGAAAAACCAAGGCATAGGACACCTTCGACCCGCCCGGGTTGATCGCGCTCAACCTGCACGTGTCCGGCCGGTACCGGACAAAGAGCCCGCCGAAGCTCTCAGCGCAGCTCGCCTTCGGCCTGCAGGAACGCTTCCACCTTCGGTGTCGGCAGTCTGACCAGATCCCGTGAAAACTCTGCCTTCATGACGCTGCGTACGTCATCCGCCAGGTGCTCGCGCAGAATACCCAGGGCTCGCGGCGGCGCCACGACCACGGCCTGCCTGGTCTGGCTGGCGCGAACGACCTCGCTGAAGGTCTTGGCAACCTGCCGCAGGAATTGAGCCTCAGCGGCGTCGTGCCAGTCGGTCTCCTGCATCGAGCTGCGTGAGTCACCCATCGAATAGATACTTCGTCCGGGCTTGTCGGTCCCGAGTTCACGCGTCGGGGGATGACGGTCCTCCATTGTCTTGATCACTTGCAGCGAGATCACCTGGGCGTCGCCGACGTTCGTGTAGAACAGTGCCTTACTGCCATCGCAAACAAGCACGTATGACTTGTTATGGAGCTTGAGACGCGCCATGGCGGGTTCCTTAGATTGTTGGTGAATGAGGTGCAGCGCTCGAATGGCTCCGTTGGCCCCAGGACGCCACGCCCGGGGGCCACGGAGATACAGTCAGGCTGCCTTGATCTCGACCTTTTTGGCCGGCTTCTGGGCCTCTGCAGTCTTGGGCAGTGTCACGGAAAGCACGCCGTTCCTGAACGTGGCGCTGACCTTGCCGACATCGACACCCTCGGGCAGGGAAAAGGACCTTTCAAAGCTGCCGTAATGACGCTCCTTGAGGTAGAAGTCCTTCGCCTTCTCCTCCTTGTCCTGCTGCTTCTCGCCGCTGAGGACGATGTTGCCGTTGCGCAGCGTCACCTCGACGTCCTTGGCGTCGAAGCCGGGCAGATCGGCGGTAATCTCGAACGCGCCGTCCTTCTCGGCGACGTCGACCGCGGGGGCGTTCCAGCCGATGTTGCGGAACAGCGGCTCGATACTCGTCGACCGCAATGGACCCAGCCAGGCTCCTCGACCGAAGTCCTCGAACAGCCGGTTGACCTCGCGCCGCAGATCCTCGAATGGCTGCCACCCTGCGCCGCTCGAAGCGCTTGGTGCTTTCGCCTCGTTCTTGATGGGAAGTTTGGTTGCCGTTTCGACCATGACAGATCCTCCTTGAGTTGGACGGCGGCATTGTCAGAAGGCGGCGGGCCTTCGGCTTTGACCTCGATCAAGCGGCTCCCTGCCCTCAAATGCCGGGCGGCCATTGACGTAGGTCAAGCCGGTCGCCCCTGCGACGGCCTAACCCGCTGCAAGCTACGGACAGAGGTCGAGATGGAAACCGACACGGTACCCTCGGACGCCGAGACCAAGGCAGACGCTCCCGCGGGGCGAACCCTGGTTCGGGCACCCTCGCGCGGCACCAGCGGCGGCCTGACCCCTCAACATGCCGGCGTCGCCGAAATCCTCGCGACCGAGGGACGGCGGGCCCAAAGGCGGCGCGCATGGGGTATGACAGTGGCTGGCTTCGCCGCGATCATGGTCGCTGGCGGCAGCGCTTGGGCCTGGTGGGCATGGCAGGCGAATGTCTCGCCGAGCTATCTCACCGATGCAGCGACCCGCAGCGACCTGGTGATCACCCTTTCCGCCACGGGTTCGCTCCGGCCAACTCAACAGGTCGGGATCTCGAGCCTTGTCACCGGCACGATCGCCTCGGTCGACGTGGACTACAACGACATCGTGACCAGGGGGCAACCGCTCGCCCGCCTCGATCCGACCGACTACGATGGCCAGCGCCGGCGCGCCCTCGCTGCCGTCGAGGCCCAGGCTGCGGCCCGCGACGTGGCGGCGACGGCCGTGCTGGACACCCAGGCCGCAATGGTGCGCATCAAGCGACTCCCCGCAGGTGAGATGGTGAGCGACAGGGACGTGGAGCTTGCCACAACGGCGTTGGCCCGGGCGCGGGCCAATCTGGCGCTGGCCGAGGCCCAGCTCAAGGCGTCGCAGGCGGATCTGGCCGCCGCCGAAAGCAACTATGCCAAGACCTCCATCGTGTCGCCGATCGACGGGGTCGTGCTCGACGTCAGTGCCCAGGTTGGGCAGACGGTCAGCGCGGCGACGCTGGCGACCTCGCTGTTCATCCTCGCCAGCGATTTGCGGAGGCTCGACCTCGAGCTCGACATCGACGAGGCCGACGTTCCGCGGGTCAAGGCGGGCGATCAGGCGAGCTTCACGGTGGAATCGGCTCCCGACCGGCCGCTCACCGGCGCCGTCCGTCAGGTGCGGTCGGCGCCGACGATCCTGGACGGCGTCACCAGCTACAAGGCAATCATTGAGGTCGACAACACAGCTGGCGCGCTGCGGCCGGGGATGACCGCCACCGCCGACATCCAGATCGACAAGGCAAGCAACGCCCTGACGGTCAGCAACACCGCGCTGCGTTTCTCGCCCAAGGGCATGCCGCCACGCCAGGACGGCGGGCAACAGGTCTACATTCTGCACGACGGATCGCTGCAGTCGGTGCCGTTGACGACCGGCCTCAGCGACGGCCAGCGGACGGAGGTCCTTGCAGGCGATCTTGCGCCCGGAGACCTCGTCGTGACCGGCACCAAGGACCGCTGACGATGTCCGCCGCCGCGCTGATCGAGCTCAAGGCCATTAGCAAGGTCTACGGCCGTGGCGAGGCCGAAGTGCGCGCCCTCGACGGGCTCGATCTCAGCATCGGACGCGGCGAGTTCGTGGCGGTGATGGGCCCCAGCGGCTCGGGCAAGTCGACCGCGATGAACATCGTGGGCTATCTCGACACTTCCTCGGACGGAAGTTACCGCTTCGACGGCGTGCCGGTGGAGAAGGCCAACCGCGCGCAACGGACGCTGTTGCGCCGCAACTTCGTGGGCTTCATCTTCCAGGGCTACAATCTGCTGCCGCAGAACACGGCGCTCGAGAATGTCGAACTGCCGCTGGTCTATCGCGGTGTCGCGCCCGGCGAGCGCCGACGGCTGGCGCAGATCGCACTTAACCGCGTAGGCATGACCGGTCGCGAACATCACCGGCCCTCCCAGCTCTCGGGCGGCCAGCAGCAGCG
>JAEWCE010000336.1 GCA_023390785.1 Pseudomonadota bacterium
GCACGCGGCGGGGCGGGCCTGGCGACCGGCTTCGGGCGGATCGGCGCGGGCGGCAGCCGGATCTCGATCGGCAACGGCGCAGCAGCCGGGGGTTCGAGCGTTGCCTCCAGGGTTGCGGTGCCATGGGGCGCCGACGCTCCGCCGATGCTCCCCGTGATCAATGCGGTGCCGCGCGCGACCGCCGGCTCGGCGCCGCGGCTGGTGATCGCCGTGTCCGGTTGGGCGACAGCGCTGCCATTTGCAGTGAGGCGACCCGCCGGCTCGACCAGTGCGATATCCGCGACGGGATCGGGGGCAGCCGAGGACATCCGACCGCCGGCGGCGAGGCTGCCCTGCGGCGACGTGACAGCGACCTCGCCCGGTACAACCGGCGGCACGCCAAGGCTGCCGATTGCGTCCACCCGGCCAACGGGCGCAACCAGCGACGCCGTGCCCATCGAGGCCGGCGGCTCGTATTCGGTGGCGTTGGCCTCGAGCCAGCCCTGCGGACGGGCTTCCGCCAGTGTCGGCGGCGCGACGGAGGCGGGGGTTTCCGGGACAGCGCTGGGCGCCGGCGGCACGGGCGCGTGCTGGCGCAGGCCGCTCTGATCGAATTTGGCCCGCAGGCAGGCGCCGACGCCGTCGGGCTGCCGGCTGCAGTCGACAATAGCCGGCCCCGCCAGAATCCCCCCCGCCACCAGCAGGGTCGCGAACGTAGCCCCGATGGTCAGCGATACCGATGCGGCAGCGCGCGATGCGGCCAAAGCCTGTTTCCCCCTCAGGGCCAGCGTAGAATATCTGGTGTTTTATGCAAACAGCGGCGTTTTGAAGGCTGAGACGGTGATGAAGCCGGCGCCTCCCCTCGGGGCGAGGGTGTCGTAGCCTGGCCGACAGGCACGCGGAACAGATTCATTGGCGCTCGCGGCCCCCACCCCCGGCCCCTCCCCGCAATGGGGTGGGGAGCCCAACTGCAACACGAGCGGTTGCGGCTCCATCGCCCCCTCCCCCTTGGGGGGAGGGGTTGGGGGTGGGGGCAACAATCACCGGACATACATTCGCCCAGACGTGACCTGCCAAGGGGGATATCCGCCGGCCGCGGGACGCGGCTACGCCGGGACGGCGGCCTTGAGCAGCTTGTAGGTGATGGATTCGTAGAGGGCGGCAAAGGAGGCGTCGATGATGTTGGCGCTGACCCCGATAGTGGTCCAGCGCTCGCCGGACCCGTCGCGGCTTTCGACCAGTACACGGGTGACCGCGCCCGTGCCGCCGTCGAGGATACGCACCTTGAAGTCGACCAGCTCGAGATCGGCGATCTCGGCGGAGAATTTCCCGAGGTCCTTCCGCAGTGCCAGATCGAGAGCGTTGACCGGGCCGTTGCCTTCCGCCACCGACATCAGCCGCTCGCCGTCGACGATGATCTTGACCACCGCCTCGGTGACGTTGACCTGCTGGCCGCGGGAATTGTGACGGCGTTCTACCGAGGCGCGGTAGCTCTCGACGTCGAAGAAGGTCGGCAACGTGCCCAGCACGTCCCGTGCAAGGATGACGAAAGAGGCTTCGGCACCGTCGTAGGAATAGCCCCTCGCCTCCCGCTCCTTGACGGTGCGCAGCAGCTTTTCGAGTTGCGGATCGTCCTTTTCGAGCGTGATACCGTTGCGCCTGAGCGCCGTGAGCAGATTGGACTTGCCCGCCTGCTGGCTGACCATGACGTTGCGCTCGTTGCCGACGCTTTCGGGCGGCACGTGCTCATAGGTCGCCGGATCCTTGGCGATGGCCGAGGCGTGAATGCCGGCCTTGGTGGCGAACGCCGAGGCACCGACATAGGGCGCCTGCCGGTCGGAGGCGCGGTTGAGCAGATCGTCGAAAGCGCGACTGACGCGGGTGAGCTCGTGCAATTGCTCGTGCGTCACGCCGATCTCGTAGGCATCGGCAAAGACGGGCTTCAGCAAGAGCGTCGGGATGAGGGTTACGAGGTTGGCGTTGCCGCAGCGTTCGCCGATGCCGTTGAGCGTACCCTGGATTTGCCGCACGCCGGCCCGCACTGCAGCCAGCGAATTGGCAACGGCCTGGCCGGTGTCGTCGTGGGCGTGGATGCCGAGGCGGGCCTTGTCGACCGGCAGGGCGGCGACGATTGCCTCGACTTCGGATGGCATGGTGCCGCCGTTGGTATCGCACAGCACCACCCAGCGCGCGCCGGCAGCCAGCGCCGTCTCGACAAAGCTGAGTGTGTAGGCGGGGTTGGCCTTGTAGCCGTCGAAGAAATGCTCGCAATCGACCAGGGTTTCCTTGCCAGCAGCGACAGCGGCCTGCACGGTCTCGCGCAAATTCCTGAGGTTTTCCTCGGGTGTGGTGCCGCCCAGCGCCAGCTTCACCTGATATTCGGACGACTTGCCGACAAAGCAGACCGCGGACGCGGCGGAATGGATGGTCGCCTGCACGCCCGGGTCATTGCCGACCGAGCGGCCAGACCGCCTCGTCATGCCGAACGCGGTGAACGTGGCAAGCTTCGTTCGTGGCTCGGCGAAGAACGCGTCGTCGACGACGTTGGCGCCGGGATAGCCGCCCTCAATGTAGTCGACGCCGATCTCCTCGAGCAGCCCGGTGATGCGGATCTTGTCCTCGAGCGAGAACTCGATACCCGCGGTCTGGGCGCCGTCGCGCAATGTCGTGTCGAAGAGATAGAGGCGGTCCTTGCTCATCGCGCGATTACTCTATTGGCGCTGGCCGCCCGGGCGCGGCGTCCAGTGGTCGGTGTCATGATCGGGATGCTGGTGGTTGCTGCCACGGATGGCGACGGCCTCGTCGGTCATCGCTTCTTCGGTGGTGCCGGTCTGTTCGATGTCACCGAGATGGAAGAGCGAAGGATGCTTGCCCTCGTTGCCCATCTGGTACCAGAGCTCGATGCGGTGCGGTTCGTCGAAGGCGCCGATCGACATGGAAACGTGCGGACCGCCGAGCGAGCGGTAGTATAGCGACGTTCCGCAATTGGGACAGAAGCCGCGAGCCGCCTGGTCGGAACTGTTGAATTCGGCTGGCTTGCCGCGGGTCCAGGTGAGATTTTCGTGGCGAATGCCCACCAGCGCGGCGAACAGATTGCCAGTCGCCTTCTGGCACATGCGGCAGTAGCAGACGTGTGGGTTATCGCGCAGGGCAAGCGCGTGGAACCGGATGGCGCCGCACTGGCAGCCGCCGCTGAACGGGCCCTCGGGCATCTGGCGATCGGTCATTTTTCACCTCCGGGAGGCCAGGTTTCGGTGTCCTGGTCGGGATGCTGGAAGGAGCGCAGGATGGCGAGGATGTCACGTTCCTCGTCGGTGGTGCCCAGCGGCTCCGCGATGAGATCGTCGGCATGGCCGACGACCGGGTGGCGGTTGTCGCGCGCCAGCTCGCCGGTGGGGACGATCTGGTTCGGCCGGTCGAATGAGCCGATGGTGATGGCGGGGTTGTTGTCGCCCCACTGATAGGTCAGCGGCGTGCCGCACTGGTTGCAGAAGCCGCGCTGCACCTTGAGGGAGGACCTGAACAGGCTCGGCCGACCGCGCGTCCATTGCACCGGCGCGTCGAACTCGACCCAGGCGCCGAAGACGTTGCCAAGCGCCTTCTGGCACATACGGCAATTGCAGATGGACGCGTGGCGCACCGGCCCGGCGACACGGTAGCGCACCGCGCCGCACTGGCAGCCGCCCGTGTAGACGTCGGTCACGCAGCAAAGCCCTCCCGGGGCGGCCAGATTGCCGTATCGTGGTCCGGATGCTGGTGGCTGACGACGCCATCGTTGAAGGCGTCGATTTCGGGCGCGGCGCCATAGGGCCGCGTCGGCAGCTCGTGCAGATGCTCGAAGAACGGCAGCCGGTGGGCGGGGTTCACCTGCCTGGTGGGCGCGGCAAGGTTGGGGTCGTCGAAGGCGCCGATGGCAAGCTCGACGCTCTCCTCGTCACCGTCGGTGCGATAAGCGAGCGGCGTTCCACACTGGTTGCAGAAGCCACGCTGGGCCCGGTCAGACGAGCGAAACCAGCTCGGCGTCCCGCGCGTCCAGGTGACGCCATAGCTGGTCACCAACGGTCCGAAGAAGCCGCCGAAGGCCTTCTGGCACATGCGGCAATGACAGAGGGCAGCGCCCCCGAGCCGTTCGGCGCGAAAGCGCACGGCTCCGCACTGGCAGCCGCCCGTCAGTTCAGGCTGGGGCATGGCAGACCGCTTCGATATTGTGCCCGTCGGGATCGAGGACGAAGGCGGCGTAGTAGTTCTCACTGTATTCGGTGCGCACGCCCGGCGCGCCGTTGTCCCTGCCGCCGGCAGCAATGGCGGCGGCGTAGAAGTCGTCCACCAGCTTGCGGCTGTCGGCACGGAAAGCCAGGTGGGCGTGGCCGGGGTTGCCGGCCGAGACCCACAGGAACGGGAAGTCGGCACCCATACCGATCGCCACGCCGAAATCGTTGAGGACCTTCAGGCCGAGCGGCGCGAGGGCGGCGACGTAGAAAGCCTTGGCCTTGTCGTAGTCGGTCACATTGAGGCCGATGTGGTCAATGCTGGTGGTCATCGCTTGATCTCCCATCTGGTGACGCGCTCTCCGGCGTCGTTCTTTGAATCCATGAGCTGGATACCCTCGCCCAGCAGCGCGGCGCGGATCTCGTCGGCCTTGGCGAAGTCGCGCGCCTCGAGGGCGGCGAGACGGGCAGCGACGGCGTCGTCGATGCGCGAGTGATCGAACACATCGGCGCTCCTCAGCAGCCCGTCGGTGGTAAAGCCGAAAAACCGGAGCGTCGCGGCAAGGGATGCGGCAGCCCGATCGGTGCCGCGGTTGGCGGTGCGGGCGATCGCATCCATCGCCACCGAGGCGCGGTGGAAACCGAGATCGTCGCCCAGCGCCTCCAGCACTGCGGTATCGACGGCGCCGTCGCCGGGGGCGCTCGAGGCGACGCGCTGCCAGCCCCTGAGCTTTTCCTCCGCCTCCTCCAGCCGCTTGACGGTGAAGTCGATGGGCTCGCGGTAGTGGGTCATCAGCATGGCGAGGCGCAGCACTTCGCCGGGCCAGGCACGGCCGCCGAACTTGTCGGTTTCGAGCAGCTCGCGGATGGTGATGAAATTGCCGAGGCTCTTGCTCATCTTCTGGCCCTCGACCTGGAGGAAGCCGTTGTGCAGCCAGGTCCGGGCCATGGTGGCGGTGCCGTGAGCGCAGCGCGACTGGGCGATCTCGTTCTCGTGGTGCGGGAAGATCAGGTCGAGGCCGCCGGCATGGATGTCGAACACCTCGCCGAGATAGCGCTCGGACATGGCCGAGCATTCGAGATGCCAGCCGGGGCGGCCGCGGCCCCAGGGCGAGTCCCAGCCGGGTTCGCTGGCGGACGAGCGCTTCCAAAGCACGAAATCGGCAGGATTGCGCTTGTGCGCGTCGACTTCGACGCGGGCGCCGGCGAGATTGTGCTCGAGGTCGCGGCCACTGAGCGCGCCGTACTCAGGCATCGACTGCACGTCGAACAGCACCTCACCCACCTCGGCTGCCTCGTAGGCGTGGGCGTTGGCGAGCAGCTTGCCGATGAGCGCCTGCATCTGGGCGATGTTCTCGGTGGCGCGCGGCTGCACCGTCGGCTGCAGGCAACCAAGCGCGGTCACGTCCTTCTGGTACTGCGCGGCGGTGGTCTCGGTGACGCGGCGGATGGCCTCGTTCAGCGGCAGGTCGGGGAAGTCGCGGGCGGCGCGGGCGTTGATCTTGTCGTCGACGTCGGTGATGTTGCGGACATAGGTGACGTGCGCCTCGCCATAGATGTGGCGAAGCAGGCGGAACAGCACGTCGAAGACGATGGCCGGGCGGGCGTTGCCGATATGGGCGAAGTCGTAGACGGTCGGGCCGCACACATACATGCGCACATTGTTCGCATCGAGGGGGACGAAGTCCTCCTTGGTGCGAGTGAGCGTGTTGTAGAGCCTGAGTGTCAGGTCCGAAGCCATGAACGAGCCGATGCCTCAACGTGTTGACGCGCTGGCAGCGGGCTCTTCGGGACTTACGAGAGTATGGTGAAGGAAACCGCGCCGCCAACAGGTGTTAGCAGCAAATAATCGAACCGATAATCGAGATCGCCGGAGCGGTTTTCATGCGGCGCAATCTGACGATGAACGCCGCCGAAAGCAATAGGCCACGTCCAACAGCATGAACGGCCCGGAAACCGGCTGATCCGGGGGCGCCGAGGCGGCGGGAGCCGCCGCGAGGCCCGGCGCGGCGGCCCGGATCAGTCGATGCGATAGGATTGGTGGCACTCAAAGCACTTCTGGCCGAGCGATTTGTAGGCCGCCTGGTATGCCGCCTGATCGCCGCTCCGGGCGGCGGCGAGCATGTTGGCGGCGTCGAGCTGGCCCTGCCTGAAGATGTCGGCGAAGGCGTCGAAATCATCCCAGATGCGGGAATCCGCCTCGGAAATGGTGTTGTTGGCGTGGTCGGCGAAGAGCGCCGGGAAGTTGACGAAGTTCTGCAGCACGGTGGTTGCCGCCTGCACCGCGGCATCGCCGGTGGCGCTGCGGGCCTGGCGCAGCAGCATACCGTCCTCCTTCATCAGCTTCTGGCGCAGCTCGACCTTCTGGTCGACGCTCATGCTGGCGATGGCCGGATCGACCGGCGGCAGGGTCTGGGCGGCGAGCGGCGCCCCGCCGGCAAAGGCAAGCAGGGCAATCGCGAACAGGACGGGCCTCAACATGGGCATCGGGGTGACTCTCCGGTGTCGTTGGCGTGACGCTTTGCAGGATCGCTAACGTCTTGCAAGACCACATATTCCAGGAACCGTCTTTCCATTCTTCACGTTGCGGTGACGGTCTGCGCCGATACAGTGGCGCATCGCAATAGGTCCGATTTTGGGCTAATTGCTGCGTTAGGTCGGTTGCGGGATCGGGCTGGTCATTTGGACTTCATGGCTGTTGCAAAGACATTGCTGCTGCGCCTGGCGCTGCTGATCGTGGCACTCGTCATGTTCGGACTGGACGCCAATGACGCCTTCGCGCAGTCGCGCAACTGCCAGGCGCTGGCCAACACCCTGCAGCAGATCGAGCGCAGCGGCGATTTCGGCGATCTGGGCGACATCAACGACCGGGTGCGCGCGGCCCAGGACGCAGTGACGGCGGCCGAAAGCCGCTATGTGCGCGACGGCTGCAACGCCGCCGCCAAGGCGGGCCAGCAGCTCAACGCCCAGTGTCGCGCCGAAGCACGCGCCGTGCTCTCGGCGCGGGCGGACCTCAAGAAGATCTCCAGCCAGGCCGACACTGGCAATGCCGTGTCGCAGCAGCGCGAGGCCATCCTGCAGGAGATGGCGCGGTTCAACTGCAACAGCCGCACCGCCAGCGCTCCGCAGCGGCGCGGCAGCCTGTTCGACCAGCTGTTCGGTTCGTTCGAGGACAATTTCGGCGACGGCGTGTCGACGCGCGGCGACGAGTTCTCGGGCTATTCGGGCTACGAGACGATCCGCACGGTGTGCGTGCGCAAGGTCGACGGCTATTACTGGCCCATCAGTTATTCGACGCTCATCGACTATGCGCAGAACGACCTGCTCGAATGCCAGGCGCAGTGCCCAGGCATGGATGTCGACCTCTATTACTATGACAACCCCGGGCAGGAACCCGACCAGATGATCAATCTGCAGGGGGTGCCGTACAAGTCACTGCCGACGGCCTTCGCCTACCGCACCACCTACGATCCGAACAATACCTGCAAGCCGAAGGTGGATTACGGCTCGATCAACCTCGCAGCGCTGCCCGATGGAAGCAGCCGCGCCATGATCAGCTTCGACGGGCAAATCTTTCCGCTGCCGATCCGCGATCCGCGGCGGCCGACCGAGGCGACCGTGGTCAACGTGGCGCGCGCCGACTACGTCGACATCCCGCTGCCGCGGCCACGGCCGGCTGCTCCGGGTGAAGCGCCCAAGCCGGTGGTGGTCAAGCAGGCGAGCAACGATCCCGAACGCATCGTCATGTTCGGCGACAAGCGCGTCAGGATAGTCGGTCCTGACACGCCTTACGCCCCAACAGCGGCAGCAGGGACTTAAGCTCCGGGCCATCCTCGCGACCGGTCAGGGCAAGACGCAGCGGGTGGAACAGCGCCCTGCCCTTGCGGCCGGATTTCTGCCTCAGCGCTTCGGTCCATTTCGCCCAGGTGGTTTCATCCCACGGCTCGGCCGGCAACAATTCACTGGCTTCGGCGAGGAAGGCCCGATCGTCGGCCGCGGCAACGTGCTGCAGATCGCCCTCGATGACGGCGGCCCACACCTCGATGTCGGAGAATTTCTGCAGGTTGGCGCGCAGGATGTCCCAGGCGGCGTGGCCGATGGCGCGCGGCAGGCGTGGGCGTGCCACCTCGTACGGCATGGCGTGCAGGATGCGGGCATTGAGGCTGTCGAGCTCGGCCGGATCGAAGCGGGCGGAGCCGTGCGAGATCATGGTCAGGTCAAGCCTGGCGGCCAGTGCGGCAAGATCCGGATAGGGCTCGACCGGCAGGCTGCTGCCGGTGAGCGTCGCAACCAGTGCCACGGCCATCGCCTCGTAGCCGGCCTCCCGCAACTCGCCCAGCGAAAGCGAGCCGAGGCGCTTGCTGAGCCCTTCGCCCTCGGCCCCGGTCAGCAGATTGTGGTGGGCGAATTCAGGCACGCGGCCGCCCAGCGCCTCGAAAATCTCGATCTGCGTGCCGGTGTTACTCACGTGGTCCTCGCCACGGATCACCTGGGTCACGCCGAGGTCGATATCGTCGACGACCGAGCACAGCGTGTAGAGGTAGGACCCGTCGGCGCGGATCAGCACCGGGTCGGACATCGAGGCCGTGTTGACGGTCTGCGGCCCCTTGATCAGGTCGTTGAACTCGACCGGCCGGCCGTCGAGCCTGAACCGCCAGTGCGGGCGGCGTCCTTCGGCTTCGTATCGGCGCTTCTGCTCATCGGTCAGCGCCAAGGCGGCGCGATCGTAAATCGGCGGCTTGCCGAGCAGGCGGGCGCGGCCGCGCTTGATCTCCAGCTCGTCCTCGGTTTCGTAGGCCGGATAGAGGCGGCCGGCCGCGATCAGCCGGTCACGGGCAGCATCGTACAGCGCCATTCTATCGGACTGGCGGACTTTGACGTCAGGCCGGATGCCAAGCCAGGCCAGATCCTCTTCAATGGCGCGGGCGAACGCCTCGGTCGAGCGCGCGGTGTCGGTGTCGTCGAGGCGCAGGATGTAGCGGCCGCCGGTGCGGATGGCATAGAGCCAGTTGAGCAGCGCCGGGCGGGCATTGCCCAGATGCAGGCGACCGGTCGGCGACGGAGCATAGCGGACTACGTTGGTCACTGCACCCCCTGCCGCGCGGGAGCCGGCTCGCGCAGCACGATGTCGCTGTCGTCGCGATAGCCGTTGGTGATTGGATATTTGCGGCCGATGCCGAAGGCCTTTTTAGTCAGCTTGACGCCCGGCGCAGCCTGCCGGCGCTTGTATTCGGCGAGCAGCACCAGGCGCTCGACGCGCTTGACCAGCGCCCGGTCGAAGCGGCCCTGCCCTTTTTCGACGATCTCGGCCACCGACAGTTCGTCCTCGATCAGCCCCGTCAGCACCTCGTCGAGGATCGGGTAAGGCGGCAGTGAATCCTGGTCCTTCTGGTCGGGACGGAGCTCAGCGGACGGCGCCTTGTCGATGATCGCCTGCGGAATGACATCGCCGTGCGGGCAGAGGCTGCCGTCGGGCACATGGGCGTTGCGCCACGCCGCGAGCCGATAGACCTCCATCTTGAACAGGTCCTTGATCGGATTGAAGCCGCCATTCATGTCGCCGTAGATGGTGGCGTAGCCAACCGCCATCTCGGATTTGTTGCCGGTGGTGAGCAGCATGGCGCCGGTCTTGTTGGAGACCGCCATCAGCACCAGGCCGCGCATGCGCGACTGGATGTTCTCCTCGGTGAGATCGACGGGCGCGTTGCCGAACACCGGCTGCAGCTCGTGCAAGGCTTCGTCCACCGGTTTGCCGATGGGTACGATGTCGTAGCGGACGCCGAGCCGCGCGGCGCAATCCTTGGCGTCCTTGAGGCTATCCTCGGAGGTGTAGCGATAGGGCAGCATGATGGTGTGGACGTTGTCGGGCCCCAGCGCATCGGCGGCGATGGCGGCGACGATGGCACTGTCGATACCGCCCGACAGGCCGAGCACCACCTTGCTGAAGCCGTTCTTGCGCACGTAGTCGCGCAGGCCGCGCAACATCGCCTGCCACGGGGCTTCCTCGGTCGAGGCGAGCTCGACCACCTCGCCCCTGGCGCAGCGCCACCCCGCCTTGCCGCGCTCCCAGTCGGAGACGATGAAGTCGGCCTCGAAGCTCCTGCCCTGGAACACCAGCCGGTTGCCGGGCTCCATGGCGAAGGAAGCGCCGTCGAATACCAGCTCGTCCTGGCCGCCGACCTGGTTGAGGTAGAGCACCGGCAGGCCGGTTTCGTGCGTACGGGCGCGGATCAAATCCTTGCGGATGTGCTGCTTGTCGGCCCAGTACGGCGAGCCGTTGGGGCAGAGCAGCAATTGCGCGCCCTGCGCCATCAGATAGTCGCTGACCGGCTGGTGCCAGATGTCCTCACAGATCGGCACGCCGATGGGGACGCCCTTGATCTGCATCGGCTCGGGCAGCGGGCCGGCGGCGAAATAGCGCTTTTCGTAGAACACGTCGTCGTTGGGCAATTCGCGCTTGTAGCGGCGGGCGACGACCTTGCCGTCCTCGGCATGCAGCACGGCATTGTAGAGCTTGTGGCCCTCGCGCCAGACGGTGGGCAGCAGCAGGGCGACGCTGGTGCCCCTGGTGGCGCGCACCAGCTCGGCGGCGGTCGCCAGGGCATCCTCGATGAAGCGCGGCTTGAAGAACAGATCCTCGGGGAAATAGCCGGTGAGGAACAGCTCCGACAGCAGGAGAATGTCGGCCTTCTCGGCCACCGCACGCGCCAGTGCGTCCCGGCCGAGGGCGAGGTTGCCCACGAGGTCGCCCACCTTGGGGTTGAGCTGGGCGAGTGCGATGCGGAGGCGATCGACCACTGGACGGGGTTCCGGACGTTCTTGTTGTCGCGTTTCCGAACAGAAAACCGTTGCCACTTGTCCCGGAAACGCTCTGGCGCGCGAACGATTAGCCGCTCACCCCGGACAGGGCAAGCGGCTCACAGGTACAGAGCGTGGGGCTGCCCCCTCCACCGCCTAGCGGCGGTCCCC
>JAEWCE010000337.1 GCA_023390785.1 Pseudomonadota bacterium
CCTTGAGGGTGATGGAGGCCACGGCGTGCAGCATGGCCATCAGGATCGATACGACAACGGCGGCGAGGAGGCCCAGCCAGGCGCTGCCCGTAATGACGGCGACGCTCGCCGCCCCGAAGGCGCCCGCCAGCATCTTGCCTTCGAGGCCGATGTCGAACACGCCGGAGCGCTCGGAATAGAGACCGGCGAGGCAGGCGAGCAGCAGTGGCGTCGTCAGGCGAACGGTCGCGGCGAGAGTCGAGATGACGATTTCGTAATCCATGCTCAGCTCTCGGTCCCGACGGTTTCACGCGCGACGGCCTCGGCCTTCTGGCGCGGCGAATACAGCATGAAGGCGGATTCGAGGCCCGGCCGCAGCAGGCCTTCCATGGCGCCGGTGAACATGATCACCAGGGCCTGGATGACGACGATCATGTCGCGGGTGATGGCCGGCATGTAGAACTGCAAGTCGAGCCCCCCCTGGTAGAGGGCGCCGAACAGCACAGCGGCGAGGGCGATGCCAACGGGATGGTTGCGTCCCATCAGCGCCACGGCGATGCCGACGAAGCCGTAGCCGGCGGTGACGTCGATGACGATGCGCGATTGCACGCCCAGCACCTCGTTGACTGCCACCATGCCGGCCAGCGCGCCCGAGATCATCATCACGATGATGATCATGCGGCTGTTGGAGATGCCGGCGTAGAGCGAGGCCGACGGGCTATGGCCCAGGGTGCGCAGGGCGTAGCCGAACTTGGTGCGCCAGATGAGGATATAGACCCCGATCAGCGCCAGGATGGCGAAGATGATGGTCATGTTCAGCGGCGCGCCGCCGAACCACGGGAAGAACTGGCGGAGCTGCGGAATCTTGCCCGCCGCGACGACGTTGGCGGTCGAGGGCTCCTGCACGCCCACCGGCTTCAGCACGTAGACCAGCAGGTACGCCATCAGCGATGACGCAATGAAATTGAACATGATGGTGGTGATCACCACGTGGCTGCCGCGCTTGGCCTGCAGGTAGCCCGGGATGAAGGCCCACGCCGCGCCGACGACCATCGAGGCGAGAATCGCCACCGGCAGCACCAGCCACCAGACCGTGTGATCCATCATGAAGCCGACAGCGATGGCGCCGAGGCTCGCCACATAGGCCTGGCCTTCGCCGCCGATGTTGAACAGGCCGGCGTGTGCCGCCACCGCGACACACAAGCCCGTGAACACGAAGCTCGTGGCGAAATGCAGGGTGAAGCCGACGCCTTCGCCATAGCCGAAGGCGCCATTGATCATGATCCCCAGCGCCTGCAGCGGATTCTGGCCGATCAGCAGCACGAAGATCGAAAAGACGATCAGCGCCAGCACCAGATTGAGCACCGGCAGCAGCACGACATCGGCCCAGCGCGGCAGTGGACGGCGGGCGCTCATGGATTTTTCCCCTTGGCCGCGGCGGCATCTGTGCCGATGCCGGCCATCATCAGGCCGAGTTCGCCTTCGGTCGCGGTGGCCGGGTCGGCTTCGCCGACGATCTTGCCGTCGAACATCACGAGGATCCGATCGGAGAGCGAACGAATCTCGTCGAGCTCGACCGAAACGAGGAGAATCGCCTTGCCGGCGTCGCGCATCTTGATGATCTGGTTGTGGATGAACTCGATGGCGCCGATATCGACGCCGCGCGTCGGCTGGCCGACGATCAGCACGTCGGGGTTCTGCTCCATCTCGCGCGCCAGAACGATCTTCTGCTGGTTACCGCCGGAAAAATTGGCCGTCTTCAGTCGCGGGTTGGCCGGCCGGACGTCGAACTTCTTCTTCCGCTCCTCGGCCTGGCGGCGCGCGGCCGCGATATCGAGGAAGATGCCGCGGCCATAGGCAGGGTCGTGCATATAGCCGAGGATATTGTTCTCCCACTCCTCGAACTGCACCACGAGGCCCTCGGTCTGGCGGTCCTCGGGGACGTGCGCAAGTCCGGCGAGACGGGCACGATGCGCACCATCATCGCCCTCGAGCGACAGCACGTTGCCGTTGAGCACGACATCGCCCGACAGCTGGTCGCGCATGCCGGCGATGGATTCGAGCAGTTCGGACTGGCCGTTGCCGGCGACACCGGCAATGCCGACGATCTCGCCGGCGCGCACGGAAAAACTCACATCCTTGACCCGCACCACTTTGAGGTCGTCGGCCACCACCAGGTTCTTGACCTCGAGCAGCGGCTTGCCGGGATGGGCCGAGCCTTTCTCGACGCGCAGCAGCACGCGGCGGCCGACCATCAGTTCGGCCAACTGTTCGGGCGAGGTCTCCTTGGTCGGGATGGTCGCGACCATCTGGCCCTGCCGCATCACCGAGACGGTGTCGGTAATGGCCATGATCTCGCGCAATTTGTGGGTGATGAGAATCACCGTCTTGCCCTGGTCGCGCAGCACGTGCAGCACGCGAAAGAGATCGTCGGCCTCCTCCGGCGTCAGCACGCCGGTCGGCTCGTCGAGGATCAGGGTATCGGCGCCGCGATAGAGCGCCTTGAGAATTTCGACGCGCTGCTGCTGGCCGACCGACACATCCTGCACGACGGCATCGGGATCGACCGACAGGCCGTATTCGTCGGAGAGGCGCTTCAGCTCCTTGCGCGCCTTGCTCAGCGAGGAGGCGAGCAGCGCATTGTCCTCGGCGCCCAGAATGACGTTCTCGAGGATGGAGAAATTGTCGACCAGCATGAAATGCTGGTGCACCATGCCGATGCCCAAGCGCAGCGCGTGGCGGGAATCGGTGATGTGGGCGGGCTGGCCGTTGACCAGGATTTCGCCGCTGTCGGCCGTATAGAAGCCATACAGGATCGACATCAGCGTCGATTTTCCGGCGCCGTTTTCGCCGACGATGCCGTGGATGGTGCCACGCCGGACCTTGAGGTCGATGTCGCGATTGGCGTGCACCGGCCCGAAGCTCTTGTTGATGCCACGAAGCTCGATGGCGAAGTCGGAAACAGCGCCCCCCGTGGAGGGGCGCTGTTCCGCGTTGGATGATAGGTGAGACTGGCTCACGAACGGCCGATCACGGGCACTGGTTGTCGGCGTTGTAGTCGTGCACCTTGATGGTGCCGTCGGCGATGCCCTTGCTGGCGGCATCGACGGCCGCCTGTGCATCGGCAGTGATCAGCGGCTTGTTGTTGTCGTCCATGGCGAGACCGACGCCGTCTTCGGCGACGCCGAGCGACACCACGCCCGGCTTGAAGCCCGCATCACCGGCCTTGAAGGCATTGTAGACGGTGACGTCGACGCGCTTAAGCACCGAGGTCAGCACCGAGCCAGGCGCGATGTAGTTCTGGTTGCTGTCGACGCCGATCGACATCTTGCCGGCATCCTTGGCAGCCTGGATGACGCCCAGGCCCGAAGCACCGGCCGCCGCGTAAACGATGTCGGCGCCCTTGTCGAAGTCGGCCTTGGCCAGCTCGCCCGCCGTGGTCGGATCGTTCCAGGCTGCTGCCGTGGTGCCGGTATAGTTCTCGAACACCTGGCCATCCTTGTTGGTGGCCATGAAGCCTTCCTTGTAACCGCAGAAGAAGGCGTGGATCAGCGGGATGTCCATGCCGCCGACGAAGCCGACCTTGCCGGTCTTGCTGGTCTTGGCGGCGAGCACGCCGGCCAGGTACGAGGCGTCATTGGACTTGTAGACCACTGACTGCACGTTGGGCTGGTCGACCACAGAGTCGATCTGCACGAAGTGGATGTTGGGGAAGTCGGGCGCCACCTTGTTGAGGGTGTCGGCAAAGCTGAAGCCGGTCACGACGATCGGGCTGTAGCCGGCCTGGGCGAACTTGCGCACAGCCTGCTCACGCTGGGCTTCGGCCTGGATCTCGAGATCGTGGTAGGTCCCGCCGGTCTCCTTCTTCCACTGCTCGGCGCCATTGTAGGCGGCTTCGTTGAACGACTTATCGAACTTGCCGCCGAGGTCGTAGATCAGAGCCGGATCGGCGAAGGCCGAACCCGCGAGCAGCGCCACCGCGGCAATACCAGCGGCCAGAGCACCGAGGTGCCGTTTGAAATTGGTCATGAATGGTCTCCCTGGTTCGCGCGGGGAAGCGGCGGTACCGCTGTCTCCTGTCCCACGCGTTGGCAGGGATACAAGCTTGCATTTATGCGCGCGGCAAGAGGGAAAACCTCGGTTTTTGAACGTTTGGTCAAAAACGTACGGGCTCGCGAAGTCCCGAGCCCAGCGTTCAGTCGCGCGACAGCGCTGTCACCTCGGCCCCCATCTCGCGTCCGATCGATTCGAAGAAGCCGTCGATGACGCGCTGCGCCGACTTGCCGATCAGCGCCCGCCCCAGTCGCATGATGCCGCCATCGGCGGTGCCGGCGGCGGCGAAATCGAGCAGCGTTCCGCCGTCGGCGTCAGCCAGGGTGATGTCTGCGGCGCCCTGGGCGAGGCCGAGCATACCGCCGCGACCACGGCCAGACAGGGTGTAGCGTTCGGCTGGATGTACGTTGCTCAGCGTCAGATCGCCGGCAAACACCGGATGCACGAGGCCGAGATTGACCCGGATGGACAGATCGAGCGTGTGCGCGCCGGTCCAGACGATGCGCTCGCAGCCCGGAATGACGGCAGCGAGCACCCGGGTATCGTTGAGCGCGACCCAGACATCGCCCCGACGTGCCCCGAACAGATAGCGGCCACCAAAATCCATGCCGCTCAGGGCCTCGCCATGCGTCTTTTTCGCACCATCCGGGCGAAAATAGTCACCGGCGGGCACCGGATCAATTGTCCGCTCCCCGAAGCGTCATAAATTAGGCCCTGGACCGCAGTCGGCTGGACGACGGGAAGTCCAAAGCGAGTAGGCAGGGCGTGACGGCACGCACCGAAATGAGCGCTGCAACGGCCGATCTGGCCCGGTTCGACGACGCGATCGTGGCCATGGACATCGTCGATGCGATTCGGCGCGACCCGGCGCTGGCGGCGGGCGATGCCGCGGCACAGGCCGAAGGGCTGCGCGCCTATTACCGGCGCGTCGGCATTGCGGTGTCCGACAGCGCCATCGCCACCGGGCTTGCCGCAGTCAACGACAACCGCTTCAGCCATGTGCCGCGCACGCGCGGGCCACGCGCGGCGCTGGCGCGGCTCTATATCGAACGGCGGCGCTGGCAGCCGGCGGCCACGGTGCTGGCGCTCGTTCTGGTGCTGGGGTTCGGCGGCTATTTCCTGGCGTACCGGCCGTATCGTGACGCGCTGGCGCGGCAGGCCCAGTTGGAACTGAGCGAAACCATGCCGGCGCAGATGCAGGCGCTGTACCAGACCATTCACGAGGAAACCAAGGTGCAGCAGGCCGAGACCGAGGCAGTCACCCTGCGCGACCGCGGCCAGGCGGCAGCCAAGGCGGGCAACCGGGTGGCCGCCGAGCAGGCGATCATCGACCTCACCAATCTGCGCGACACGCTGCGCGCCGAATACCAGCTCAAGATCGTCGATCGCGACGGCAAATGGGGGTTCTGGACCTTTCCGCAGAGCAATTCGGAAGCGACCAATTATTATCTCGTGGTGCAGGCAGTGGACGCCAATGGCCGGGCCCTGACATTGCCGATCCTCGACGAGGAGACCGGCCGCACCGAGCGCGTGTCGTCCTGGGGCGTGCGCGTGCCGGAAGAGGTGTATCGCGCCGTCGAGTCCGACAAGGACGACGACCAGGTGATCGAGCACAATCTGATGGCGATCAAGGAATTCGGCTTCATCGATCCCAGCTACCTCGTCCAGACGTTGGGCGGGCAAGTGACACGGTGGTGAGATGAGCCTCAACGGTCCCGACGCCCTGCGTGCGCTCGACGAGGCCCTGCGCGATATCCGCCGCGAGGAGGACGAGATCGCCAAGCGCGCGGCGCGCGGCGCCGAACTGCTGATCAAGCTGCATGCACAGGAGGCCGAGCTCTACCGCCTGCTCGGGACGACGCGGCTGGACGAAGCGGCGCGCGCGACACAGGCGCGGCTGATCGCCGAGATCGACAATGCGGTCGAGACCGCCATCTCGCGCTACGATGCGGCGTTCGCCGATGCCGAGGCGGCGGTACAGCACGCCGAAGCGGATCTGGCGCGCGGCAATGCCGAACGCAGCGCGCTGCAATCGGAGGCCGGCAAGCGCGATAGCGAGCTCAGCGCGCATGTCGCGGTGGCGCGACCGAAGCTTGGATTGGACCCAGGGTACGCCGCCAAGCTCGCCGTGGCGCGCGAGCTGGCAGCGATGGCAGAGGCCAGCGTCGCCAAGGCGGCGGAGGCCGAAGCGGACAGCGAACAGAAGGGCCGCGCGTGGCGCGTCGACCCATTGTTCATGTATCTGAGCGGCCGGCACTACGGCACGCCGCTGTATGCGAGCCGCGGGCTGTTCGCAGCGCTCGACGCCCGGCTGGCGCGCTTCATCGGCTACGAGGCGGCGGCGGCCAACTATGCGCTGGTCAAAGAGCTGCCGGTGCAGCTGCGCCGCCACGCCGAAGACCTGCAGGACCGCGCCCGCGCCGCGGCCGCGGACGTCGCGGCGCTCGAAAGCAGCGCCATCGATACGGCGGGCGGGCGCAGCGCGCGTGAAGCGATCGAGGCGCTGGCGGCGCGGATCGATGCGCTCGACAAGGAAATCGTCGCGCTGCAAGACCGCCGCGACGCGGCAATCGAGGCCCGGACGGTCCTTGCGCATGGCGATACCGCGCCCTATGCCGAGGCAAACAAGGACCTGGCGGGATTGCTCGGGCAGCCCGAAATCCGGCCGCTGCTGGACGCAGCGCGCGCCTCCCCCCGCGAGGACGATGCCAGCGTCGTGGCGCAAATTGACGATCTGCTGCAGCGGATCAAGGACGAGCGGGCCGAGGCGAGGGAATATGCCGAGCAGCTCGAGATCCTCGCCGTCCGACGGCGCGGCCTCGAGGATATCCAGTACGAAATCCGCCAGCGTGGCTTCGACAACCCGCACGCCCGCTTCAACGAAGGGCGGCTTGTCCAGGACTGGCTCAACGAGTTCCTGCGTGGCGGCCTGTCGGTTGCCGCTTATTGGGACCGCTGGCGCCAGTCGCAGGCCTGGGGCGCGACCGGTTACGGCGGCCCCGGTGGCGGCTGGGGACGGCTGAAGCCTGCCGGCGGCGGCGCC
>JAEWCE010000013.1 GCA_023390785.1 Pseudomonadota bacterium
CGCATCGGCCGCAGCGACAGCCGAGGCATGTCCGCCCCAGGGCGCGCGCGCCGCCGCGGAGGCTTCGGCCGCTGCCGCTGGGCAGCCGGGGGCGAAGGTGCCGGACTGCCAGGGGCCGCCCACGCCGGTCAATGCACATGGCGACGCGCTGCCGACGGTGCGAACGGCCACCGGCGTGGTGGAACCACTCAGCACGCTCGAGGGCGACAACAGCGAGCAGGCGCTGCTGGCCAGGCTCGGTGACCGCCGCGCCGAGCTCGACAAGCGCGAAGCCGACCTGGCGATGCGCGAATCCCTGGTCAGGGCGGCGGAGAAGAAGCTCGACGAGCGCACCAGGGAGCTGGCGGCGCTGCAGCAGCAGGTGGCGAGCCTGGTCGATCAGAAGCAGGCGTCGGAGGCAGCCAATTTCAAGGCGATCGTGTCGATGTACGAGACGATGCGGCCCAAGGATGCGGCCAAGATCTTCGATACCCTCGACCTCAACGTGCTCATCAAGGTGGCGCAGGCGATGAACCCGCGGAAGATGTCGCCCATCCTTGCGGCGATGAGCGCAACGCCGGCGCAGGCGCTGACCACGGCCCTGGCGACCACCGGCGACACCGACACGGTGGCGCAGGTCGCCGGCGGCCAGGACCTGTCGGCGCTGCCGCAGATTGTTGGGCATTAGCGCCCGCACCTCCACCGCAAAGCCCCGGAAAATCCACGGTTTCTTAGGCCTGCGTTAAGCGGCGGCCGCTATGCTTAACGCTTGTTTGCGTATGCGTTGAGTAGCGGCCGGCGATGAGTGAGTTTGTGCGGCGGGCGAGCGTGCCGGTGCGGCCTATCCTGGCCGTGCTGGTTTGGCTCGTCCTCGCCGTCACGGCTGCCGCGGCCGATCGCGTGCAGCTTCAGGCCACCGCCGAGAACGGTTTCGGCCGGCTGGTGCTCGAATTTTCGACCCGGCTCGACCTGCCGGACTACAAGATCACCTACGACAACAACGTTCTTGCCGTGACCCTTTCAGGGCCGGTGAACCTCGCTATGCCCGACATGGCGTCGACGCTGCCGCAGTACTTGACCATCGGCCGTGTCGATCCGGACGGCAAGGGCGTGCGCTTCGGCCTCAGGCACCCGGTGACCATCCACAGCATGGAAGCGGGCGAGAAGCTGTTCATCGACCTGCTGCCCGTCGGCTGGCAGGGGCTGCCGCCGTCGCTGCCGCCAGAGGTGGTCGCCGACCTGGCGCGGCGCGCCAAGGATGCCGAAATCCTCGCCGAGCAGCGACGTCGGGCGGAAGAGGCGAAGGCGCGCAACCCGCGCGCCACCATCCATATCGGGCACAATCCCACGTTCTACCGCGCCCAGTTCGACTGGAGCACTGACACCAAGGCGGAGTTCACGCAGGACGGTAACGTCGCGACGATCAATTTCGACTGGCCGGTGGCGATCGATGTCTCCGACCTTGCGGCCGATATGCCCGCGCAGATCACGGGCGTCAGCAATTCCGTAACGCCGGCTGGCAGCGCCGTGGTGCTGACTTTGGCCGATGGGGTGACGCCGCGCTTTTACGCAGCCGACGGGCAGCATTTCACCTTCGACGTCGATCTCGCGCCGGCCGAAATCGACAAGAACCGCATGACCGCCGAGGCTGTCGCCAAGCAGGCGGAGGTCGAGGCAGCCGCGGAAGCGGCCAAGCAGGCGCAAAGCCAGACCTCCGCCTCCGCCGAGTTGCAGGCGACCGAAGGCAGCGATGCTGTCACGGGCGCTGCGATCACCCCCAGGGTCGAGACGGTCTCCGGCACCGTGCGCATGATGTTCCCGTTCGAGCGCGACACGGCGTCGGCGGTGTTCCGGCGCGGCAACACCCTGTGGATGCTGTTCGACACGCCCATACAGATCAACCAGCCGCCGCAGTCCGACGCGCTGTCGTCGATTGCCTCGGCGTTCGAGGTGACTTCAGCCGGCGAAACGCAGATCGTGCGGGTCGATCTTTCGACGGCCAAGCTCGCGACGCTGGCGTCCGAGGGGCGCTCGTGGGTGTTGTCGATCGGGGACGTGCTGCTGGATGCGACCGAACCGCTCGAGATGAAGCGCAGCCGCGATGCCGACGGCCACTTCGAGATGACGGCGCTGCTGGGCAAGCCCTACAAGGTGCACAGCTTCCGCGACCCCAATGTCGGCGACGTGCTCGACATCGTCACCGCCTATCCGCCGGCGCGCGGCACGGTGCGCGACCTGAGCTATGTCGATTTCGACGCGCTGCGCTCGGTGCACGGGCTCGTGCTGCGGCCGGACAATGACGAGCTCAAGGTCAGTATCGTCGACGACCACGCGCTCATCACCTCGCCGGACGGCCTGTTCCTGTCCGATCAGAACGGGCCGCGGGCGCTGGATGCCGGACGGGCCTCCGAGGTGCGCGACAGCTTCGTCGACCTGGCGGCGCTGAAGCAGGACAATCCGGCGGTCTTCACCCAGCATGCCGAGGATTTGAGCGAGACGGCGGCGAGCAAAGAGGGGCAGGCGCGCGAAGTGGCGCGGCTGACGCTCGCGCAATACTACATCGGCAACCAGTTCGGGCCCGAAGCGCTCGGCGTGCTGAAGGTGCTGCAGCGCGACCTCAAGACCGACGAGTTGCGCAAGAAGGTGCAGCTCAACACCGCCATCGCCGACGTGATCGCCTATCGGCCGACCGACGCGCTCGCGATCCTCAACAGCCCCGGCTTTGCCGACGAGGTCGACGCGCTGATGTGGCGCACGATCGCGCGTGCCGCGGCGTACGACTATGCCGGCGCCCGCGCCGACGCACTGGCTTCCGACGCCGTACTCCAGAACTATCCGGTCTGGGTGCAGCAGAAGTTCCTGTTCGCCGCCACGCGCGCCGCACTCGAAACCAATGACGTCGCGTCGGCGCAGAAATACCTCAAGCTGATCGCATTCGCGCAGCTCTCGCCCGAGGACGTGACGCTCTACCAGTTGTTCCAGGGCCGCGTCGCCGAGATGACCGGGCAGACGCAGCAGGCGCTCGACACCTACGGCCAGGTGATCGCCGCCGACGTTCGTCCGACGCATGCCGAGGCGGTGTATCGCACCCTGCTGCTGCTGCGCCAGAGCGGCAAGATCGACCTCGGCAAGGCGACGGCGACGCTGGCGGCCGAGGCGATCCTGTGGCGCGGCAATCCGCTCGAAGTCGACATGGACAAGCTGCTGGCCGAGCTCTACTTCGCCAACAAGGACTATCGCCTAGGCTTCCAGACGGCGCGGAACGCGGCGGCGCACAGTCCGCCGAGCAAGCCGATCGACGACCTGCTCACCGAGACCGAGCAGCAGTTCACCGACCTGTTCCTCAACGGCGGCGCGAGCCAGCTTGGCGACCTCGATGCGCTGAGCCTGTATTACGATTTCCGCGAGCTCACCCCCGCGGGCGCCAAGGGCGACGAGATGATCCGCAATCTGGCGCGCCGGTTGGTGCAGGTCGACCTGCTGGGACAGGCGGCCGACCTGCTGCAGTACCAGATCGACAACCGGCTGCAGGGTGTGGCGCGGGCCCAGGTGGCGGCCGACCTGGCGCTGATCCGCATCGCCAACCGCGACCCGGAAGGAGCCCTCAAGGCCCTCAACCAGACGCGCATGGCCAATCTGGCGCCGACGCTGGAGCGGCAGCGCCGCATTCTCGAGGCGCGCGCCCTGATCGACGCCGATCGCGAGGACCTGGCGCTCGACCTGCTGGCGCGCGTCGACGGCCGCGACGCCGATCTGCTGCGGGTCGACGGCTACTGGAAGGCCAAGAACTACGGCGCGGCGTCCGACGTGCTGGAGACCATCTACTCCGCCGATCCAGCCGAGCCGCTGACGCAGGAGGCGCGCATGAACATCGTCAAGGCGGCGGTCGGGCTGGTGCTGGCCAACGATCCGCTTGGCATGAGCCGGCTCCGGGCGAAATTCTCCGAACGGCTGGCGCAGACGCCCGAGGGCCCGATGTTCGCCTACATCACCAGCCCGGACGCCGAGGTCACCGGGCTCGAGTTCAAGGCGGCGGCCAAGGCGGTGGCAAGCATCGACTCGGTCACGGGCTTCCTCAACGCCTACCGCAAGATCTACCCGGTCGATCCCAAGATCGCCCCGGCGGAAGCGAGCGCCAAGGCGACGGTGTAGGCCTGCGCCTTACGCCGCGATCGGCTTCGGGCCGCCGGCGAGGCCAAAGCGTTCGCACAGGACCGGCACGCTCGCGGGGTCCATGTCGAGTTCATATTTCTCGAGTAGTGGTCCGATCCGCGACAGGTCGGGCCAGATGGCCGCCAACTCGCGGAAATAGTGCTCGAAGCCGGCGGGCGAGATCAACTCGATGATCTCGCAGGGGGCGTCGGCCGCATTCCAGAAGCTGTGCCATTGCCCGCGCGGCTTGAAGACCCAGGTGCCCGGTTCGGCGAAAACGACGTCGTCCCCGAGCAGGGCGCCGAGCTTGCCGGAAAGCACAAAGGAGTACTCGTCCTCGCGATGATGCCTGTGCAGCGGCGCACCCAGCGCCTTGGGCGCAAGCGGGTGATGCACCACCGAAAACCGGCCGCTCGAAACCGCCCCGTCGATCTTCCAGTCGATGCCGAAGCCGCCGAGCATGGCGATGGAGGCGGCGCCCGGCGCAATGACGGTCGGCGAAATTGTAGTCATCTCAATTCTCCGTGTTGAATGAACGCGCTTGTTCACTTAAATGACTAGCCACCTGCCGCATGTGAGTCAATATGGATAAACAATCACGTTCACCGAAAGAGAAGCGTGCCTATACCCAGAGCGTGCGCGCCGAGAACCGCGCGGAGTTGCATCGGGCTCTGGCGAAGGCGGCATTCGAACTGCACGACACGGTTGGCCCATCGAAGACGACGGTCACCGCGATTGCTCAGCGGGCCGGCGTGCAGCGCCTGACGGTCTATCGGCACTTCCCCGATGACGCGGCGATCTTTGCCGCCTGCACTGCCTATTCCTTCGAACACGATCCGCCGCCCAGCCCGGAGGTGTGGCGTGCGATCGGTGATCCCGTCGAACGGCTGCGGGCGGCACTGCAGGACGTGTATGGCTATTACGGGCGCAAGACGCAGCTGCTCTCAAATCTCTATCGCGATGCCGATCTGCCCGTCGTTGCGGCGGCTCTCGAACGGCGTCAGCAGGTCCTCGAGAGCGGTGTCGACATTCTTGCCTCCGGCTGGCCGCGACCGAGCAAGACGCTGCGGGCAACGCTCGGCCATGTCCTCGATTTTGCCAGCTGGCGCTCGCTCACCCAGGGGCAGGGGCTCGACATGAACGGCGCCATCCGGCTGGCCATGGACTTCGTGGCCTCGCAGCTCTAGTTCGCTAGCCGCCGGTGAAGCTGCGCACCAGCGAGCCGGCGACGAGATGCCAGCCGTCCACGAGCACGAAGAAGATCAGCTTGAACGGCAGCGAGATCACCACCGGCGGCAGCATCATCATGCCCATCGACATCAGCACCGAGGCCACCACCATATCGATGATGACGAAGGGCAAGAACAGCAGGAAGCCGATCTCGAACGCCCGGCGCAACTCGGAGATCATGAAGGCCGGGACCAGGATCTTCAGCGGAATGGTTTTGGCGTCGGCCGGCGGCGGCTCGTTGCTGAGGTCGTAGAACAGCTGCACGTCCTGCTCGCGGACGTTGGCGGCCATGAAATCGTGCAGCGGTACCGAGCCGCGATCGAATGCTTCCTGGAACTGGATCTGGCCGGCGAGCAGCGGCGCCACGCCCTGGTCGTACGAGGCCTGCAGCGTCGGCTGCATGATGAAAAAGGTCAAAAACAGCGCCAGCGACACCATCACCGAATTGGGCGGCGCGCTCTGCAGGCCCATGGCCGTGCGCAGCAACGACAGCACCACCACGATACGGGTGAAGCTCGTCACCATAATGAGGATCGAGGGGGCGAGCGCGAGGACGGTGATCAGGCCGACGAGCTGGACGGCACGCTGGGTAAGCGTGGTGTCGTCGCCGAAATTGACCGAGATGTCCTGCGCCTGCGCGACCGCCGGAATGGCGATGGTCGCAAACGCGAGCGCCGCGAGCAGCAGGCCGCGGCGCAGGATGCTAGTTGTCGGTGCCGCGCCGGAGACCGCGGAGGAGCCTGCTTCTGCCGCCAAAGGGGGTATGCCCACTGCCATTTGGCGTGGGTTTAGCTGAGTCGTCGGCGGCCCCCGCGGAATTCTCGACGCGCAGCCCCGGGCCCATGGGGATAACCTTGTCGTTGTCCACCGGGCGCAGCAGGTTGGTATGACGCAGCGAGGTGCGCGGGGTCAGCGGCGCCGGGCGGGCGAGGTCACGCAGCCGGTCGACGGCCTCGCGCGGCACCGGGTGCTCGGGCGCCGTGGGCGAGCGGATGTCGGCTGGCTGTGCCGCCTGGGCGGCCGGCCGCGTCGGTCGACGCGCTGCCGGAGCGGGCGCGGGTTCGGGCGCCGCAATGCCGGATTCGATGATCAGATCCTGCGGGCCGCCGGTCATGATCAGGTGCTCGACATTGTCGCGGCGGATGATGACCACCTGCCGCTTGCCGTCGACCATGGCGGTGTCGACCACCTGCACGCGCTTGCGGGCGTTGCCGAGTCCGGCGGTGCCGCGCGTCAAAAGTTTGAGCAGCCACAAGCCCATAACGATCAGGACGAGGACGATGCCGAGCGCAAAAGCGGAGTGCAGCAGGGTATTTTCCGACCCGCCGAACAGGGACGTGATGAATTGCATGTCGAAATGCTCCACGGTCGCCGTCCCCCTTTACGACCGAACCTAAGCAGAATTTGCCGAGTCATATCGGCAGATTGTGCAAAATGCGAGACGAAGGCGCGGCGTTCCCGTGTGGTTAACCGACCCTTAACCATCGCCCGGCAAAGTTTGCCTACCGTGGTGAACAGAGTCTGAAGATGGCCGGACTAGGAAGCATTCCGCTGCTGCAGGCGCTGACCGACAAGATGCGCTGGCATCAGTCGCGCCAGCAAGTGCTGGCCGAGAACATCGCTAACGCCGACACCCCCGGCTACATCGAACGCGACCTCAAGCCGCTTAGTTTCGACGAGCAGGTCCAGTCGCTCGCGCAGGTGAGCGTGGCGCGGACCAGCCCGATGCACATTTCGGTATCCAGCGCCGGCGGCACCGGCGGCTTCGATCCGTCGCGCGAGACGCCGTTCGAGATCACGCCCAGCGGCAACGGCGTCACGCTCGAGGACGAGATGATGAAGGTCGCCGGCAACGACATGGACTACCAGACCGTCACCGCGCTCTACACGCGCTCGCTGGCGATCCTGCGCACCGCCCTCGGGCGCTCGGCATAACGGAGCCTGCCGATGACGGATTTCCTTTCCTCCCTGAAGATCGCCGCCACCGGCCTGCACGCGCAGAACGCGCGCATGCGGGTGATCGCCGAAAACCTCGCCAACGCAGACTCCGCCGGCAAGACGCCGACCGACCAGCCGTACCGGCGGCGCATCCCGACGTTCAAGGCGGTGATGGACGCCGACGCCGGCGGCGAGGTTGTGAAGGTGGGCAAGATCGCCTTCGACCAGACGGCCTTCCAGGAGCGCTACGAGCCGGGGCACCCGGCGGCCGACAAGAACGGCTACGTCAAATATCCGAACGTCGATCCACTGATCGAGGCGATGGATATGCGCGAGGCCCAGCGCACCTACGAGGCCAACCTCAACGTGATCACCGTGACCCGGCAGATGCTGGGACGCACCCTCGACATCCTCAAGGGCTGAGCGGAGTAGAATCAGCAGATGACCACGCCGTTCAATGCCGTCGCCGCCGCTTATGGCAACGCTTCGAAGCTTATCACCGACGCCGCCAAGCCTTCGAGCGGCGCATTAGGGCAGGTGGGGCAAGCGCCTGATTTCGGCAAGCTTCTCGCCGACCAGGTGCAGGGAGTTATCGACTCCGGCAAGGCCTCGGACAAGATGTCGCTTGATCTGCTCAACGGAAAGGCCAACGTCGTCGACGTCGTCACTGCCGTCAGCCAGACGCAACTGGCGATGGAAAGCATGGTGGCGATCCGCGACAAGGTGATTTCCGCCTACGAGGAAATCATGCGGATGCCGATTTAGGATTTTCGCATGAACGGAGCCCAGGTCCTCGATATCGCCCGCGACGGCATCTGGGTGATGGTGCTGGTTGCTGCCCCGATGATGCTGGTCGGGCTGGTGGTGGGCATCGTCATCGCGCTGGTGCAGGCGCTGACGCAGATCCAGGAACAGACCCTGGTGTTCGTGCCCAAGATCCTCGCCATCTTCGTCACCATGCTGATCGCACTGCCGTTCATGGGCGCCACCATGTCGAACTTCATGACGCGGCTGGCCGACATGATCGTGACCGGCGGATGATTTCGCTCAACTGGCTGCCCGAGACAGCCTACTTCTATGTGCTGATCTTCGCCCGCGTCGGCAGCATCCTGATGCTGATGCCCGCGCTGGGCGAAATGACCATCCCGGCGCGCATGCGGCTGAGCTTTGCGCTGGTGTTCAGCCTGGTGCTCTATCCGCTGGTGCAGCCGCAATTGCCGGCGCTGCCGGGCGAGGTGCTGCAGACCATCGTCTACCTGCTGCATGAAATCGCCGTCGGGCTGATCCTGGGCGCCATCACGCGCTTCGTCACCATGGCGGCGGCAGTGGCCGGCTCGGTCATCGCCTTCCAGACCGGACTGTCGGGGGCGCAGGGCGCCGATCCGATCAATGGCGGCATGCAGGGGGCACTGATCGGCGCCTTCCTGTCGATGCTGGGTGTGACGCTGATCTTTGCCACCGACCTCCATCACGTGGCGCTGATGGCGATCCGCGACAGCTACATGATCTTTTCGCCCAAGGAGCCGCTGATGTTCGGCGATGCGGCGCAGATGGCGGTGCAGTCGGCTGCCTCCGCCTTCGTCATCGGCGTGCAGATGTCGGCGCCGTTCATCGTGCTCGGTCTGGTGTTCTATCTGGGCATGGGACTGCTGGCGCGGATGATGCCGCAACTGCAGGTGTTCTTCGTTGCCATGCCGGCCTCGATCTGGGTGGGTCTGATCCTGGTCGCCTTCCTGCTGGCGATGATGATGGGCTGGTACCTCACGCATTTCCAGAATGAGCTCGAGCTGTTCGGGGGGCGGTGATGAGCGACGAAGCCCCGGAACAATCCTCCAAAACCGAAGACCCCTCGCAGAAGAAGCTCGACGACGCGCACAAGCGCGGCGACGTGGTCAAGAGCCAGGAGGTCAACAACTGGTTCATGATCGCCGGTTCGGGGCTGCTGTTCTCCCTGATGGCGGCACCGTCGACGACGGGTCTTGCCAATTCGCTCAAGACTCTCGTCGCCAATGCCGACGAGTTCGAAATCGGCGGGCCGGCGCTGAATGCCTTCTTCGCCAGCCTTGCCGTCACCATTCTCACCGTGGCGCTGGTGCCGCTGACGGTGCTGATGGTGTTCGGCATCGCCGCCAATCTGGTGCAGCACCGGCCCTTGTTGTCGCTCGAGCCGATCACGCCGAAATTCTCGAAGATTTCGCCGATCCAGGGCGGCAAGCGGCTGTTCTCGCGCGACGCGCTGGTCAATTTCGCCAAAGGGCTGATCAAGCTCGGCGTGGTCGGCGGCGTCGTGTTCGCGGTGATGTGGGGCGACCGCGACCGGCTGGAGATGATGGTGACGCTCGATCCGGGCGCGCTGTTGCCGGCATTCCAGGAAATGGGCCTCAAGATCTTTGGGGCGGTGCTGGCGATCGTTACCGTGATCGCGCTCGCAGACTACGTCTATCAGCGCCAGCGCTGGTGGACGCGGCTGAAGATGACGGTGCAGGAGGTGCGCGACGAGTACAAGCAGATGGAAGGCGATCCCAAGATCAAGGGCCGCATCAAATCCATCCGCAACGAACGCAGCCGCCGTCGCATGATGGCCAACGTGCCCAACGCCACGGTGGTGATCACCAACCCGACGCACTTCGCCGTGGCGCTCAAATACGATCGCTCGATGGCGGCGCCGCTGTGCCTCGCCAAGGGCGCCGACGACGTGGCCTTCCGCATCCGCGAACTGGCCAAGGAGCACAAGATCCCGATCGTCGAGAACCCGCCGCTGGCGCGGGCGCTGTTCGCCTCGGTCGATATCGACGAGAGTATCCCGACCGAGCATTTCAAGGCGGTGGCGCAGGTCATCGGCTTCGTCATGCGCATGCAGGAGAAGCGCACCTGGAAAGCCTGAGGATTGCGGGTGCAGTGGCTTCTGCGCGCTAGAGGGTGACTCCGCCATTTGCTAGAGCTTGAGGGCGGTGATTCGGCCGCGAACGAGGGGCGAATGGATGTCCAGCATGCCGGCTGATGAGGACAACTATCCAAGCCCGCTGCTTTCCCGCACCCGCACCATCTCCGGCCTGTGGCGCGTCGTGGCGCTGGCCGCGGCCTTCATCGTCGTTGCCGCGGTCATCTCCACGCTCGGTGAATACATCCCGCCCGACGTGATCCTGGTGTTCGTCGGCCTGCTCGCGGTGGTCGGCGTCTTCTGCCTGTTTGCACTGACGGCGGGGATCTTCCGATTTTCCTCGCCCGAGGAGACGCAGACGCTCTCCCGCGCCATCGTCGACAGCCTGCCGTTCGGCGCCGTGGTCAGCGACCGCGACGGCCGCATCTCCTACGTCAACGCGCAATATGGCGAGCTCGCGGGCGGGGTGAGCGAGGGCGCCCCGGTCGGGGTGCCGCGACTGTTCGCCGGCCAGCCCGAGGCCAGCGAGGCGATCTACCGGCTGTCCCGCGCCGCACGCGACGGACGGCCCGCGACCGAGGACGTTCGCCTTGTGGGCGGCCTCGGCGGTTCGCTCGGCGGCTCGAGCAAGCCGGTGTGGTATCGGCTGGCGGTGCGGGCCCTGCCGCGTACCGAGGATGCCGGCAAGCCGCTCGTGCTGTGGTCGGTCGAGGACATCACGCGCGACCGCGAGCGGCAGGACAACGCGTTCCTCGAGCTGCAGCGCGCCATCGACTATCTCGACCATGCGCCGGCCGGCTTCTTCTCTGCCGATCCGCAGGGCAGGGTGCAGTACCTCAACTCGACGCTGGCCGACTGGCTGGGCTACGACCTCGCCGAGTTCGAGGCGGGCACAGTGCGGCTTGGCGACATCGTGCGCGGCGACGGCGCCAGCCTGTTGATGCGCGGCCGCGCCGACGGCGAAATCCGTACCGAAATCATCGACATCGACCTGGTGAAGCAGAACGGCACCTCGTTTCCCGTGCGCCTGCTGCACCGCGCGGCGCGCATGGCCGATGGCGAGCTGGGGGAAACGCGCACGCTGGTGCTCGACCGGCGCAATGGCGTCCAGGGCGAGGAGGCGCTGCGCGCCTCGGAGATCCGGTTCTCGCGCTTTTTCAATGACACGCCCTTCGCCATCGCGACCCTCGACAAGGACGGCCGTATCATCCGCACCAACGCGCCGTTCAGCCGCATCTTCGACTGGTCGGGCAGCGAGAAGGCGCTCGACCGCGTCGCCATGTCCGAGCTGCTCGGCGAGCAGAGCCGGGCCCGCTTTGCCGAAGCGTTCGAGGCGGCAATGGCCAACCGCTCCGAGATCGAGCCGGTCGATGCGCTGCTGAGCCGCGAGGGCGAACATGCCATCCGCCTCTATATTTCGGGCTCCGAAGAAGCGGAGGGCTCGCCCGAGCGGGTCAACGTCTATGCGCTGGACATGACCGAGCAGCGCAAGCTCGAGGCGCAGTTCGCGCAGGGCCAGAAGATGCAGGCCGTGGGCCAGCTCGCCGGCGGCGTGGCGCACGATTTCAACAACGTGCTGACCGCAATCATCGGTTTTTCCGACCTGCTGCTGCTCAAGCACAAGCCGGGCGATCCGAGCTTTGCCGATCTCATGTCGATCAAGCAGAGCGCCAACCGCGCTGCCGGCCTCACCCGGCAGTTGCTGGCGTTTTCGCGCCGCCAGACGCTGCGCCCGCAAATTCTCGAAATCCCGACGCATGTCGACGACCTCACCGTGCTGTTGAAGCGGCTGATCGGCGAACAGATTGCGCTCCACGTCGACCATGGTCCGGCGATCTGGCCGGTGAAGGCCGACCTGGTGCAACTCGAGCAGGTGGTGGTGAACCTCGTGGTCAACGCCCGCGACGCCATGCCGAACGGCGGCTCGATCACCATCCGCACCCGCAACGTGCCGGAGGCCGAGGCGGCGACCCTTGCCTATACGGGCATGCCGGCCGCCGACTACGTGCTGATCGAAGTGGAGGATACCGGCACCGGCATGCCGCCCGAGATCATGGAAAAGATCTTCGAGCCGTTCTTTTCGACCAAGGAGCTCGGCAAGGGCACCGGGCTCGGACTCTCCACTGTCTATGGCATCATCAAGCAGACCGGCGGCTTCATCTATCCGGAGTCCGAGGTCGGCCGCGGCACCGTGTTCAAGATCTTCCTGCCGCGCCACGTGCCGGCGGAAGGCGAGGTGGTCGCGCGGCAGCAGGCCGCCGTGGTCAAGGACCTCACCGGGCACGAGCGCATCCTCCTGGTCGAGGACGAGGACAATGTGCGCTCGTTCTCGGCCCGGGCGCTGCGCGCCACCGGCTACGAGGTGTTCGAGGCCGACAGCGGCGAGGAGGCGCTCGACGTCCTCGCCGATATCGGCGGGCAGATCGACCTGATGATCTCGGACGTGGTGATGCCGGAGATGGACGGCCCGGCGCTGCTGATCAAGGTGCGCGAGCGGCTGCCCAACCTCAAGGTGATCTTCGTCTCCGGCTACGCCGAGGAGAGCGTGCGCCAGGACATCGCCGACGATCGTTCGGTCGAATTCCTCGCCAAGCCGTACTCGCTCGACCAGATCAACTCCAAGGTCAAGGAAGTGCTGGGCAAGGGCGCTCAGACGCTGCAGTAGAACAGCGTTGCAGCCTAGCGCCCCTCGCTGTTGTCGGCGAGCTCGTCGGCGCGCTCCTCCCATGTGGCATGCGCCTGCGGCTTGACGAACAGCGTCGTTACCTCCGGCGTTTCCGAGCGGATCTGCGCCTCGATGCGCTCGACGCAACGCTCGATGTCGTCGGCCGACAAATGATCCGAGAATTCAGCGCTCAGCGCTGCGACCACCTGGTCGGGGCCGAGCTGGGTGGTGATGACGCCGTTGACGCGCCGGATCGCAGGATCAGCCCCGGCGACGCGGAGGATGGCCGCGCGTACCTCGGGCAGGGCCGGCTCACCGATCAGCAGGTTCTTGCTCTCGCGCGCGAGGAACACTGCCACGGCGCCGAGCAACCCGCCGATAGCGATCGAGGCGACGCCGTCGAGACGCGGCTCATCGAATATCTGCGCGGAAAAGATGCCGGCGAAGGCGATGACCAGGCCGACCAGCGCCACCGAATCCTCGATGAGGACAGTGTAGGTGGTTGGGTCCTTGCTCTTCTTGATCGCCTGGAGATAGCCCAGCGTGCCTTTCTCGCGGTTGAACTCGCGCAGTGCGATGCTCCAGCTTATCCCCTCGAACACCGCCGACAGCGCCAACACCGCGTAGTTGATGAGCGGGTTCTCGATCGCCTCGGGCGAGAGGATGTGCAAGACCCCTTCATAGGCCGACACGCCGGCGCCGACGGCAAAGATCAGCAGCGCCACGACGAAACTCCAGAAGTAGAGCTCTCTTCCGTGGCCGAGCGGGTGCGTCATGTCCGCGGGCCGCGAGGCGCGATGCATGCCGTACAGCAGCAGCACCTCGTTGCCGGTATCCACCAGCGAATGCACGCCTTCGCTCAGCATCGCCGAGCTGAGCGTGAAGGCGGCGGCGGCGAATTTGGTCACCGCGATCAGGAGGTTCCCGATCAGGGCGGCATAGACGACGAGGGAACTGCCCTTTTGCGCGGCCATGTCCCGCTAACGCACGACACGCCGATTGGTGACGTCAGGCCGGCAACGGCGTCTTCGGATCGACCATGCCGCCGCTCACCAGGTCGCGCCATAGAGCAGCGGGGATGGGCGTGGTCCACCATTCGAGGTTCTGGCGCAACTCATCGGGCGATTTCGGCCCGGTCAGCACCGAGCACACCACCGGATGGGTGAGGGCGAACTGCAGCGCCGCGGCGCCCAGCGGCACCCCGTGGCTGCGGCAGACCTCTTTCAGGGCCTCGACGCGCGCCAGGATTTCGGGAGGCGCCGCCTGGTAGGCGCCGGTCGCCGGACCCCAGATGTTGGTGCCGGCAAGCACGCCGGCGGCGAACGGTCCGGCGGCGATCACGGAGGTGCCGCGGGCCTGGCATGCGGTGAATAGCGGGTCGAGCGGGGTCTGCTCGATCAGGTTGTAGCGATTGGCGAGCAGGAACACGTCCCAGTCGCCGATTTCGAGCGCGTCCATCAGCACGGGCCATTCGTTCACGCCGAGTCCGATCGCCGAGATCAGTCCCTGCGACCGCAGTTCGGCCAGCGCGCGATAGCCCCCTCCGGCGAGGTCGGCCCAGTGCCGGCGGTTGCCCTCGACGCCATGGGTCTTGGTGCCGATGTCATGGACCAGCAGGATGTCGATCTTGGAGAGCCCCAGCCGCTGCAGGCTGTCCTCGAACGAGCGCATGATGGCGTCGTACGAGTAGTCGTAGGCGATCTCGAACGGGAACGGCTGCGTCCAGGTATGCGGCACCGTCCGTTCCGCATCCGAGCGCACGGGTTTCAGCAGCCGGCCGACCTTGGTCGACAACACAAATGGTCGTTCGGAAAAGCGCAGCGCGTCACCCATCAGGTGCTCGCCGCGGCCGAATCCGTAATGCGGTGCCGTATCGAAATAGCCGATGCCGGCATCGAGACCGGCGCGGATGGTCGCCAGCGCCTGCTCTGCGGACACGTTGGTGCCGTTTGCGCCGACCAGGGTGGCGCTGCCGAAGCCGAGTTCGGTCACCCGCAGCTTGGTCTTGCCGACCGGACGCGTCTTGATTTCGGCCATCACAATTCTCCGGATGCGAAGCGACGGGACACTGACATGTTAGTGGCGGCAGGCAAAGGCCGAAACGGGCATAATTTGCGCCGACGGGAGCGGCCGCCAAAGCAAAGGGGCACGCCGAAGCGTGCCCCCGCGCATTTGACCTGCCCAGATCAGTTCTGGATGCAGGTGTCGGCGTTGTCCTTGGTGCACTCGTCGAGGCCGGTGAACACCGGGTCGTCGACCTTCTCACCCTTGATCAGGCTGAGCATGACCGACGGGGCCTTGTAGCCCATCTCGAACGGCCGCTGGCCGACGAGGGCAGTGACGAGGCCCTCCTTGGCAATCGCGACTTCGTCGCCGATGGTGTCGGCGGCGCCGATGGCGAAGCTGTTGCTGGCCAGCTTGTCCTTCATCGGGTTGACGAGGTCACGATAGGGCTGCGGAGCGCCGAACAGCGGCCAGCCGCCCATGATGCCGAAGGCCACCAGGTCGGGGTTGGCAGCGAGGATGTCGGTCATCGCCTGGACGCCCTTGGCGCCGTCGTCATTGGTGAACACCGGGCAGCCGGGCGCCTCGGTCCAGCCGCCCTCACCAGCGAGAGCGGACAGTCCTTCCTTGCCCGTCAGGGCGTCGCGGAAGCCCTGCGCGCGACGCAGGATGTTGTCGGCAGCGGGGTTGCCTTCGATGGTGCACACCTTGCCGCCGTTCGGGATCGCCTTTTTGACGTACTCGCCGATCTTCTTACCCATCAGGTAATTGTCGGTACCCAGGTAGGTCTTGCGCAGTCCGGCGTCTTCCTTGGCGAGGTCGGCGTCCACGGTCATGATCGGGATCTGCGGATTGGCCGACTTGATCGTCTGGGCGATCAGCGGTGCGTTCGAGGGCGAGATCGCCATCGCGGCCGTGGTCGGCTTGGCCAGCATGTCGGCGACGATCTGCGCTTCGCCAGCCTCGTCCGAGGTGGACGCCGGGCCGGTGTAGAAACATTCATACTCGGAGCTGGCGTTCTCCGAATTCCACTTGAGGCAACCCTGGTGGATCGCTTCGAAGAAGGGGTTGTCGAGGCCCTTCACAACAATCACGAGCTGCTTCTTGTCCTGCGCAACGGCGGGGCCAGCCAGAGCCAGCGCCGCAGTTGCTGCGAGCAGAATAAGACTCTTCATCGGTATTCCTCCCATTGAGATCAGGGCTTGTTCCGGCGCCGCCCCAAGACGGTCGCCGGCCTCCATAACGACCCTGCAGGCCGAGCTAAGCAAGCTGAGGCACGTTCGTCAATAATAAGTCATACTTTTTATTGACTGAGTGTGCGTTGACGACCAATTTGACCGCTGCGACATTCGCGCGGGGGCGGCCTCGGGGGGAGGCCTCATCATCGACAAGCCAGCCAGCCGGAAACGGGCTGGCGACAGGGGGGCTGACGCAACGTGCCGGTTCTTGAACTCAACAATATCTCGAAGCATTTCGGAGCCATCCACGCAGTGAACGAGGTGTCGCTGTCGCTCGAACCCGGCGAGGTCGTCGGGCTGATGGGCGACAACGGCGCGGGCAAGTCGACGCTGGTGAAGATGATCGCCGGCAACTTCCTGCCGAGTTCGGGGTCGATGAAGCTCGACGGACAGGAGATCGAGCTCAGCCGGCCGGTCGATGCGCGCCGCCACGGCATCGAGATCGTCCACCAGGACCTGGCGCTGTGCAACAACCTGACGGCAGCAGCCAACGTCTTCCTCGGGCGCGAGATGCGCATCGGCATGGGGCCGCTCCGGGTGCTCGACTACCAGGGCATGTACCGGCGAGCGGGCGAGTTGTTCAAGGAACTGAAGTCCGAAACCCGGCCGCGCGACCTCATCCGGCAGATGTCGGGAGGCCAGCGCCAGGCGGTCGCCATCGCGCGCACCATGTTGAGCCAGGCCAAGGTCGTGCTGATGGACGAGCCAACTGCGGCCATTTCGGTGCGGCAGGTGGCCGAGGTGCTCAACCACATCCGGCATCTGCGCGACCAGGGCGTCGCCATCGTGCTGATCAGCCACCGCATGCCGGACGTGTTCTCGGTCGGCGACCGCGTCATTGTTCTGCGCCGCGGCCGCAAGGTTGCGGACAAGCGCATTGCCCACAGCTCACCGGAAGAGGTCACGGGCCTCATCACCGGCGCGATCGAACAGGTGTAATCATGGCCGTGACCCTCGAAGATACCATCGCCAAGCGCCAGCACACCTGGTCGTCGTCGCTGCTGAGCAGCCAGGCGTTCTGGGTGTTCATTGCGCTCGTCGTCGCCTGCGTGTTCCTCGCCTTCGAAACCCGGGCGTTCCTGACGCCGCAGAACGTCTTCAACATCACCCGCAACTTCACCTTCACGGCCATCATCGCGCTCGGCATGACGTTCGTGATCATCACCGGCGGCATCGACCTCAGCGTCGGCTCGGTGCTGTGCCTGTGCTCGATGGTGATCGCCACGGTGATGCATGCCGGGGCGCCGCTCTATATCGGCGTGCTCGCGGCGCTCGCGACCGGCCTCGCCGTCGGGCTCTTCAACGGCGTGCTGATCGCCTATCTCGGATTTCCATCGTTCGTGGTGACGCTGGGCATGCTGTCGGCGGGGCGCAGCTTCGCCATGATCGTGTCGAACAACCAGACGGTGTTCCAGTTCGGGCCCGACCACGACAAGCTGCTCTATCTCGGCGGCGGTTCGCTCAACATCCTGGGCGCGCAAGTCTCGTTGCCGGTGATCTACACGCTGATTCTTGCGGCAATCACCGGCTTCATCCTGCGCTGGACCAGTTTTGGCCGGCACGTGTTCGCCATCGGCGGCAACGAGCATGCCGCCGAGCTGAGCGGCATTCCCGTCCGTCCCATCAAGGTCGCGGTGTTCATGATCTCGGCACTGACGGCGGCGATTGCGGGAATCGTCGAGACGGGCTGGCTGGGCGCGGTCACGACCAACATCGGCGCCGGCATGGAACTGCAGGTGATCGCGGCCGCGGTCATCGGCGGAGCCAGCCTCGTCGGCGGCGCCGGAACGGCGATCGGCGCGCTGGTTGGCGCCGCGTTGATCGAGATCATCCGCAACAGCCTCGGCCTGCTCGGCATCAATCCGTTCTGGCAGGGGACGGTGATCGGCCTCGCCATCATCATCGCTGTGGCATTCGAGCGCGTTCGCCAGCTAAGGTCGCGGGAGTAAATGTCGGCACGCGGAGGCTTGCCCGGTGCCACATCGAATTAACGCACACCAGTATCAGACCGCGCGGCCGTCACGGTCGCACACGTCGCGCGTGGTCGACGACCTCGGGCTCAAGATCGTCTCGGGGGCGCAGGAGCAGGGCAGCCTGCTCCCGGGCGATGGCGAGCTGATCGAGCGCTATCGCGTGTCGCGCACGGTGTTGCGCGAGGCGCTGAAGACACTGTCGGCCAAGGGCCTGCTGCAGGCGAAAGCGCGGATCGGTACGCGCGTGGGGCCGCGAGCCGACTGGAACCTGTTCGATCCCGACGTCCTGGTCTGGCACGCGCGAATCGGCTTTGCCCCGGAATTCCTCAAGCATCTGGGCGAGATGCGCATG
>JAEWCE010000021.1 GCA_023390785.1 Pseudomonadota bacterium
GATCGCCGCGTAAAGGCCGGTGGTGATGTCGACCAAGGGCACGCCGATCCGCATCGGCCCGCTCTCGGGCGAGCCGGTCGCGGCGATCATGCCGGTCATGGCCTGGATGATGGCGTCGTAGCCGGGATTGCCGCCGCGCGGACCGTCGGCACCGAAGCCGCAGATCCGGCAATGCACGAGGCGCGGGAATTTCCTGCTGAGGACGTCGTTGCCGATGCCCCATTTCTCCAGCGTGCCAGGCTTGAAATTCTCGATCAGGACGTCGGCGGTCTCCAGCATCTTCAGCAGCACGACGCGGCCGCCCTCCGAGGCGAGGTCGAGGCCGATCGAGCGCTTGTTGCGGTTGATGCCGACGAAATAGGCCGCGTCCTCTTCATGGAAGGGGGGACCCCACTCACGCACCTCGTCGCCGGCGGGCGGCTCGACCTTGATCACGTCGGCGCCATGGTCGGCGAGGATCTGGGTGCAATAGGGGCCGCCGAGCACGCGCGTGAGATCGATGACGCGCAGTCCGCTCATGGCACCTGTGCCGGCTTCAGAACTCATGCCTTCGCTTCCCCTGTGTCGACGTTTGGTCACAGGCCTAGCGAGGTTTGCAGTGAGCAGCAATGGCTCCCGGCGTAGGGCCGCATGCGCCCGCCGTTGCGGCAATCCCGCGGCGTGGCAAATGCGGATTCTGGCGGAAGCGGCCGGCCCGAGGGGGATCCCGGGCCAGCCAATCCGCCGTTCGATCAGACGACCGTCAGGCGAACGTCGACATTGCCGCGGGTAGCGTTGGAATAGGGGCACACCTGGTGGGCCTTTGCGACCAGCGCCTCGGCCTCGGCGCGGGCAAGGCCCGGCAGCGAGACCGCGAGGTCGATATCGAGGCCGAAGCCGCCTGCGGAGCGCGGGCCGATGCCGACGGTCGAGGTGACGGAGGCGTCATTCGGAACCTTCGGGCCGCCCTGCGAGGCCACGAACTTCATCGCGCCGATGAAGCAGGCGGCATAGCCGGCTGCGAACAGCTGCTCGGGATTGTTGCCGGCGCCGCCGCCGCCGCCGAGCTCCTTCGGCGTGGCCAGCTTGACGTCGAGCGCGCCGTCGAGGGTTGCAGCATGGCCGTCGCGGCCGCCGGTGGCCTTGGCGCTGGTCTTGTAGAGCACGTTCACGGACATTGTCGTCTCCATGGTTTCGATGGGTGCGGTGTTTATTGCAAGCAATTTGATTGTGTACAATTGAAATTGCGATGCGTCACATTTAATTGTTCGCAATTGAATATGCCGCCGCCGGGCGGCACAATGAGGCCAAACCCCGGGAGATTCGCCGTGCCCCGAAAATCATCGGCAGCGGACGCGCCGCCGCGGCTCGACAACCAGATCTGCTTCGCGATCTATTCGGCCGCGCATGCCTTCAACCGCATCTACAAGCCGCTGCTGGACCGGCTCGGCCTGACCTATCCGCAATATCTGGTGATGCTGGTGTTGTGGGAGCGCGACGACGTGCCGGTCAAGGACATCGGCGAGCGCCTGTTCCTGGATTCGGGCACGCTGACGCCGTTGCTGAAGCGGCTCGAAGCGGCGCATCTCGTCAAGCGCACCCGCTCCAGTGAGGACGAGCGCCAAGTCTTGATCGCGCTGACGCCGCAGGGCCATGCCTTGAAGGACAAAGCCCGCAGCGTGCCACAGTCGATCCTGGCGGCCTCGCACTGCTCGGTGCCGGAACTGGTCGCGATGAAGGACGAGATCGTGGCGCTGAGGGATCGGTTGAATGCGGCGATCGGGGAGTAGGGGGTTAGAGCCGCTTCTTGGCAAAGGCGCGACCGGACGCCGACTTCAAGTATTTCTCGAATGCGGCGGCCTGCTTCTCGTTGCTGAATGCAACGTAAGTTTTGAGCCGCCAGGGCCCATATTTCGAGGTGTGCGGCACCTCGCCAGCATTGTGCTTTGCCAGTCGAGCGCGGAGGTCATCGGTGATACCGACGTAGAAGTGGAGAGAATCAAGGCTCTCAAGGATGTATACGTACTTCACGGCACGCTCCCCGGTTGTCGGGGGAGGAGCTTACATCCGGTTTTGATCCAATGAAGCCCGGCTTCGCCCTTCGGGCTACGCCGCGGCAGCCTTCGCTCACTTCGCTACGATGGAGCGAGGATGGCTTGCCGAGCCGTAGCTCGCGAAGCGAGCGAAGGCTGGTGGAGCCAGGCGGGATCGAACCGCCGACCTCTTGCATGCCATGCAAGCGCTCTCCCAGCTGAGCTATGGCCCCTTAGTCCTTTACGGGGTGAATCTGGTGGATCACCCCAACCGGCGAGTCCTGGCGACTCGCGCGGTGCACCCTTTTTCACAGATCAGGACTGATCTCAAGTCTCTTCATCACCTCCGACATCACCAATGATGTCGGTCACGTCCTCATCGCCCTCTTCCTCGTCGGCAATGAAGGTCGAATCATCGTCATCGTCGTCATCGAGGGTCTCGTCGACCTCGATATCGTCCTCCGACTCGGGCACCACGGCCTTGACCTTGCCGGTGTTCTCCTCGGCATCGGCTTCCTCGAGCGAGACCTCTTCGACCTCTGCCGGCTCGGGCGCAGCATCCGCTGTCGCCGCGTGCCGGGCCTCGGCGCCGCGGGACATGCGCGCCGGCGCCACCGGGGCGATCGGCACAACTTCGCCGGTATAGGGCGAGATCACCGGATTCTTGTTGAGGTCATAGAACTTTTTGCCCGTAGTCGGGCAAATACGTTTGGTTCCGAGTTCGGACTTGGCCACGGCAGGAATCCTGGGAATGTCTGAAAAGCGGTGTTTCACTTGGCTAGTTGGCGGCCCGCTGTCAATAGCGCATTACGGGAGAACGACATGCCCGTGACGGCGCGCGGACCATGTGGTACCTGCGCCGCAGTCCCCTCAGGGCTCATCCAAGGACACAATCTTGACTCATTCCGACCATCCGAGGCCGCTGCAGTCTCGCGCCAGCGGACCCCTGACCGGGAAAGTACGGGTGCCCGGCGACAAGTCGATCTCTCACCGTGCGCTGATCCTGGGCGCGCTGGCGGTCGGCGAGACCAGGATTTCGGGCCTGCTGGAGGGCGAGGACGTCCTCAACACCGCCAAGTCCATGCAGGCGCTGGGCGCCAGGGTCGAGCGCACCGGCGAGTTCGCCTGGAAGGTGAACGGGGTGGGCGTCGCGGGCTTCGCCGCGCCCAAGGCGGCTCTGGATTTCGGCAATTCCGGCACCGGCTGCCGGCTGGTGATGGGCGCCGTCGCCGGCTGCCCGATCTCGGCGATCTTCGACGGAGACGCCTCGCTGCGCAGCCGCCCGATGCGCCGGATCCTCGATCCCCTGGAAAAGATGGGCGCGAAGGTCATCTCCGGGGGTGAGGGCGGTCGTCTGCCCCTGACCCTGCAGGGCGCGCGCGATCCGCTGCCGATCACCTACACGACCCCGGTCGCCTCGGCCCAGATCAAGTCGGCGGTGCTGCTGGCGGGCCTCGCCGCTCCCGGCACCACGACTATCATCGAGACCGAAGCCAGCCGCGACCACACCGAGCTGATGCTGAAGCATTTCGGCGCCGACATCGCCTCGGCGCGGGAGGGCGTGCATGGCCGCCGGATCACGCTCAAGGGCCAGCCCGAGCTGCACGGCGCCACCGTGGTGGTGCCTGCCGATCCCTCCTCGGCGGCTTTCCCGATGGTCGCGGCGCTGATCGTCGAGGGCTCCGATATCGTCCTGTCCGACGTCATGACCAATCCGCTGCGCACCGGCCTGTTCACCACGCTGCGCGAGATGGGCGCCTCCATCGAGGAAAGCGAGGCACGCGGCGATGCCGGCGAGCCGATGGCGAAACTGCGGGTGCGGGCCTCGAAGCTGCGCGGGGTCGAGGTGCCGCCGGAGCGCGCGCCCTCGATGATCGACGAATATCTAGTGCTGGCGGTGGCGGCCGCCTTCGCCGAAGGCACCACCATCATGCGCGGCCTGCACGAGCTGCGCGTCAAGGAATCCGATCGGCTGGAAGCCACCGCCGCCATGCTGCGCGTCAACGGCGTGAAGGTCGAGATCTCCGGCGACGATCTGATCGTCGAAGGCCGCGGTCACGTTCCCGGTGGCGGCACCGTCGCCACCCACATGGACCATCGCATCGCGATGTCCGCGCTGGTGATGGGCTGCGCCGCCGACCAGCCCGTGACCGTCGACGACACCGCCTTCATCGCCACCAGCTTTCCGGATTTCATTCCGATGATGCGTTCGCTAGGGGCCGAGTTTTCATGAGGCCGCGGCCATGAGCGCAGCCCTCGACCGCGAAGCTCTGCTGGATGCTTTCGATTCGATCCGCCGTGCTGCGGCCAACGCCGGAACCAAGCTTCAGATAGCGGTCTACGGCGGCAACATGGATCTTGAGGGAGGAGCGGATGCGCCCAAATACCCTCGCTGAAGCCGTCGATCGTATTCGCGCCGGCGCGCCGCAGGATGCGACGTTGGCCGAATTCGTCGACACGTTCGATCTGGCCGGGACCAGCCTCGCTCAGTACCAGACGATCGAGGACGAGCCGGCGTTGACGCAGAACGAGCGCCTCGACGCCTTGGTCGGTGCCATCGCCGAATATCTGGCCAAACAACGTCGTCTTGGCCGCGTGCCGGCCTGGGTCTGCGATCCGGCCCGACGCCTTGCCGAACCATGGTTCACTGCGTCGTCGCCCTCCGACGCCATGCGCGAATATCTCACCTTTGCGAGTCCCGCGGAGTTCGCGTCTCGCAATATCTTTACCGAAGAGCGGCCATTGCGACGCGCACGCGGGCCCCAGACAGCCAAGGTTTGAGTGACATGATCATCGCCATCGACGGGCCCGCGGCCTCGGGGAAGGGGACGCTCGGCAAGCGCCTCGCCCACCATTACGGCTATCGTCATCTCGATACCGGCGTAATCTACCGCGCGGTGGCCTATGCCCTGATGCAATCCGGTCATGATCTCCGTGACGAGGCGGCCGCGGTGCAGGCCGCGCTGGAGCTCGATCCCGAAAAGTTCGGCAATCCCGCGCTGAAGACCCAGAAGGCCGGCGAGGGGGCCTCCATCGTCTCGGCGATCCCCAGGGTTCGCGAGGTCCTGGTCAATTTCCAGCGGCAATTCGCCGCCGATCCGCCCGGCGCGGTGCTGGACGGCCGCGACATTGGAACCGTGATCTGCCCGGACGCCGACGTGAAGATCTTCGTCGTCGCCGACCCCAAGGTCCGCGCCCGCCGCCGCACCATGGAGGCCAGGGCGAGGGGCGAGGAGGCCGACGAGGCCGCCGTGCTCGCCGACATCATCCAGCGCGACGAACGCGACAAGAACCGGCCGATCGCACCCTTGAAACCGGCCCCGGATGCTTACTTGCTAGATAACTCCCAACTGGATATAGAAGGCGGCGTCCGGGCCGCCATCGACATTATCGAGGCCGTCCGAGCGGGCCGGTCGCGGGGTTAAGCC